>JAAHHN010000194.1 GCA_010672165.1 Spirulina sp. SIO3F2 | reverse complement strand
TGGTACTCTTTAGCTATCATTTTGTTTGGATAGGTCACTTGCACTAATATTGACCTATCTTTTTTTGCCTCCTTAGTCTATATTCCTTGCTACACAAAGCTTTTGACCCTCTTTGTCACCCTCTCAGGCTTTTGATAGTAAGCAAAAAATCTGCATCTAAAATCAAAGTACACTTATTCAGTAACAAGTTCTATGATAATAAAAGCTAGATTACCCAACAATTTATGGGAAACGCTGAACTCATTCAAATTATCAAATAAGAGGAGAGTTTAATGTTTTGGAAAAAGAATCTACTTTGGACTTATAGTCTTCAAGGTTTAAAATCATATATGTCCTATGATAATCTTCGTTTGGATCAAATTTGCTTGGAAATCATGATCTGGATTTCTATATTAGAAGTCTTTTTCAAGGGGACATCTCTAGAAAGATCGGAGATGGTGGTGTTTATTACACTAGTTTCTTTTCATGTATGCAGAAGCTTAAAAAAATATTTTGAGTACGATTATCTAACAAGAAATAGTGCTAATGGAAGTAGTCTCAAGCGAGATTACAATCGCTTGAGAGCACAGAATAGTGGTGTAGTGAAAGGGAGAGGAAGATATCAAGAAGTAATCTCAGAACGAAAAATCATAGGAAGAACCCCCGAGACAGTTGATTATGAGACAGTAAGGTCAGATGAGTATAAGACAGTACGGTCAGACAGAATCTATGAAGATTTAAGAGACTCTCCAAATTCGACAGATTTTCTAACTTACATGGACAGCGTACATCAAAATCCTCCTCGAAGGGAGAAGGTAGTAGTAACTCGAAGGGAGAAGGTAGTAAAAGGTGGTGAACCAATATATGAAACTACTTACCGTACAGTCGAGAGATATGAGCCTGATAGAGTATATACAGATTTGACTATCGATTTGCATTCGCTGGATGTAATTGAGGGGTGTGTACTAGTGTCAGTTGAGTTTTCGTCAACTTCCAACTCTAGAGAGATGTATATATTCGCTAAGTCTAGCGAGCAAGAAAGGTATGTAAAGAAATTACTATTTCTATATCGCTATCTATATCTTGCTTCTATCATACTGTGTATCTCTTGGCCAATAATGCTTGTTGCAGAAATGTGTATACGAAAGTGTTACATCAAATTCGACTATTCTGTACGTCAAGTGTGAGTTGATCTTGTATTTTGTTCCTATAACAGTGTAGGTAAAATAATTAGCGATATCGATCCCAGGGCCACTCACTACACAGGTAAAATCCAGTGTGCTATTACGAGAATATTGAGTCGATAGGGACAATCAACAACTTCCAGTCTTACCCAGTATTGATTCACGAATCACCGCCCAGGATATTTTTGATGGGTTAAAACTGGGCAAAAGACAACAGGCTTGAGTCATCAGTTTGTTCGTTAACTGAGATTGAACAAACCAAGTGTCCCCACTGCTAAAATTCAGGTGGTCATCTCGCAATAACAACACCGTGTTAGCCCAAGAACTTCTCAACACATTTGACCAGTTGCCCCACCCTGAGCAACTCAAAATCGCCACAGAAATTCTCCGACGATTGATGGACTTTGACTTCCCTCCCCTTACCGATGAAGAGCTAGTCCTGAACGCAGAAGCACTGTTCCTGACTCTAGATGAAGAAGAGGCCGGCAATGAGTAGCCCCAATCGAGGTGAAGTCTGGCTCGTTGACCTGGGATATACCGCCAAAGTCAGACCCTGCTTAGTTGTTAGCATTCCTGCCCTGATGCAAGATCGTGCTCTGGTAGCCCTAGTGCCCCACACAACTAACTTGCGAGGCTCACGCTTTGAAGTCGCGCTCACGGTTCGCTTCTTGAAGCCAGGTGCATTCGATGTGCAGAATATCATCACTATTCCCCACGCCAAACTCCTCAGAAAACTGGGCGATTTAGATGCAGACCAACTGTCACAAGTGGAAGCTGCATTACGGTTTTGGTTGGGATTGAGTGACGAAGATGCCGAGGCAGAATAGCTGGCTTTTTCTGGATCACGTTGATTGAGAAGGGAGAAGGCGCGATTGCGCTGGAGCGCACTGCCAAAGGCAATCGCTACAATAGAACAAACATCGCAACCCAGCCCCATGACCGCTGTCGCTATCCTCCCCATCACCAACCCTGATGGTCAAACCACCTACCAAGCCATCTCCGGCAACCTCTCCGCGATCGGCAAAACCGCCGGAGAAGCCCTGGATGCCCTCAACGATCAGCGCTCCGATCCCAGTGCTTCCCCCTACCTCACCTTCTGGAGCCTCCACAGCGATCGCTTCTTTCCCGCTGCCCAACAAAACCGCCTTGCTCAACTCATGGAACAATGGCGGACAGCCCGTGACCAAGACCAAACCCTCCAGATCGCCCAACAGACTGAACTTGAAGACCTGGTTGATGCTGAACTTGAAGCCGCGATTGCGCACTGCCAAAGGCAATCGCTCGAACCCAAGCTCTGTTTGGGGAAGATGCCACTCCATGAACCCCATCTATGCGCTGATTGCTGAACGGGCTAAACACGCTTGCGAATATTGTCATGCGCCAGAATTGGTGTTCAACTTCCCGTTTGAGGTTGAACACATCACGCCTGTCTGTCGGGGTGGGTCTAACGACCCCCAGAACTTAGCACTGTCCTGTCGCTCCTGCAATCTCCGTAAAGGCTAGCCGTATCGACGCCACTGATCCAGACACCGCAACAATTGTGCCCTTGTTTCACCCTCGCCAAATGCAATGGTCAACGCATTTTGAGGTTAATTCTGAAACGGGTGAAATTCGTGGTATTTCACCCGTCGGTCGGGCAACTGCGATCGCCCTCAAACTCAATAGCCCGAACCAACTCAAAGCTCGCCAATTGTGGATTCAACTGGAACTATTTCCTTAACCTCCGCCATTGCCTCCACCACGGTGCACAACTCGGCTGGTTGGTTGATGGCGATCGCGTTGATTGAGAAGAGAGAAGGCGCGATCGCTAAAATAAGAGCAAGCATTGCAGTAAACCTCCATGATCGCCGCCCAAGACAAACCAGTCCACCTCACTCCTGAAGCATACTTTGCCTGGGAAGAACAACAACTAGAGAAGCACGAATACATTAACGGCCAGGTTTATGCCATGAGTGGCGGTACGGTGAACCATAGTCGTATTGCCGTGCGCCTGACCGGCCTGTTGGATACCCATCTGATGGGTACGGGCTGCATCACGGGTAACTCTGACCTCAAAGTCAAAATTGCCCAAACCCAAAACTACACCTATCCCGATGCCAGCGTCACCTGCGACGAGCGAGATAAAGGCACAGAGAACTACATCAATTACCCCTCCTTGATCGTTGAAGTCTTATCAAAGAGTACAGAGGCTTACGACCGGGGCGGTAAATTTCGTTTGTATTGTCAAAATCCAGTTTTGCAAGACTATCTACTCGTTAGCTCCACCAGCATCGAAATGGATCTCTATCACAAGACAAAAACGGGGCAATGGCTGCTCTTTAACTATAAATTTGGTGATATTGTTAAGCTTAAAAGTATCGATTTAAGTTTCCCTATTGAACAGGTTTATCAGGGTCTTGAACTTATTCCAGAAAGCTAAGTACAGCGTCAATTAAGTTCTGCATCATCCTTAAAACGTGGGGCACTATTCTTAACCCTAGATAAACAAGAAGAATCCGAGACAGAATAGTTATCTTTAGCTAGATCGCGTTGATTGAGAAGGGTGAGAGCACAACTCTCCATCGTCCCCACAATGGCATCGGTGGAAGAAACGGGCATCCCCCAAAGGGTAGCCATCTGAATCCAGATGCCGCTGGCTAGAAGCACTGCCATCATACCGAGGGCTAAAACTTGAGGAGTATCCGCAAACTGTTCAGCATGGGTGATGTCAGAGGCAAGGTGTTGGACAACACGCTGACTGAAGAATACAGCCCCGACGAATTCCAGAATGCCCGCAAGTACTAACGCCTGCCTTAAGGACAGAACCCGCGAGCCGATCGCAGTTCCCATCGCATTGGCAACATTATTTGCTTCCCATGCTCCAGGCCACGTTAAGGACAAAGAGAGCAGAGATTGTCAGCCCGCCCCAGGACATTGCAGATATCATAATCTATCGCCCCTGCCCCCCTCGACTCAATATGCCTTGGCGCCCCCAAAAACGTACAATTCTTTTGATTGACCTCACCATCATTACACTTTCATCGCTCATGAGTAATACACGCTAAACACGTCGCTTGCTGCCAACTCAGTTTCTTGGTTAGGATTGCTGTAGCTCAGCCCTGCACAAGAGAGAAGATGTAGTGATGCGACAGAATCAACCAAGACCCATTTTCTTAGGCATCGGGCCACCCAAAACCGCCACCTCTTGGATGCACAAATCCCTCCGCCAGCATCCCCAAGCGAATCTACCGCCGATGAAAGAAATTGGCTATTGGTGGGCCAAAAGCTTTCTACCCCAGCGGCATTATTTCAGCCGTTTTTTTGATCCCCATTGGTTTTATCGGGAGAGTCGCAGTTACTGGCGTGACAGTTGCCGCCAACATTTCCAGAGCCTCAAGGCTGGACATCTAGATATGTCCAAACTGGGATGGGATGTCCATTACTTTTGGGGTTTTCACACCGAGTCTTGGTATCGCAACCTTTTTAAGCCCCACTTGGTTTCTGGGGATATTACCCCAAAGTATTGTGAATTGGAAGCAGAGGCGATCGCACAAATTAAACGCCGCTATCCTGACTTGAAAATCATCATCTCAGTGCGCGATCCGGTTGAGCGGGCATGGTCACGGGCAAAATATAAGCTGGGTCTACAGCGCAATCGCCAAATTCAAGATATCCCCGAAGCGGAATGGTTTACTTATTTTGATAACCCACTCCAAACCCTAGCTAGTGACTACCAAGCCCTTTACACCCGTTGGTCACAGTTTTTTGCCCCGGAGCAGCTCCATTTAATTTTTTATGATCAAGTGCAAGACGATGCTTGGACCGTGTTTAATCGTTTATGTGAGTTTTTAGAGTTAAGTCTGCTCCCGGAAGCTGCTAAAAAACAGATTGTACGCCCTGCAAATGTGGGTTTATCTGGCAAGATTCCAACCCAATATGAAGCTTATTTATTTAAAAAACATCAAGCAGCAATGTGCCGTTTTGCGGAAGCTTTTCCTGATTATTTCTACCCAAAAAACTGGTTAGAATTGCACGAAGAATCGTTAAAGTCATCTTGATTTTTCTCATCCTTACCGCATGACTTGGCAAACTTGCTGCTCTGCGTGAACTAGATTTTGCCACAGCGTAAAGGGAGAAATTGAGCTATAGCCACTTTCTTGGGCATCGCTGCATTCAATCACAATCCAGTCACCTGTAGCAGTTTGAGCCACATCGATCGCCACAAACGGCAAATTGAGACGAGTTGCTGCGGTCTGGGCGATCGCTAATGCCGCTTGTTCTTCTTCAGGACTCCAGTGATAGATTGTTGTGGTATGGGGTGCTGACCAATATTGCCCAGCTCCGATACATTTCCCTCGCCACCAAAATGTCCGGAATTCAAACGAGGGGGGAATTTTTTCACTGGGTTCACTGGGCACAGAGCGCAGGGGCACAAATTCCCGACAGACGAGATTTTGCCAATGCAAAATGGGGTCAGTTTGGTAGGCCGCGATCGCCTGTTCATAATCCCCTCGGCTCTGGATAATCGAGAGTGCCGCTTGGTGGCGGCTAGTTTGGCGGCTGCCTTTAAGGAAAAAGGGCACACCAAATGTGGCTGCAAGCTCATCAAACGCGGGCGGTTCAACAAACCAGTGGCTTTTGGGTGTGAGATCTGCCAGCAGCAGATACCATTGGGGCAATTCGCTAGCGAGGCGATGTTGTTCGGGAGAGTGAATTAGACGTATACCATTATCTAAAAGTTCTTGATAGATCTGGTCATAGTTTGAGATAGCTCCGAATCGTGCGATCGCGTTCACCACTTCATCTCGTTGCCAGGGGTGGCGGCAGGCTAACATCTCACTCAAAGCAAAGTCGTAGTTGGGGGCATTCACTTCCCCCACAAGCAGCCAAATGGTGTCTTCGAGCAGGATAAGATCGAGGGCGTTTGAACTTTTGGAGTTCATGGGAGTTGGAGCTGGAGCATCAGTAGAGCTAGACCTGAAATCCCCCCTGCCCCCCTTGGAAAGGGGGGTGACACCGCAAGCTGCTGGGATAAAGTTTGGATGTGGGTTTAAGCCGTTCTCAACCCCCTTACGAAGGGGGTCGGCGCAGCCGGGGGGATGGTTAACACCAGTATGAACAACTAAAGGGTCTAAAACCCCCTTGCTAAGGGAGTCGGCGCAGCCGGGGGGATCACGCAAGTCGCGGGAATGACTAAGGCTTGAGCACTGACAATCAACCAACGGCTCAAGCGTGGGGACTTGCCATTCAAACAAAACCTGATATAGCCACATCAGGTAGCGATAGAGAGCAGGCAGTCTAATCGACATAAACATAAAGCTGCACCTCATAGGTATTGGTCAGATCGGTTGGGAATTGCAGACTGTTGATGTAATCCCGAATCTCTTGAACCAGAGTCAGCTGTTCAATATCAGCAGTGGCAACATCAAAAGCCGGGAAGTGAATCTCTGTCACTTTGCCGTCTTGAATCACAAACTCGAAGTTTAGGCTAGTCCCTAAGTCATTCGGAAGCTCAAGATTTCCGATATAGTCGAGCAAGGTAACCAAGATAGTTTTCTGGTCTGAAGTATGGTCTGGATAGGGTTTCCCGCGACTGAGCGCAACTAGCGATGCATTTTGAGCGGTCGTACTCAAAACATTTGCAGGGGATGGGTGCAACACCTCAACTTGCGTCTGGATTTCAGCAAGCTGCTCAGTATCAATACGTGGGTTGATTGGCGCTTCTTGGGCTGGATAAACTGCGGTATCACCAACAGGTGGGGGAACTGCTTGGGGTTGGAGAGGTGGCGCAGTCGGTGAGGGTGCAGGACGAGCAGTAGATGATGGCGCAGAGAAGTAAGTCGCTCCATCCTGTACTCCGCTGCCACTGGGATCAAGGAAGCGCACACGAGATTCTAACTCGTCGTCATTCGTGCCAAAGAACCCCTCGTACTGCGTGCCATCAAGGAGTTCCACTGGTACATCTACTGTCCGAGTTGTGCCATCAGGGTCAACCCGCACCTCTTCACTAACGGCGACGAACGCGGTGTATTGGGAGAGAAGGTTGTAGTCTAGGGCGGTTTGGGTGACGGCTTCAACGCCTGATCGCGTCTCGCCGCTGGTCATCCGGGTCATCAGTTCCTTGATTCTGGCCCGACCCCAGAGCTGGGCGATCGCTGGGTTGCCTTGGGCATCAAAACTCACCTCAAACGTCTCGCTGTAGCGTCGTCCCTGGGCAGTTGTCCCCGTTACGCGGAGGATGCCCGGTTGGCGATCGCGATTGCGACCAAACAGCACCAGCGGTTGGCTGGCAAAGAGATCCGGCACATATTGGGGGTAAATCTGGGGATAACGTCCCTCCCCCTGCCAGGTCACGCGAATATTGGTCAGCACGGGATTATTAATTTGCCCAAAAAACTGCTCGACGACTTCATCAATGGGTTCATCGTGGCGCACAACATGCAACGTGCCCCGCCCCACCTCAGCGAGGCGATCGAGTAGAAAACGATTCACACCACTACCCACACCAAAACTATAAAGACGGTTGCCATAGGGCAGCTCATCTTTAATCCGGGCGATCACGGCATTGTCGTTCCCAATCAGTCCATCAGTGAGCAACACCACACTGCGCAAACGACCATGCGCCGCTGGCGGAAAATTCAGGACGGTATCAATGCCATTAAGCAGTTGAGTGCCGCCATTGCCGCTCAGACCTGCCACATAGTCAAGGGCGAGTTCCCGGTTCGCTGCCGTATTCGCCAGCGGTTGGGGTGAAAGGCTCTGGGTGGCGTTGGCAAAGTCGATCACTGTGAATGTGTCGTCTGCGTTGAGGCCATTGATAAACCGCTCCATTAGGCGCTTAGACTGGGCGATCGGCGCACCAGACTGCGACCCGGAGGTATCCATCAAAAACACCACATCCTTCGGCACAATCTGGTTGGGGCGATAGTCCAACGCGGGGATGAGGTAGAGGGCAAAGTGGCCGCCCTTCTCGTCGGCTTGAGTCAAGACTGTGGCTTCGGTGTTTGCCCCCGAGACGCGGTAGCGCAAGATCAGGTCTTTGTTGGGGATGGTATCGGCTGGGTCAAGTGTGACCGTGACGACTTCGCCAGCTTGCTCGGTCTGAATGGCATGGGAGGGCGATCGCACATCCTGAACCAAACCGCCCGCGTCAATCTGCACGGTGACATTGATGTCATGACCCGATCGCATGCCGGGAGGCAGCACAGGGGGCGTAATGCGATCGGCATCGGGGACTTGGTCAGTGGCGTGGCCCCAGGTCTCCCAGAGCGGATCAGCCGGAGGCAGTGCGTCAGGATCAAGAGGTTTACCTGGAATAAAGCGTGGCCCGACCACCATCGGAAAAACAAATTCGTAGTCACCGCCTTCAAACTGGAGGCTATCGCTGTAGCGGATCGTTACTTTGATCTGTTCACCCGGTCTGATATTGGCTAAGGATTGGGTGAAGATATTGGCCCGTTCTTGTTCGAGCAGGCCAGCGGTGCGCCCTTCCTGGCGGGCTTGTTCATAGATAGCGCGGGCTTCTTCTCGTTTTTTGATGTCGCCTTTGATGATGCGATCGCCAATTTTGATTTCCATCTCATCCACGGCGGCTTCATCAGGCAGAGGGAAGACATAGATGGCTTCGAGGGGTTCGTCAAAGGGGTTCTCGAAGGTTTGGGTGACGGCGACTCGGGACACATTGCCTGCGATCTGGGCATCCACTTCGGTGTGTTGGAGTGGGAAGGCGCGTTGTTCGCCGTCTCGGGTGGTGACAAAGAGGCCGCTGGTGGGTGTTGTTGCTGTTTCGGGTGTGGTTTCTGTTTGCACTTGGGCGATCGCAGGTGGCATCACCCCATTCACCAACACCCCACCGAAGCCCAGCCACAGCAGAGTGGTTAGAGACCCAGACCAATTGATATGCATGACGCAACCGAGGACGAAAGAACAAGTTGTCCTTCATCGTAGGTCAGGGGTCAGAATTCAAGGACGCTGTTTCAAAAATTAAAACGGGATTACCTCAGCCCTCTCTTCCACAGTGCTCAGGGAAATTTCAGACCCTACGCTTTCAATAAGCAACAGAACATCTTCAATGAACTACACAGTGGCCATGCCTTGCGTTAGCCTGAAGAATCTATCCCCCTATGCCCGAAAGGAAAACCCCACATGGTTCAAACTCCCTGTCGCTCCGGTGCTCCGACCTTTACACCCTTTGCCCAACAGTTAGGCCAACCCCTCACCAAAGCCTCCATCTCTACTTTGCAGATTAATCTCGGGCGGCGTTGTAACCTTGCCTGTAGCCATTGTCATGTGGAAGCCGGGCCGAAGCGGACAGAGGAACTTTCACCGGAAGTCTGTGCCCAACTCATTGCAATGATTGAGCGCTTTGACTCGATTCAGACAGTGGATTTGACTGGGGGCGCACCGGAGATGAACTATGGCTTTCGGCAATTGGTCGAAGTGGCGCGATCGCATGGCAAAGAAGTCATTGTGCGATCGAACCTAACGATCTTTTTTGAGCCAGGGTATGAGGATTTACCGGAATATTTTGCCGCCCAACAAGTCCGAGTGGTTGCCTCTTTGCCCTGCTATCTAGAGCGCAATGTGGACAAACAGCGAGGAGCCGGGGTATATGATCGCTCCATTGAGGCAATCCAGCAGCTCAACGCCCTTGGCTATGGCCATAACCCCAACCTCGTTCTAGATCTGGTCTACAATCCCAATTTGCCCACAAATACTCAGTTTAATCTCACACCAGATCAACAGGGTCTAGAAACTGACTATAAAGCCTACTTAAGTGAGCATTTTGATATTGCATTTAATAACCTACTGACGATTACCAATATTCCCATTGGTCGCACTAAGCAGTTTTTACAGCGTCAGGGTTTAATTGAGCCCTATCTCCAGTTCTTAGCTCAAAATCATAACCCTCAAACTGTTCCAGGGCTGATGTGCCGTACGGAGTTATCGGTAGATTATTTGGGCCAGGTTTATGACTGTGACTTCAATCAGATGGAAGGTGTACCTGCTCGGACATCCACAGATGAAGTTCTAACATTAGGGCATTTCTTGGCAGCTAATCGCTTAGATCTGATTGAGCGGGTGCAAACTCGCAACTATTGTTATGGCTGCACCGCTGGAGCGGGTTCGAGCTGCGGCGGTTCACTGGTGGAGTGAGGGCAGAAATTGCACATCTTAATCTGAGCTCAGTTTCAGGCAATTCTCAAGTTGGAGGGATAGGGTGAGGGCAAGATATTCCTGATAAGCCCTAGTTGTAGTGTTAGGTTGGGTTGACGACAAGGAAACTCAACCCAAACCCACCACTGTTGGGTTATTCTGCGAGAAGGTTCTGCCGACGTGCTTCATCCCAACTTACACACCTACACATTGAATTTTTAAACCGACCTTAAACCTAAATTTACAATCCTGGGAGGGATAAACCAATGACCGAAGGAGCAAGCAATAAAAAGCTGACTTCTATTCTTAAATTTCTTGGCGTGATCATCGTAGTTGCAGGCGTTTTAGTTGCTGCCAAACAACTTGGAATTACAACTTATTTGGATAAAGCAATTCAATGGGTGGATGGTCTCGGCTCTTGGGGGCCGATCGCATTTATTGCCATCTACATTGTCGCCTCGGTAGCTTTTATTTCAGGAGCAGCATTAACGCTCGGCGCTGGAGCCTTGTTTGGTGTGGTCAAAGGTTCAATTCTGGTTTCAATCGCCTCCACTTCAGCCGCCGCCGTCTCATTCCTCATTGGTCGCTATCTCGCTCGGGGCTGGGTGGCTAAACAGATTGAGAGTCAGCCCAAATTCGCTGCTGTGGATAAAGCAGTAGCCAAAGAAGGCTGGAAAATTGTTGGTCTAGTACGCCTTTCGCCTGTTTTTCCCTTTGTGTTTTTGAACTATGCCTTCGGTGTTACCCAGGTTTCATTCCGAGATTATGTTTTGGCCTCTTGGATTGGCATGATGCCTGGAACCGTGATGTATGTTTACTTTGGCTCTTTGGCTCAGTTGGCGGGTGAGGCGGCTGGCGGCGGTGTCGCTAAGACGGTGCTCAATATTGTGGGCTTGTTGGCGACTGTGGCCGTGACGGTTTATGTGACCAAAATTGCCAAGAAAGCGCTGGATGAGCAGATTGAAGAGACACCTGCGAATGTCCAAGGGGTCTCCCAAAATAACTCAGTGGTCGAGGGCTAGATGTGCATCAGCGTAAGCTGGTTCTCGCTGTTTTTGCAGCGTGTGGTGGTGGACTGGTTTGGTGCTGCCACCACACGTTGCAGCAAGGGTTGTTTGAACCGACGTTTTGGGTCAACCGTTTAGAATCGGGGGGCGGTTTGCTGTTTGTGGTGGCCTACGCTGTCTTTACCGCGCTAGGAGTACCGGGCACAATCTTAACCATTGCTGGCGGGGTAGTCTTTGGCCTCTGGTGGGGAACGTTGTGGTCAGTGTTGGGGGCAACCTTGGGCGCGATCGCTGCTTTCTGTTTAGCTCGCTATTTACTACACGATTGGGTGCAGCAGCGGTTTGGCCAGCACCGCCAACTCCATCGGTTTCAGCGCTCGGTACGTCGGATGCCCCTGCGGTTCGTGCTCGCTGTGCGGTTTGCACCGATTTCCCCGTTTAACTTAGTCAATTTTTTGTTGGGGTTAACACCGATTTCGTTGCGCACCTACGCAATCGGCACGTTTTTCGGAATTATCCCTGGTTCGTTGGCCTATACCTGGTTGGGGATTACGGGTCAAAAAGCAATTCAGGATGGGATGGTTTTACCTTTGTTTATGGCGTTGATGCTGTTGAGTGGATTATCAATTTTGCCTTGGGTCTATAAGCGCTCATCCTGGCGATATTAAACAACTTGTTGATTTCTGGTTACTAAAGAATTGTGCTCTCTCTACTATTGCCAATCTACCAGGCTCAAACCCTCAATCCGCTCAAATTCTCGGGTGTTATGAGAAACCAAGGTTAGATTATTGGCCAAAGCGATCGCTGCGATCTGCAAATCATAAGCACCGATCGGTGTGCCGAGCTGGGCTAGGATTCCCCTTAATCGTCCACAAGTAAGAGCTGCTTCATCGTCAAATGGTGTCAAATGGTAAAGAAATAAATTGCTCTAAAAAGGCTTGCTGCCGTCGCAGTGTTTGGGTTGGGTTTTGGCTCCGCATCGCCCCATAGAATAACTCTGCTTTAACAATAGAGCAAACAACCGTCTCTTCAATGGGAGTTGCCATGAAGCGATCGCGGACTATGCGAGAATTCCCGTTTAGATAGTCAATACAGACATTTGTATCCAGTAAATACTGCATGAAATTCAGGCAAACGCCCCTACAAAATCATTGTCCATACCGGACGCACCTGATATACCACGATCGCCTCAACCTCTTGACCTACCATTTCTGGCAGATGCACCTTCAAAAAGCCGTCAGGAGCGACCCGAGACCGTAGCGTCACACTTTGCATCTGTACTATCTGTTTCTCCATAGTTTCTCAAAACTTACTCTGGTTTCATGATAGCGATCGCCCGAAGAGAGCGCCGAGTGAACACAAAAAAAAGCGATCGCCCCTTCTCCACAAGGCGATCGCAACTTTAGCATCAAATCAAAAAACTAAAACAGTTGGTTTCGTGTTGTTAGAACGAGAACGTTGTGCGCAACGCGCCGATCAAAATGTCGCTATTGGTATCGCTTTGGTTGGGGTTAAGCAGCCAAATAAAACCAGGCGTGATCGAGATATTGTTGCTGAGCTTGTACTTGTAAGCCGCTTCAATATGCCAGGGAATGTCATTATTGAAGCTAGCAGTTTGGCTGTTTGCCTCTAGACCTCCCAGATAGGGGGATGCACCGCCCAAGATATAGCCCAAGCTGCCTTCGCTGCCCAAGTCAGGGAACACTAAACCCAAGGCATAGTTCCAAATTTGACCATCGCCCTGACCAATTAAGCGAGCAGTGGTGTAGCCACCCCAAGCCCGGATGCTGACGTCATCGCTGAGATCGAAGAGCGCTTCGACGCCATAAGAGTTGCTAGAAACCCCCG
>JAAHHN010000193.1 GCA_010672165.1 Spirulina sp. SIO3F2 | reverse complement strand
TCAAAAATACTCAAGAGCCCGTTCTGATCAACGAAGCCAAAACTGAGATTACCGGGATTCTCGAAGGCTACTTACTTAAACATCAACCCCAAAGTGTGCTTTGTGTGCCCTTACTTAACCAAGGTAATCTTGTCGCCATTGCCTATCTCGAACACCCCACCACCAAAGGTGTGTTTACTCGTAACCGCCAGACGATTATTGAATTTCTCTGTGCTCAAGCTGCCGTTGCTCTACAAAATGCACAGCTCTACGGCCAAGCGCAACATTCCCAAGCCAAGGCGGAACAGTCCCAAGCTGAAGCAGAACAAGCTTTGGTGGATCTTCAACAGGCTCAAATTCAACTGGTGCAGAGTGAGAAGATGTCGGCATTGGGTAATCTCGTTGCAGGTGTGGCCCATGAGATTAACAACCCAGTGGGATTCTTGAAGGGGAATATTCAACCTGCTCAAGACTATGTGCAAGACTTGCTGGGATTGATTGATATTTATCAAACCGAATATCCGCAAGCCAATGAGACAGTCGATGATGAGATTGAATCGATTGATTTAGAGTTTGTCCGGGAAGATTTACCCAAACTCATTAGCTCGATGAATGCAGGGGTCGATCGCATTCGTAACATCAGCGATAGTCTACGGACTTTCTCGCGCAAAGACCAAGACCATAAAACTGCCTTCAATATTCATGATGGTATTGAGAGCACGTTGCTGATTCTCAAACATCGAACTAAAGCCAATGAGCAGCGTCCGAAAGTTGAAGTGTTTAAGAACTATGGGGAACTGCCAGAAGTTCAGTGTTTTCCTGGACAAATCAATCAAGTATTTATGAATATTCTGGCTAATGCGATCGATGCTTTTGAAGAAGCAAATCAAGGGAAGACTTATCAAGAAATTGAAACAAATCCTAATACCATTACGATTGCCACTTCGGTGGTTGATGAACAGGTTGAAATTCAAATTCAAGATAATGGCTGCGGTATGAAAACTGAAACAGTAGAGCGCATTTTTGAGCAAGGCTTTACCACTAAGGGAGTAGGTAAAGGAACGGGGCTGGGAATGGCGATCGCCTGTCAAATTATTACCGAAAAGCATAATGGTAAAATTACCTGCACCTCAGAACTGGGTCAAGGCACAATATTCACAATCTCTTTACCTTTAACTTTTTAATTATCAGCCTCGAAACCGTAACAGCAGATGCCTGGGCCAGCCAACAATAATCAACAGCAAAATGGTGATCTTGAACAGGAAAACCAACGCTTACGCCAGCAAGTCCGAGCCTTGCAACAACGCAACGAGACGTTAACCACTCAATTTGACCAAAGAACCCGTAAGCTCCAAGCCACAGAATCACGCTTGCAGCGACTCGCAACCAATCTGCCCGGTGTGATTTTCCAATATTGTTTAGCACCGGATGGAACCCAATCGTTCCCCTATGTTTCGGAAAAAAGCCGCGAAATTTATGGAATTGAACCCAAGCATTTTGCGCAAGTCTTCGAGCTGGTTCATCCTGATGATAGCGATCACCTCCAAGCGGCGATTCAACAATCAGCCCTGACGCTCAACCGATTTGACTGCCAATATCGCATAATCACGCCCAGCGGTACGTTAAAGTGGCTGCAAGCCCTGTCTCAACCCGCACGACAGGACAACGGCGACATTATTTGGGATGGGATTGTCATCGACATCAGCGATCGCCACGTTACCGAAGCACAACTGCGCCAACAAGAAGCCCAATACCGCCAAGTTTTTGAGACGATCATTGATGGTTTGGGCATTGTTGATCTAGAGCAGGGACAATTGGTGGAAGTCAACCCGGCCTATCATCAGATGCACGGTTACTCTTATGCAGAGTTCCTGGCTTTGCCCTACACCGATATCGTTCATCCCAACTCCCACGAGTTATTAGCCCAGTTTATTGCTGACGTTAAAGAGGGGTTGATCTTTACCTGTCAAGCGCAGAATGTGCATCGCAATGGTCAGATTATTGACATTGAGGTCAAAGGTCTTCCGTTTCCTTATCAAGGTAAAACCCATGCCTTGGTTCTTGTTCGTGATATTAGCGAGAAAGTGAGGTGGCAACGAGAGCGCGATCGTCAGGAACAAGCCCTGCACTCCATCGTAGAAGGCACCGCTGCCCATACCGGCGCAGAATTTTTCCGCGCTTGCGCCAAGTCTCTGGCGATGGCCTTAGAGGTTGCCTACGTGCTCATTGCCGAAATTGATCACTCTCAAGCCAACAAGACCCTGGCTAACGTTATCGCGTTTTGGATGCAAACTGATTTTGGCGAAACCTTCCAATACGACTTAAGCGGCACGCCCTGCCATAACGTTTTTGAGCAGGGGGCGGTCTGTCGCTATGCCGATTCCGTGCAAACGCTCTTCCCTGACGATGCCTATTTAGCGCCGATGGGGGCAGAAAGTTACGTGGGCATTCCCTTAGTTGATTCCCAAAGCAACGTAGTGGGTTTGATTGCCGTTCTCCATACCGAAGCAATGGCAGGTGCGTCAGAAAGGCAGGCTTCGATTCTCGAAATTTTTGCGGCTCGCGTAGGCGCAGAGATTGAACGAGTGCGAGCGGACAAGGCTCTGCGGGAGAAAGATCGCATTTTACAGCTCACCCTCCAGGCGGGGAAAATGGGCTGCTGGAGTTGGAATCGCCTAACCAATGAAGTCGTTTGGTCTGATGGGGTAGAAGAGATTCTGGGGCTAGAGGCGAATTCTTTTGGCGGCACCTTTGAAGAGTATTTAGGCCTCATTTACCCGGACGATCTTGATACGGTTCAGCAAGCCATTAGTCAGGCCCTAGCAACCGAGCAGGAATACCGTATCGAACATCGCCTCTTGCTTCCTGATGGTGCGATTCAATGGCTACGGGCAAAGGGAGAAATTTGGCGCGATGAGCAAGGTGAGGCGATCGGTCTACTGGGCTCGGTATTCAACGACACGCCCCACAAACTCGCTGAAATTGCCTTGGTTGAATCGACCGAACAGATTCAGCAGCAAGCCAAGCAAGAACAACTGCTCAACCAAATCGCCAATCAAATCCGCACTTCCCTGGAGCTTGACCGAATTCTGGAAATCACCGTTCGTGAGATTAAGCGATTTTTGGGGGTAGACCGCTGTCACTTTGCGTGGCACGTCCGGGATGAGGCAGAAGCCTATTGGGACGTCATTGCTGAAGAATGTCATCCCGATTTCCCCAGCTTTGTGGGCAAGCATCCGGTTGCCAATTTTAAGATCCTGTCGGACTTATTAGAGCATCAAAAGATTGTGAAATTGGACGATGTCACGATCCTTGATGATCCGGAGTTGCAGCAAACCCTAGCCGCTCTAGGCAACCGCTCTATGTTGGTGTTGCCCGTCTGTGCTGAATCAGGGAATTTTGGCATTATCGCCTGTATTCAGCATCACGCGCTGCGACTGTGGCGGGATGAGGAAGTTGAATTTCTCGAAGGGATTGTGGCCCAGGTGGCGATCGCCATCAACCAAGCCGATCTACTCGCCCAGAGCCAAACCCGGGCGCAAGAACTCGAAGCGCTTTTAGTTAAGTTTCAGTACACCCAAACCCAGTTGGTTCAAAGTGAAAAAATGTCAAGTTTGGGACAGATGGTGGCCGGAGTTGCCCACGAAATTAACAATCCAGTGGGCTTTATTCACGGTAATCTCACACACGCCCATCAGTATATGGAAGATTTACTGGGCTTATGTGTGTTGTATCAACAACATTATCCCAACCCCCATCCCCAAATTAGAGATGAAATTGAGGCCATTGACCTAGAGTTTCTCAAAGCGGATTTGCCCCACCTGTTTCAATCGATGAAGGTGGGGACGAATCGTATCGGAGCAATTGTCAAATCGCTGCGAACCTTCTCCCGTCTCGATGAAGCTGCCTTAAAAGACATCGACCTCCATGAAGGCATTGATAGCACGTTAATGATCTTGCAAACCCGTCTGCGGGCACAGGATTGGCGACCCGAAATTAAAGTCATTAAAGACTATGGTGATTTGCCGAGGGTGCAATGCTATGCCGGGCAACTGAATCAAGTCTTTATGAATATTCTCAGCAATGCGATTGATGCGTTGGAAGAACGCGATCGCGCTTGTACTAACACCCAAAGGCAAGCCAACCAGAGTCAAATTTGCATTCAAACTGTCAAGAAAACCAACCAGATTCTGATTCGGATTAGTGATAACGGGGACGGCATGAGTGAAGAGACACAATTTCGTCTTTTTGATCCGTTTTTTACCACGAAAGAAGTGGGTAAAGGAACGGGCTTAGGAATGGCGATCGCCCATCAAATTATCACCGAGAAACATGGCGGTACGATCGAATGCAGATCCGAACTAGGAGTCGGTACAACGTTTACAATCACCTTAGCCCAATAGCAGTTGGTATTCTCTCTCGATAGACTTCAACTGAATCCCCCATATGCATCTATAAACAATTGGGAAATATCTGCACGAGAAAGGTGCAGTTCTTCGGTATAAAGAGAACAGACTTCTGTTCGCTGCTATAACACTCTACAATGAAGACCACGCTGAGCCTGACAGGTTACCAAGAGACTGACACGATTTATAGCGGGACTCGAACCGTTGTCTACCGGGCCGTTCGCCTTGGCGACCAGCAGCCCGTTATTATCAAAGTCTTGCGGAACCCCACACCTCACTTCAACGAGTTGGTACAGTTTCGGAATCAATATGTCATTACTCGTAATCTTGATTCACCCTATGTAGTTCATCCCTTAAGTCTTGAGCATTATGGCCCAGGTGAGGCGTTAGTCATGCCTGATGATGGCTTTCTCTCTCTATGGGAATATTGGCAGACTCAAAATGTGCGTACCGAGGAGTCAGCTTGGAACCGAACTACCAGATATACGGAGTTTCTCCATATTGCCATACAACTAGCAGATGCCCTGCACTATTTGAACCAACAGCGAATTATCCATAAAGACATCAAGCCTGCCAATATTCTGATTCACCCGGTCACCCAACAAATCCAGCTTATTGACTTTAGTATCGCCTCTCTCTTGCCCAAAGAGCAGCAACAGCTTGTCAATCCTCAGGTTTTAGAGGGGACATTAGCCTATATCTCCCCTGAACAGACGGGACGCATGAACCGAAGGGTTGATTATCGGACAGATTTTTATTCTTTGGGGGTGACATTATATGAATTATTAACCCGGATGTTACCGTTTAGCTTGATCGATCCATTGGCATTGGTGCATTGTCATATTGCCCAAACGCCCATCGCTCCAGTTGATTTACTTGATGCCCAGGGTCAAACCTACTCTACTACGCTCTCAGGGATCATTATGAAGTTGATGGCCAAGAATGCCGAAGATCGCTACCAGAGCGCTTTGGGCTTAAAACACGACTTGGAGCAATGTTTGCAATCTTTGGAGAATACGGAGGAGGTTCCTGAGTTTGAGTTGGGTGAGCGGGATGTGTGCGATCGCTTCAATATTCCTGAGAAGCTCTACGGGCGGGAGGCAGCAGTCCAAACCCTTTTAGATGCGTTTGAGCGAGTTACGAAGGGCAGCAGTGAGATGCTTCTGGTGGCTGGATTCTCTGGTATTGGTAAAACGGTTGTGGTCAACGAAGTTCACAAACCGATCGTTCGTCAGAAGGGCTACTTCATCAAAGGGAAATTTGACCAATTCAATCGCAATATTCCCTTCTCAGCTTTTGTGCAAGCTTTCCGTGAGCTGATGGGGCAGCTCCTCAGTGAGTCGGATGCAGACCTCGCTCATTGGCAGACTAAAATTCTCGAAGTCGTCGGGGAAAATGGGCAGGTGCTGATTGATGTTATTCCTGAGCTAGAACAAGTCATCGGCCAACAGTCACCTGCCACGGCACTTTCGGGAACCGCCGCGCAGAATCGCTTTAACCTGCTCTTTCAGCAGTTCATTGCGGTGTTCACCACGCCTGAGCAGCCGTTGGTCATATTTCTCGATGACTTGCAGTGGGCGGATTCAGCTTCCCTCAATCTTGTGAAAGTTTTGATGGCAGAGAGGAAAGAAAAACATCTGCTACTCCTTGGCGCTTACCGAGATAATGAAGTGTTTCCTGCCCATCCGCTGATGCTGACGCTGGCAGAATTAGCGCAGCAGTGTGAGCCTGGGTTGGTTGCCTCGGCTCATGAACATACACCCAGAGAGTCAGGCACGATGATTTCGACAATGACCCTCTCTCCGTTATCCGAGGATCACATTCATCAGTTGGTGGCTGAAACGCTCAGTTGTCGCGTTGAGTTGGCCAGACCTCTGGCTGAATTAACCTATCGCAAAACCCAAGGAAATCCCTTTTTCACCACGCAGTTCTTGAAAGGACTTTATGACGATGGATTGATTACGTTCGAGCGGAATCTGGGATATTGGCAATGTGATTTAGCACAGGTGCAAGCGGCCACGCTCACCGATGATGTGGTGGAGTTTATGGCCGATCGCTTGCTGAAGTTGCCCCCAGCAACGCAGGAAGTCCTAAAATTGGCGGCTTGTATTGGCAACCAATTTGATTTAGAGACCTTGGCGATCGTGGGGGAGCAGACTTCGACAGCGGTGTCTGCAGAACTTTGGCGTGCGCTTGAGGACGGCATCATTTTACCGCTTGGCGAAACCTATAAGTTTTTCCAAGGTGAAGTTGAGCCGGAACCGATTGAGGGCAACACCATCGGCTATCGGTTTTTACACGATCGCGTCCAACAAGCCGCTGATGCGTTGATTCCTAGCGAACGTAAGCCCCTCGTTCGCTTGACGATCGGACGGCGTTTACTGCGCCAAAACCGACTTGGAGAAAACCATGCACAATTATTTGCAATTACGAATCATCTCAATGCAGGCGCATCTGAGATCACCAGTGCTGGCGAACGCGAAGAACTCACACACTTGAATCTTACGGCGGGGTGTCAGGCCAAAGCGTCCGCCGCTTATGCCGTCGCTGCAACCTATTTTCAGTTTGGATTAGATCTGCTCCCCCCATCCGCTTGGCATAGCCATTATTCACTGGCGCTCTCCTTGCATGAGAATGCTGCCGAAGTGACCTGTCTTGCCGGAGATTTTGGGGCAGCCAGCCGTTTGATCACGATCGTTCATGAGCAAGCAAGGACATTACTCGATCGCATTAAGATCTGCGAAGTGCAAATCCTAACCTATATGGCACAAGGCCAGCTCTCGGAGGCAGTTGAGTTCGGCTTGCAGATCTGTGCTCAATTGGAGATTAATTTGCCAGCCGTCCCGAGTTCTGACGATATCAGTGCTGCGATTGAAACAACATTTGCCAATTTAGCCGGGCGGGATCCCCTACAACTGCTCGACTTAGAACTGATGAGCGATCCGCACAAACAGGCGGCAATCCGTATTCTAAAATACATTTCTCCCTGTGCTTATCAAGTTGCGCCGATGCTGCTGCCGTTATTGGTGATGGAGCAAGTCAATCTTTCTATCTGCTATGGCAATACGGCATTATCAACTTCGGGCTATGCCTTTTGGGGTCTGATTCTTTGCGGAGTTATTGGCAATATTCCAATGGGCTATCAGTTTGGTCAATTAGCCTTAGCCCTGCTCGATCGCCTTGATGCCCAAGAAATGCGGGCGGAGACGCTGTTTGTGATTAACGCTGATATCTTACATTACAAGGAACATGTTGCCACCACACTGCCCGCTCTGAAAACTGCCTATTTTGTGGGTTTAGAAACAGGCAACTTAGAATTCTCTTCGCTGGCTACTTATATTTATGCCTACCATGCCTATGCAATCGGCAAGAATCTTGGCCAACTTGAAAGGGAAATCGCTAATTATAATCAAATATGGCAGCAACTTCAGCAACAGAATGCCTTCAATTTAAACCAAATTCTACAGCAGGCGATCGCTTATCTTCTGGGTCAATCTCCTCAGTCAGCCAACCATTCCTATACAGAAATTTACAATGATCTGCTGCCAACTTATCAAGACGCTAATAACGCAACAGCAATCTACTATATCTATTTTAATCAAATGATCCTTGATTACCTCTTGGGTCATTCGAGCAGGGCGGTGACTCAAGCCCAAGCCGCCGAACAATATTTGCATGGCGTCACTGGCAACTTGGTTGTTCCCTTGTTTTATTTTTATGATTCGCTCTGTCAGTTAGCAACCTACGGTTCCCAAGATAACGCTTCGGATTCAACAGCAATTTTACAAAAGGTTGAGCATAATCAACAAAAAATCAAAACTTGGGCAGAGTTTTCCCCTCAAAATTATCAGCATAAATACCAATTAATTGAAGCTGAGCGTCATCGGGTTTTAGATCAAAAAATAGCAGCGATCGAATTGTACGATCGCGCGATCGCTGGTGCCCAAGACAATGAATATCTCCAAGAGGAAGCCTTGGCTAACGAACTGGCTGCCAAATTCTATTTAGATTGGGGTAAAGCAGACTTTGCAGCGCTGCATCTACAAAACGCATACTATTGCTATGCTCGCTGGGGAGCAAAAGCGAAGGTTGACCACCTCGAAGCCAACTATCCTGAGCTGTTGACTTCCATTCTGCAACATCAACACGTTGAATCTCACCCCTTCGATAGCTTGGACACATTAACGAGAACCTTAACCGCACCCCTCCAAACGCAAACCCCAAGCAGTAGTAGCAGCCTCTCCGAAGCCCTTGACTTTGCCGCTATCCTCCAAGCCGCCCAGAAACTCTCGGGCACCATCGAACTTGATCAATTGCTCAGTGATATTGCCGAGATTATCCTCACCACCGCAGGCGCCCAAAAAATGGTCTTGCTCACGCACAACGAGTCACAATGGCAACTTCAAGCCACCGCTGAACAGGTGGGTGAAGGCAACGTGAGCACCCAAACTCAAGCCGAACTCCTCACCGCCGAGAGTCCCGTCCCGATTCGCTTGATTCAATACGTCAAAAATACCCAAGCACCCGTTCTGATCCACGACGCCAAAACCGAGATTACAGGAATCTTGGCAGGGTACTTGCTCAAGCATCAACCTCAGAGTGTCTTGTGTGTGCCTCTGCTCAATCAGGGGGACTTGATGGCGATCGCCTATCTCGAACATCCCACAACCAAGGGGGTATTCACCGCTAATCGCCAGACGATTGTTGAATTTCTCTGTGCTCAAGCCGCAGTCGCCCTCCAAAATGCCCAGCTCTATAAACAAGCCCAAACTGCCTTAACTGAACTCCAGCAAGCGCAGCTCCAACTGGTACAGAGCGAGAAGATGTCTGCGTTAGGCAATCTCGTCGCTGGGGTTGCCCATGAGATTAATAACCCGGTTGGCTTTCTAAAGGGAAACATTCAACCTGCTCAAAACTATGTGCAAGATTTGCTGGGATTGATTGACATTCTACTCACTAAAGCTCCCAACAATGATCCGCAAATCCAAGATGAGGTTGAAGAGATTGACTTGGAGTTTGTGCGAGAAGACTTACCTAAACTGCTCAACTCAATGAATGCAGGGGTCGATCGCATTCGTAATATCAGTGATAGTTTACGCACCTTCTCTCGCAAGGATCAAGAGCATAAAACTGATTTTGATCTCCACGAGGGCATTGATAGTACGTTGCTGATTCTCAAACATCGGACTAAAGCCAATGAGCAGCGTCCTCAGATCCAAATCCGCAAGAGCTATGGTGAACTGCCTGGCGTACAATGCTTTCCTGGACAACTCAATCAGGTGTTTATGAATATTTTAGCCAATGCCATTGACGTCTTTGATGAAGCCAATCAGGAGAAAAGCTATCAAGAAATTGAGGTCAGTCCGAATATCATTACGATTACAACATCCGTTGTTGACGACCAGGTTCAGATTCAACTGCAAGACAATGGTTGTGGTATGAAACCGGAGACCGTGGAGCGCATTTTTGAGCAGGGGTTTACGACCAAAGCAGTGGGTAAAGGGACGGGTTTAGGGATGGCGATCGCCCATCAAATCATTACGGAAAAACACGGCGGCACAATCGTCTGCAATTCAGAACTGGGTCAAGGGACAACGTTTACCATCACCTTGCCCACTGCCTGAATATCATTACTCTCGGCAATTTTTGACGAAACTTCACAATCCCCATCCAGATTTCTCACCATAATCAAGGCAGAATATAGCTGTCTCCCAGCTTGATAACTGCGCAATTCTGGTGATGATGTTGAATCTGACTGGCTACCGAGAAACTGAGCTGCTGTACGACGGACCCCGAACCCTTGTCTATCGAGCAATCCGTCAGAGTGATGAGCAAGCTGTCATCCTCAAAGTTCTGCGTAATCCCCATCCCAGCTTTAATGCCCTGGTGCAGTTTCGCAACCAATACGTCATTACTCGGAACCTCAAGCAGCCTCATGTTGTTCACCCCCTAGCCCTCGAACGCTACGGCAACAGTTATGCCCTAGTAATGCCTGACAAAGGGGCAATCTCTCTGGACACCTATTGGCAGAACTCTGAACACAATCTTGGGGAATTGTTGAAGATCGCCATTCAACTCGCCGGAGCCCTCCACACCCTTGCCCAGCAGCAGATCATCCATAAAGACATCAAACCCGCCAACATCCTCATTCATCCTAAAACAAAGCACGTTCAACTGATTGACTTCAGCATTGCCTCCCTGCTCCCGAGAGAGCAACATCAACGGGTCAACCCGAAAGGATTAGAGGGAACCCTGGCCTACATCTCCCCTGAGCAAACCGGACGCATGAACCGAGGGATCGATTACCGGAGTGACTTTTATGCTTTAGGTGTGACCCTGTATGAATTGCTGGTGGGCATTGTGCCTTTCACAAAGGCAGATCCGTTAGACCTGATTCATGCCCATATTGCTCAAACCCCCATACCACCCGACGAGCTATTGAATGCCCAAGGCAAATGCCATCCCCGGACACTCTCGGGGATCATTATGAAGCTGATGGCCAAGAATGCCGAAGATCGTTACCAGAGTGCATTGGGCTTGAAGCACGATTTAGAGCGATGTTTGCGATCGTTAGAAGCGTCAGGAATAATCACCAAATTTGAACTCGGCCAACAGGATGTGTGCGATCGCTTCCTGATCCCAGAAAAACTCTATGGACGAGAGGCCGAAGTGCAAACCTTGCTCAATGCGTTTGAGCGAGTGGCCCAAGGACAGAGTGAAATGCTACTGGTGGCCGGCTTTTCTGGGATTGGCAAAACGGCGGTGGTCAACGAAGTCCATAAACCCATCGTGCGTCAGAAAGGCTACTTTATCAAAGGAAAATTCGACCAGTTCAATCGGAATATTCCCTTCTCAGCGTTGGTGCAAGCCTTTCGAGAGTTGATGGGGCAACTCTTGAGCGAGGCAGATGAGACGTTGACCACATGGAAAGCCCAGATCCTGGCGGCGGTGGGTGAGAATGGACAGGTACTGGTGGAGGTCATTCCCGAACTCGGACAGGTTATCGGTCAGCAGCCCGCAGTGAGAGCGTTGTCGGGAACAGCCGCACAAAATCGATTTAATTTGCTGTTTGAGAAGTTCATTGGGGTGTTTACGAGTTCAGAGCATCCGCTGGTGATCTTTCTGGATGATTTGCAATGGGCAGATTCAGCATCTTTGGGTTTATTAAAAGTGTTGATGGGTGAGGGGAAAGCCCCGTACTTATTGCTGCTGGGGGCCTATCGAGACAATGAAGTGTTTCCAGCACATCCCCTGATGCTCACACTCGGTGAACTAGAGCAGCAGGTTACCACCATTGCGACAATTACCCTGGAGCCCTTGGCCTCAGAACAGGTTAATCAACTCGTGGCTGAGACACTCAGTTGTAGTGCCGCGATCGCTCAACCCCTCACCGAACTGATTTATCAAAAGACCAAAGGCAACCCGTTCTTTACCCGACAGTTTCTCAAGGGACTCTACGATGATCAATTCATCACCTACAATGCCGCAGTCGGTTATTGGAGCTGTGACCTGAGCCAGGTCAAAGATCAAGCCTTAACCGATGATGTGGTGGTCTTTATGACCCAACGTCTCCAGAAACTCAGCCCAGAGACCCAGACTATTCTGAAGCGAGCCGCTTGTATTGGCAACCAGTTTGACTTAAACACCATTGCCATTATTTGTGAGCTGGCGGCTGACCAAGTTGCCGCCACACTCTGGGATGCCCTCAAAGAAGGGATTATCCTGCCGCAAAATGAAGCGTATAAGTTTTTCCAAGGAATGCAGAGTGAGCAGGAATTGGTGGGCAGCATCACGGTGGGCTATCGCTTCTTGCACGATCGCATCCAGCAGGCCGCCTATCGTCTTATTCCCGAGCAACAAAAACAAATTGCTCACCTCAAGATTGGCCAGTTGCTCTTAAGCAACACACCGCCAGAGCAACAGGAAGCGGCACTGTTTAACATTGTGGGTCAACTCAATTTAGGGGCAGAACTGATTGAGTCCTTGATGGAGCGTGAGCATCTGGCCCAATTAAATTGGCAAGCTGCCCAGAAAGCGCAATTGGCAACGGCCTATAATGCTGCATTTGCCTATTGTTTACAAGGGTATCAACTGCTCGGGTCAGAAGCCGCCTGGCAACGGAACTATCCACTGACCTTAAACCTGGCCACTGCGGCAACGGAGAATGCCTATCTCCAATCAGACTTTGATGTTATGGACGATTGGCTCGACATGACGTTGGAACATGCAGTTGATTTATTAGACAAGGTTAAGTTGTATGAGATTAAGATCTTGTCTTATATGTCGAAAAATCAACCCTTAAAATCTGTCCAAGCGGCATTAGAAATCCTAAGTCCGCTGGGCGTTGAGTTTCCGGAGAACCCTGGCCCAGACGACATTGAAACGGCCTTTCATCAAACTGCTGAAAAATTCCAAAAGTATACATTCGATAAGTTACTCAATTTACCCCAAGCCACTGATCAATCCAAAATCTCAGCCTTGCGAATTTTAGCCTTAGTGGTTCCGCCGACAACCATTGCTGTGCCTGCCCTCTTGCCCTTGAATATCACTCAGCAGGTTCAACTTTGCTTGGCGTATGGCAATAGTGACTTTTCAGCTTTTTCCTATGGGAACTACGGTTTTTTGATCTCAGGGGTTCTCGGTGATGTGGTTCAAGGCTATAAATTTGGCCAATTATCCTTGCAATACCAACAGAAATATCCTAATCCCATCATTAAAGCCAAAGTCTTGATGACCTTTCATACCTTTGTAAGTTTTTGGCATGAGCATTTTCGTAAAAGTCTAACTCCGCTAAAAACTGCTTATCATGCAGGTTTAGATGTTGGTGATCTTGAGTTTGCTTGCTATGCAGCAATTACCTACTGCGTGAATTCTTTACA
>JAAHHN010000192.1 GCA_010672165.1 Spirulina sp. SIO3F2 | reverse complement strand
TAAAGAAACAACAAGGCGCTCCCTAGAGCGCCCTGTTGTTGCTTTATCGTTGTCTGCTGAAGGTGTTGCTCACAAAATGCCTGTGAATATTCGCACAAAATTGCTGATTGGCCTGGTGGGCCTCTGCGGGGTCTTTGGCACAACTGGATGGGTGTTTTACAACCAGATCAAAACGTTTGACCAAGATGTCCACGAATTGGAAGACCTTACGGATATTCACCTCCAGCAAAATTTGAGCCAACTCGTTTTAGAGAATCAAGCCCTGACTTCTTTTAAACGGGTGATGGTGGCATTAGACAAGGTTGAACCGGGTACACAACTCGTTCTAGCCACTCAGCTCGCAGCGTTTGAAGCTCAAATCACTGAACTCTTACAAAACCAGTCTGCTCCAGCCTATGAGTTGTCCGGGCAAGACCATGAGCACCATGAGGGTCATGACCACCATGAGCGGGAGGGTGAAGCAAAGCATCATGAAGAGCACGACCATGCTCCCCATGCAGTAGAGCATCATGAGGAGCATCAGCACGAACAGGTTGCAGTTGAACCGCATTTCAATGAGCCTGCCCTCACCATAGCCTTGACGAATAGTCTCAATACACTCGAAGCTCAAAGCCATGATTTTGTGAGTGCTGTACAGGCAACGATCGCGGCCGCCCAAGCCAGTGAGCCTGACCGATTCAAAAACACCAAACAAGTAGCGTTAGCACTCGCCCCTCAACTTGAGACCACTCTCATCACCCTCAACGAAAATCTACAAATCCAAGCCAGCCAGACCCTTGGGCAAATCGATCGTAGTGTTTATCGCTTCGATGAATCGATCCATAGCTTTATTCGTATTTTTTGGGTGGGGGCGATCGCGGGCGTTGTCGTCAGTGGTGGAATTGGGTTCTGGCTGATTCAAACCATCTCTCGCCCCCTAACCAAGCTCAAACAAGCCACCGCCCGTATCAGTGCGGGGGATTGGCAAACGGTGCCTGTGCTCAACGCCAACGATGAAATTGGTGAAGTGACTCAGGGGTTTAATGCCATGACAGAGCGGTTGCAGGAAACCTATCGCAACCTAGAGCAACAGATCAGTGCCTTAGAAGCCTCTGAAACAGAACTACGAACTGCCAAACAAGCCGCTGAACATGCCAACCTCGCCAAAAGTACCTTTTTGGCTAACATGAGTCATGAACTCCGCACCCCTCTTAATGCAATCATCGGCTACAGCGAGATGCTCCAGGAAGAAGCCGAAGACCTCGGAGAGGAGGACTTTGTCCCCGATCTCGCCAAAATTCACGGCGCGGGTAAACATCTACTGAGCCTCATCAACGACATCCTCGATATTTCCAAAATTGAGGCAGGTCGGATGGAACTCTATCTGGAGACCTTTGACCTCAACGGTATGCTGATGGATGTCGCCACGACGATCGCCCCCTTGGTGGAGAACAACAATAACACCTTAGTGCTGGACTATCCCGCTAACTTGGGGTCGATGCATTCGGACATCACTAAACTGCGCCAGAACCTCTTCAACCTCCTGAGTAATGCGTGCAAATTCACCCATGAGGGCACAATTACGCTGCGGGTTGCAGCGATTGATACTGAATTAGGAGAATGCTTGCACTTCACAGTCACAGACACTGGCATTGGTATGGCGTCCGAGCAAGTCGCCCAAGTGTTTGAGTCCTTTGCCCAAGCGGATGCATCTACGACCCGTAAATATGGGGGCACGGGTTTGGGTCTGACGATCACCCGCAGTTTCTGCCAGATGCTGGGTGGGGATATCACCGTCACCAGTACTCAAGGGGAGGGATCAACCTTCACCATGACATTGCCACGGCAGGTGGCCACGCCACCCAATAGCGCAACTCTCCCTGTTGTGGAGGGCTTACCCCTTAACCAAGGGAATGGCATAGTCCTCGTGATTGATGATGATGCGTCGGTGTGCGATTATCTACAGCGTTCCCTGAGCCGCTATGGTTATCAGGTAGAGGTCGCAACCAATGGTGCAGAAGGCTTAGAACTGGCTAAGGGTTTTCAGCCTGGCGCGATCGCCCTGGATGTGATGATGCCCGGGATGGATGGCTGGGCAGTTCTCACTGCTCTTAAGGGTGACCCAGAAACAGCTCATATTCCGGTGGTGATGTTGACCATGGTTAACGAGCGTAACCTCGGCTATGCCCTGGGAGCATCAGACTATTTACTTAAGCCCGTTAATCGTGATCAGCTTCTACTCACCCTCCGCCGATTCCGGGGGGGTGAAGGGGGGAATTCAATCTTGATTGTGGATGATAGTGCCATGAACCGAGAGGTATTACGCCGCCAAATTGAGAAAGAGGGCTGGGCTGTCGAAGAAGCCCAACACGGGCGTCAGGCGCTGGATTTGATCCAGATTCATCAACCGGATGTAATTTTGCTCGATCTAATGATGCCGGAGATGGATGGCTTTCAGTTTCTGGAAGCCTTGCGCGAAAATACGGACTGGCAAGCTATTCCAGTGGTTGTCATTACAGCCAAGGATATCACTGAGTCTGATCGCCAGCGTCTCAATGGTGGTGTGGAAGCCATTTATCATAAGGGCAATTATGACCGTCAAACACTGGTCAATGAGGTGCAGCGACTGTTGCAAACCGTGATGCCCCAACCCCCTTCCCCTGAAACCTAAGGAGCTAAGCAGGAGCCCATATGGCACGAATTTTACTGATTGAAGACAACGAAATGAACCGTGATATGCTCTCCCGTCGCCTCAAGCGCAAAGGCTATGATGTGATTGTGGCGGTGGATGGGGCAGAGGGACTCACTAAGGCTACCACCGAACACCCCGATTTGGTGTTAATGGATATGAGCCTGCCCGTGATGGATGGCTGGCAAGCCACCCAAAAGCTGCGAGAGCACCCAATTGGCAAGGAGCTGCCTGTGATTGCCCTAACCGCCCATGCCATGGCTAGCGATCGAGAGAAGGCGCTTGAGGCGGGTTGTGATGACTATGACACTAAGCCCGTAGATTTAAAGCGGTTGTTGGGTAAGATTCAGGCACTGCTGACACGTTAGGGTGTTTGTCTTACCCTTGCCTACCCCTAAAGAATATCTTTACGCTTCTGAACAAGCATTGTCACCGCTAGATAAAGCAACTACGAGTAAACTCCAATTCAAGCTGAGAATTTTCCCAAGTCGGCTCGTAAGTTGTGGTGGGTTTAAAGGGTTGGGGCACGGTGTTGCCATCGGGCAATTGCGTGGGTTCTGGAACCAGCGCATTCACATCCACAAGCGTGGCATAGGCATCAATAAAGTAATTGATTTTGTCGCTTCTGTCATCTGGCTTAACTGATGACCCGCCCTCGTTAAACTGGAATGAGCATTGCCGCTCGGCTCAACTATCCATCATGATCACCCCCTTGTTTCGGACATCCCTTAGCGGACTGTTGACTCCCTGGCTTCTCCTCCTCAACACTCCCTCTATCGCGCAGATTCCCACCCTCGAAAAAAACAAACCCGAGACAGCATTTCCTTCTCCCACATTACCCGAACCCAATGGGAACTCAGAGGAATTGGTGATCACCTCCCCAGCGGCCCAAATCCCTGACAATTTCACCCTGCCTCCGGCTCGGCGGCTGCCCTACCCAGATCCCCCAGAAGCTGAATTGGTTATTCCCGGTCAGCTACCTGTGGGGATTCCACCCACTATACCGATAGCGCCTCCTGTGCCCACTGCCCCCAGTGAATATTTGCTGGGCGGGGGCGATCGCCTCACGATCGATATCTTTGAAGTGCCTCAATATGGCGGCATTTACCAAATTCCAGTGGATGGTGTGCTGTATTTACCCCTAATTGGCAGTGTGCCTGTGGCCGGCTTAACCGTGGGTCAAGCCACCGAAAACATTTCCAGCCTATACAGTCGTTATCTCAAGCGCCCCTTAGTAACGATTCGGTTGCTGAATACCCGACCGCCCAACGTTTTTGTCAGTGGCGAAGTGAAACAGCCCGGTTCGTTCACGATCGATCTGATTGGGGGTCAAGGGGATAATCCAGGGGTGCAACTGCCGACTCTGAGCGCAGCCCTGAAGGCGGCGGGGGGGATCACCCTGAGTGCTGATATCGCCCGCATCCAAGTCCGGCGGCGGCGATCGCAATATCAAGGCGATGAATTGATTACGGTGAACCTGCAAGAATTGATCCAACGGGGCGATCGCACCACCGACCTGAGCCTGCGGGATGGCGATACGGTGTTTGTGCCCATGGCTCCGACAATTAACCTGCGCGAGATGCGGAAGCTGGCACTGCTGGACTTTGCTGCGGATGTGACCGCTAGTCGTACCGTAGCGGTTGTCGGTGAAGTGAGACGCCCCGGTGCTTACAACGTAGTGGGCACTGCCACGGTAGACACGGGATCAGTGGGTCTTGCGGCGGTGGGGCTGACAGGCGGATTGCCCACGGTCACTGCGGTGCTGCAACAAGCGGGGGGCATCAAATCTACGGCTGACCTGCGCAATATTCAGGTGCGCCGTTTAACTCAAACGGGAGTTGAACAAATCTTGACCCTCAACCTTTGGGAACTGCTCCAAGCTGGAGACATCGCCCAAGATACAGTAGTGCAGGAGGGGGATACAATTATTATTCCCAAGGCAACAGACTTATCAGTCGCCGAACTCAATGAGCTAGCCTCCACCCAGTTTTCACCGAGCGTAATTCAAGTGAGCGTGGTAGGCGAAGTGGGTGAACCAGGGCGTTTTGAAGTGCCGCCGAACACGACACTCAACCAGGCATTGCTGATTGCTGGCGGCTTTAACCGCGATCGCGCCTACAGTCGTGATGTGCATCTTTTGCGGCTCAATGATGATGGCACTGTTACCAGTCGGCTTGTCCCGGTTGATCTCTCCCAAGGGGTCAATGAGGTGGGTAACCCCTTTATGCAAGATAATGACATTCTGGTGGTGCGTCGCAACCGTTCGACTCAGGTAGCCGATGCATTTGAGACCTTTTTTCAAGCGGGGCCAGGAGCTTTAGCGGTGTTCTCAATTCCATCCCGGATTTTTGGCATTTTGGAATCGTTGGATATTGTGGATTTTGATAATTAAGGTGGATTGCTTATTACGGTTTCACGATTGATCATAGGAGTGTCATGGGTTGGAAATTTCGCCACAGCAGACGGAGTATTAAAGTTTTGCCAGGGATTCGAGTCAATGTCAGCCCTAAAGGAATTTCTAGCATCAGTGTGGGACGACGCAAAGGGTGGTTTCGCTTGACCGTTAATCTTGGTAAACGTGGCATTAGAGTCACCCACAGGATTAGAGGGATTGGTAGCTTCTCTAATTACAAGAAGTATAAAAAATAGCGTCTCATACCAAATCCGCATAGCAAAGGCCAAACTCTTACGTAGGGTGGGCATTGCCCACCAGATATGGCTTTTGAGCGATCACAAGGCGAGCATCATTCTTACTCCATACAAAACGGATTTGGTATCACATAACAGCTGTAGACCTTTTTGAGCTGAGTACGAACAAAAAATCAGAAAATTTCTGAAACTCTTATGAGTTCATAGCTTGCTTCTCGTGGAGTAACCCAACACATTCCCTGTAATCCTAGCTGGTGTTGGGTTTCCTGCGTCAACCCAACCTACAACCTACTACAGCCTATAATTTTTGTCCTGTACTGAGCTTTTCGAGATATTTACTTTTGGGCGTTGTACTGAAGACATCATCGACGGTGCGATCGATGATGAACAAGCCAGATATCATACGAAATCCGCTTTGTATGCACCGAGAATAAATACCCCGTAGGGCAGGGAGACCCAGCCCCTACATCAGGAAAATTCTTTGGTTCTAATGACCGGATTCGGGATCAGCTCTATCTCTGTAGAGAATTTGATATTTGCATATATAGCAGGTGACGACTCCGAACCTAGAAGTAAAACCCATTGCCAGACCCTATGCGACTTCCTCGATTTTTTGCTCCACAACGCTCTAAGTCTCCCCAACACTTTACACTCCTACGCAACTTCTCCCTGGTGAGTTTAAGTGCATTTGTCGTTGCGACAGGTCTACTGGCGATATTCTACCGCCAACAATCAGTGCAAAGATTAGTCACATTGACGGAAGAGAATAATGTAGCCCTTACCCAAACTTTCTCCAATACGCTTTGGCAAGAGCAGGGGGAGTTTCTCTCTAGTACCCAAGACCTTAATAACGAGGCCTTACGCATCCATCCCCGCATTATGCAATTACAACAGGATGTTCTTGCCCAGTTTGAGGGTCTTTCGGTGGTCAAAATCAAAGTGTATGATCTTCAGGGTCGCACCGTTTTTTCCTCGGAATCTTCCCAAATTGGTCTGGACAAGGGGGGGACATCCGGGTTTATTGCCGCGAAATCCGGCCAGGTGGTGAGTCAATTAGGACATCGAGATACATTTAAAGCGTTGCAAACCACAATCAAAGATCGCGACTTGCTCTCTAGTTATATTCCAATTTATGCAGAGGGTCAAAATAGCGAGGTGGTTGGGGTATTTGAACTCTATACTGACGTGACTCCCCTGTTGCAAAACATCGACCAAACCCAGCAAAATGTGGTACTGGGCAGTTTACTTATTCTTACGATCTTGTATGGCGTGCTCTATCTCTTTGTGCAACGCGCTGATCACTTAATTAAACAGCAATATGCCCAGCTCCAAGCCTCAGAAAGCCATTCCCGTGAACAAGCGAAGGATCTGGCTCAAGCAATGCAGGACCTGCAACAGACTCAAGCCCAAGTGCTCCAAAATGAGAAAATGTCGAGTCTCGGCCAACTGGTCGCTGGAGTTGCCCATGAAATTAATAACCCGGTAAGTTTCATTCATGGCAACTTAAGTCATTTGCAAACCTATGCTCAGGGTTTATTGAGTGTTGTGGGACAGTATCAACAGGCCTATCCACAACCGAATGCAGCCATTCAAGCTGAAATAGAGGAATTAGATTTAGAGTTTATCCAAGCAGATTTACCCAAATTGTTGGACTCGATGCATATGGGGAGCGATCGCATTCGAGAAATTGTTCTATCGTTACGTAACTTCTCTCGCCTCGATGAAGCAGGGATTAAATGTGTGAATTTACATGAGGGTATTGATAATACACTGGTGATTTTAAGTCATCGACTCAAAATCCAGTCTGACCGGGCAGAAATCTGCATCATCAAAGATTATGCAGTGCTGCCCCCGATTGACTGTTATGCAGGTTCATTAAATCAGGTATTTATGAATATTTTGGTCAATGCGATTGATGCCATTGAGACCAAAATAAAGAATATGAATGCTGCCGACGTGGTCACTTATGTGCCGACGATTACGCTCCGAACCTGGTGCTTAGATGGCCAAGTAACCGTTGCGATCGCGGACAATGGCTCTGGCATGACCTCTCAGGTGCTCAAGCGGATGTTTGAGCCATTTTTCACTACCAAGGATATTGGTAAAGGGACAGGCATGGGCATGTCGATTAGTTACCAAGTCGTCACCGAAAAGCATGGCGGCACGCTTAACTGTAGTTCTCAACCAGGGCAGGGAACACAATTTATCATTCAGCTCCCAATGCGGCAGGCAACACAACTCCCCAAGCCCAACTTAATGGCTGCATAATACCAGGTCACAAGCAGCCATTGGCGATCTAATCTATTCCTTATTATTTATATTGTCATGCTTGAACCTGAGTTTGCTTGCCCAATGAAAAATAAATGGGATATCCCACATGTCTGTAAAGTCATTCGCAAAGCGTTACAAGCACCACTTCGTATGTATGTAAATCCTGAATGATAATTTTCTTACAAAAGAATCACTCTTGAATTACCTTAGCGTATCAGTCTTACTCATCTCACAATTTGGTCATAACTGGGCACTTGTACCCATTGACGATCGCGCTGGGATTGCACAGTGAGATCCATCAACAATTGCGAGAGCACGCCTTCTCGAAGAGAAGGGGCTGCGGTCGTGCCCCTCTGAATACAATTCACCCAATGGTCAACCACGCGCAGCACCGGGGCGAGGCGGCCATCAGGGTAAACCTTGGGAAAATCCAGGTGAGCCGGAATCATAACTTCTGAGAGACTCTGGCCAGCAGGAGCATGCCAGAGCTTGAAACCATGCACATAGTCCTTGAGGTTGTCGCTACCCAGCACTAAAGTGCCCAACTCGCCGTAAACCTCTAGCCAATGGCCCCGCCCTTCATAGGTGGCTGAGCTGAGGGAAATCTGCACTGGGGTACCATCGGCTAGCTGCAACAGGAGCTGGGCGACATCGGGTGCATCCACAGGTTTACGCTTACCGCCATCCTTGGGGTCAGGGCGATCGGCGATCGCGCAACTGAGCTGAGCACAGAGGCTTTGCACATCGCCAAAGAGCCAATGGATATAGTCAAAGACATGAGACCCCACTGCGCCCAAAATGCCACCGCCTTGGTCTTGGCGGGCATACCAGTTCCAGGCTCGCTCTGGGTCTGCGCGACCCGGAACCAGCCAGTCAATTTTGATCAAGCGCGTTGAGCCCACAGCGCCAGCTTTGAGCAGGTGAGCCAACTGTTGCCAGGCGGGCACAAAGCGAAATTCAAAGTCGGCGATCGCCACCAAGCCGCTTTGTTGAGCAAGATGGTAGAGTTCCTGGGCTTCCGTGACATTCAACGTCACTGGTTTTTCCAGAAACACATGCTTACCTGCTGCTAATGCCGCTTTAGCCATCTCGTAATGCAAAAAGGGCGGTGTGGAGATCATCACCGCATCCAGATCTGGCAGTGCTAACAGCTCCGCAAGGCGATCGCTGGCATGGGGAATTGCATGCTGTTGGGCAAGGGTTTGGACTTTGTCGAGTTCGTGGCTCCAGAGGGCGATCGCTTGGGTGTCTGGATGTTCTTGAATAGCGGGCAAATGAATCTTTTGCCCAAACCCAGTTCCGATGATGCCCACATTTAGCATGGTGTTTCCCTCGATTGATCACGGCATCAGATTTTATCGCATGTTGGGGGTGGGGACAGTGGAATGGCGCGATCGTTTGGTGTATCACAGTTTGGTAGTCCTCACCCTAAATCTCTTAATGACCCCCAGGTAATGGGTTAAAACAACTCACTTTGGTTGTCTGAATTATCTCAAATGCTCCAGCATCTCGATTCACGCGCCACGCTTGGTGAATGGTTGTGAGCACCTCTTGCTCTGGTTCAAACTGCGCGATCGCAAACACATCTAAATCTAGCTCCCCTTCAACCGCACAATACCGAAAGAGCTGTTTGGCAAACCCCACTTCATAACCATCTTGCAACTCAATCACATCCACCACTTCAAAGTGAGCAACACCATGCTCATCTAGTTCCAGGGTTTCTTCAAGCCAGAGCATTTGGGCTTGGCCGGGGGCACAGGGACGCGATCGGCACTCAGCATCCACGACAATATCGACAATATAGGGAGAGTCTCGAATCACCCAGCCACCTTGAAAGGTGAGATGCTCGGGAACTTCATTGAGACCGATATATTCGGCATTCGCCCAAACAGGAAAAGGAGACCCTAAAACCCATAATGTTGTGAGGGAGAAGAGATGGCTGAACCAAGATTGCATTGTAAAGGGGAGTGTGAAATAAAAAAACGTAGCGCAGGTGTCCCCGTCTGCCAGAGTTAGCGTCTGACCAGGAATCAAATGACCACTCTCCCCGATTGTAATGGCTCAGAATTCATTTGCTGGCTGCTCCGGCGTCGCCAACGTCGTCAAATTGAGGGGGATTCAATGTTGCCGCTGCTCCAGGCGGGAGAAGAGGTGCTGGTAGATTTTCACGCTTATCGACGAACTGCGCCGCAAGTGGGTGAGATTGTCGTCGCGGAGCATCCTCAAAAACCAAATTTCGAGATCATTAAGCGAATTAACATGGTGCTCCCAGATAAAACCTATGTGCTCTATGGCGAGAACTTGGCAGCAAGTAGTGATAGTCGGCAGTTTGGCCCGGTAGCGCGATCGCAGATTCTGGGTCGGATAACCTGTCGCTTTGGTTGAAGTGGAGGGGGCGATCGCACCTAAAATAATCAGCAATATCGCTCGTGAACCCACCATGACCGCATCAACCCCCATCATCCAAGTCACTTCAAATCCCAGTGAGGCCGAACTCGATCGCCTTGGAGTCAAACAATGGCCGATCTGGGAAAAAGAAGCCTCCAAGTTTGATTGGTATTACGACGAATCAGAAACCTGCTATCTGCTTGCCGGACGGGTTACAGTAACGCCAAACGGAGGTGAGCCTGTAACGTTTGGGGTGGGAGATTTAGTGCAGTTTCCAGTGGGCATGGGCTGTGTTTGGGAGATTCATGAGGCCGTGAAAAAGCATTATTCGTTCTCAACATAGATGCACAACTACTAATTGTCGTCAGGCAGAAGAAATCAACTCCTAGCCCAAAATATTCCGGTTGGGTAGCAGGTACGGCCAGTATATATATTGGAAGTAACGTAGAAGTTTGGCCAATGTAGCCTTTTTTATGAGCTACTGTCTCAATCCGCATTGTTCCCATATCAATGATCCAGCTAATGTTGATCAGTTGGAATGTCAGGCCTGTGGTTCCTCGCTGCTTGTGGGCGATCGCTATCGCGTAGTGAAGTTACTCAGCGACAGTAGTGGTTTTGCAGAGATCTTGGAAGTCCTGGATCAAGGCACCGCGAAGATTCTCAAGGTGCTCAAACCCCACCATCACAACAACCATAAAGTGGTGGACTTGTTTAAGCGCGAAGCTGAAGTATTGCAAGCCTTAGATCATCCCGGCATTCCCAAAGTTGACCCCCAGGGCTATTTTCCTTATTTTGCCAAAGATGCCACCGAACCCCTCCATTGCTTTGTGATGGAGAAGATTGATGGGCCCAATCTCTGGCAATGGATGCACCAGCAGGGCAACTTGCTGATCAGTCAAGCCCAAGCTCTGGAGTGGCTCGAACAACTAGCAGAGATTTTGCATCTGGTTCACCAGCGTAACTATTTCCACCGCGATATCAAGTTACAAAACATCATGTTGCGCTCCAATGGTCAGCTTGTGCTGATTGACTTTGGTACGGCACGGGAGATGACCTATACCTATTTGCTGAAGACCGGCCAATCGGGCAGTGTCACAAAGGTGAGTTCGGCAGGCTATACCCCTCCAGAACAGCAGCAGGGTCATGCTGTGCCCCAATCAGACTTCTTCGCGTTGGGTCGGACGTTTGTTTATTTACTGACGGGCAAACGCCTTGATGATGCGCATATTTACGATCCCCTAACCAATGAATTCCGCTGGCGACAGTACGCACCGGATGTGTCTCCTGCCTTGGCGGATTTTCTCGATACCTTGATGGCCTATCGGGCTGCCGATCGCCCCCCCACCACGGCTGCTTTACTGGCCCGGATCGCCCAACTCAAAGCCCAACTTACAGGCAATGCGGCAACCCAAATCACCTCTCTGGATGAGTCTCCCGAACGGCTCCCCGGCACAGCGATTCAGATTTCGCCAGATATGCCCACCATTCCTCAGCCGGAGCGCAATATTTGGCGATCGCCTTGGCTCTTGGGAGGGATTGCCCTGCTGGTGCTGGGTGCTGGCAGCTATGGGAGCTGGCAAGTGTATCAGCAAGTATTGCCTCAATGGTTCGAACAGCGGGCCCAAGCAACCATACAAACATTGGTGGGACATACCAGTTTCATTAATGATCTGGCGGTTAGCCCCGATAGCCAATTGCTCATCAGCGCTAGCGCGGATAAAACGATCAAGATTTGGCAACTGAACACAGGGGAGTTAAAGCAGACCCTCTCGGGTCATACCAGCTTTGTGAATCGGCTGTTGATTAGCCCTGATGGCAGTTATCTCTTGAGTGCTAGCGCGGATAAAACAATCAAGGTTTGGGATCTCACGACGGGTCAGCTTCACCGTACTTTAGAGGGGCACACCAGCTTTGTGGATGAGCTGCTCCTCAGTCCCGATGGTCAACAATTGATCAGCAGCGGTGCGGATAAGACGATCCGGGTTTGGGATTGGCAGCAGGGTAAATTGACCCATACACTGAAGGGTCATACGGGGTTTATCAATGTGGTAGCGATCGCCCCAGATGGCGAAACCCTCATCAGTGGTAGTGCGGATCACACGATCAAAATTTGGAGTCTCAGGACGGGAATGGAGCGATTGACCCTAGAAGGGCACAGTAGTTTTGTGAATAGCTTAGTTGTGAGTCCTGACGGCCAATGGCTGGTGAGTGGTAGCGCGGATAAAACGATTCGCATTTGGCAGCTTGCCACTGGAGAGCTTGAGCATGTTCTGGATGCCCATACCAATTTTGTCAATGACCTCGCAATTAGCCCGGATGGTCAATGGCTCGTAAGCGCCAGTGCCGATAAAACAGTCTGTATCTGGCAATTAGCAACGGGCGAGCTACGCCAGACTCTGACTCAGCACCAAGGCTATGTCAATCGGGTGCAAATCAGCCAAGATGGTCAGACGCTCATTAGCGGCAGTGCTGACCAAACTATCCGGCTGTGGGATTTGGAAACGGGGGCCGAGCGCCAAGTGCTCAGGGGCTATCAGCACCATGTGAATGACTTTACAATCAGCCCCGACGATCGCTTTGTGGCAACTGGGAGTGGTGATAAGCAAATTCGACTATGGCCGATTCATCTCTGAGCGTTAAACGCTCGTGCTCTCTGTTTTTGGAACGATGTTGAGACCCGTCGAGAACAAATTACCCCCATCGCTCCAAAGCTGAGCGCACCACTTATGATCCTGGAATGGTCACATCCAGCATCTGAACCAATGATCCCAAACTTTCCAAAGGCGGCTCCATCGCTTCGGCATTGCCAACGACTAGCGTTGTGATTTCTTCAGGCTTGAGATAATCCTGAGCAACCCGCTGCACATCTGCCACGGTAGTTGCTTTGATGCCTCGTTGGTATTGAAAAACAAAATCCGCCGGATAGCCATAATATTCATAGCGCATCAAGCGGTTCATAAATTGGCTAGGGGATTGGAAATTAAACACAAAGGAGTTAAGAATTGACTCCTTGGCATAAGCCAATTCATCGGCACTAATCGGAGACTGTTGCAGGCTCTGGATTTCGTTGAAAATGGCTTGGATAAAGGGAACCGTTGCTTCGGTGCGGGTTTGCCCGCCCGCGACAAAGGTACCAGGATAATCGTAGTTGGGACTCCAATACCCAAAGACGGAATAAGCCAGACCCTGGCGCGATCGCACCTCATTAAACAACCGGCCGCCAAAACCATTGAGCACGCCATTGAGCACACTCAAGGCAGGGTAATTCGGGTCATCTACTAAGCCGCCCAAGTGCCCCATGCTGATATAGCTTTGGGTGAGCTGGGAG
>JAAHHN010000191.1 GCA_010672165.1 Spirulina sp. SIO3F2 | reverse complement strand
TTTGTAGGTTGTATTCAAGGTAAAAGATTAAGTTTTAGGGGTTGGGATTTCAAGGAGAAATTAAATGAGAACTGCCACAAAATCCAAGATGCATGCACTACCATAATACCAGCTCAGTCCCAGAGCGCGATCGCCGATTCCTCCTTGAGCCAGACTCAGCGCTCATCCGCCTCGACTCCAGCCGCTCCCTATTTCCCCCCCCCACCTGATGCAGAGATCTACATCCAAAATGCAGGCTTAGTTTTATTCTGGCCCTTTCTAACGCATTGGTTTACAACCTTGAGCTTGGTTGCCGCCAAACAGTTTATAACCCTGGATGCCAATCACCGCGCCATCCTACTCTTGCAATACCTGGTGGATAGCTCCCCCACCTCATCAGAAGCGCAACTGGCGTTGAATAAGCTACTCTGCGGTGTCAATCTAGAAGATTCACTCCCCACAACTTTGGAACTGCTGAAAACTGAAGCCCAAGAAGCGGAAACTTTACTCACCGCCGTGATTCACCACTGGTCTGCCCTCGGCAATATCTCTAGCCATGCACTACAACAAAGCTTTTTGCAACGCAATGGGCTGCTTACCTTTACCCATGATCACTACCTACTTCAGGTGGAGCAGAAAACCCACGATATTTTGTTGGATCGTTTGCCGTGGAGCATTAAGATCATCAAGCTCCCGTGGATGGAGTGGGTGCTGCATGTGGAATGGTTTTGAGCAGGGAAGATTGTGGACTTTATTGTCATCTCCAAAGCCTATGGTTGCAAACTTTGATAAACTTAAAAACCAAGGTTTTTTCTGTAGATTGTCCGTGATTTACAATGCATATTCTCCACGGCACTTGGATTCCTGACGCTGAGACTACATTTCTACAAGCTGGGCGGTTCTACCTCTGGGCTGAAACCTTACCTCGCAAGCCGTCTCGCCCGCAAAGTCAGCGATATTCTGGCCATTTAGCCGCCCAAGACCTAGCGGCGCTGCTGTCTCAAGAACTGGGGGTCAAACTCCAGGGCAGCCACCGAGATAACCCGCTCGTTGAGCAAATTACCCCCTGCTACTTTTTGCTGCCGACGGTAGCGCAGCAGCCCTTACCCTCCTTAGAACTCTCTCGCTACCTAGAAGCAGAGCTGCCTGATACTTTTGACTGGCAATATTGGGAGGTGGATTGTTACCCCGCTCAGACGATCGCTAAAGTGACCAGCGATCGTAAAGATTGGGTCAACTGCGTGGTGCCCTTACTCAATGATTTACATTTTCTGGCGCTGCATCGCTTAACCGATGTGCAAATCGGCGAAGATTTACACTTTTGGTTCCATTTCACTCAAGCCCTGAAGCGCCTCATTCACAAAGATCAGTATATTCCAGCGCTTAAATATCGAGAACTGGCGGCGTCCAAAACCAAACGTAAATCGAGTCAAGCAAAGACCAAATTTGAAATTTATCCGGGTTGGGAATTGATTGGCGAAGACTACGAAACCACCTTAGCGCAGTATCTAGACTATATGCCGCTAAACTGTGCAGCAGGTTTTGCCCAGCCCCCTAAAACGCCAGAGCTGTACGATCGCGCCCAATTGCTGCGCCATTTCTCCGACTGTTTGCTGAGTGATCTGCTCACCCAAACCTACCTGCCCCAAGCGACCCTGAAAAAGCTAGACAGCTCATTCCTCAGTCGCTGTCTTGATCCCGCCTTATCCCCTTGGCCCCCGTCCATTCAACTGGAGCAATATCAACAATGGCAAGGCTGGCGCGAACGGATTATCCGCACCCAAACCCAGCAGCCCTTTTACCTCTACTTCCATCTCCAAGACCCTACTAAACCCGAAGATGCTTGGCAGCTACAGTTCCAGGTTGCGCCCAAATATGACCCCTCTCTCCGGGTTGCCTTGGTGGATTATTGGCGGATGCGTCCCGAGCAGCAAGCGCAAGTCAAAGCGACCCTCGGCGGTGAGTTTGAACAGAATCTATTGCTGAACTTGGGCTATGCCGCTCGCATCTATGACCACCTCTGGCGGGGACTGGAAACCAATCAACCCACTGGCATTCCCCTGGCTCTAGACGCGGCTCTCACCTTTTTAAAAGAGTCTGCTTGGATTCTGGAAAATGCAGGGTATAAGGTGATTGTGCCGGCCTGGTGGACGCCGCAAGGCCGTCAGCGGGCCAAAGTGAAGCTTAAGGCCAAGAGCCAGTCCCCGGGCAGCAGTGATGCCAGCAAAAGCTACTTTTCCATCGATCAATTGGTGCAGTATCAATATAGCTTGGCAATTGGCAATGAATCGGTCACCGAACGGGAGTGGAACCAACTGGTCAATGCCAAAGTGCCCCTGGTGCAGTTTCGGGGTCAATGGATTGAGCTAGATCAGGACAAGATGCAGCAGATGCTGACGTTTTGGCAACAGCAGCAGCAGGAGAATCCTGAATTAAGTCTGTTGGATTTTATCAAGCTGACGGCCCAAAGTGATACTGAGGAATTAGACATTGAATGCGATCGCCACGATGCCCTGGGCGAGATGTTAGCCAAGCTGGGGGACAAGTCTCAGCTTCAGCCCGTGGATGATCCCGCTGCCTTTGTGGGTACACTGAGGGGCTACCAAAAACGGGGCGTGTCCTGGTTGCAATACCTGGAGCAAACTGGGTTAAATGGTTGCCTCGCCGATGATATGGGTTTGGGGAAAACCGTGCAAGTGATTGCCCGACTGGTGCAGGAGCAAGAGCGAGCTGAGGCTCACCCGAGCAAACCAGTCCCGCCCACCCTTTTGATTGCCCCCACCTCGGTATTAGGAAACTGGCTCCGGGAGATTGCTAAGTTTGCGCCCCAGATGAAGGCCACCGTCCATCATGGTAGCGATCGCACCAAAGTCACCAAAGCCTTCAAAGCACTCTGCCGTGAGCATGATGTTGTGATCACCTCCTTCGGTCTAGCGCGTCAAGACGCCAAACTTTTTCAGGGTATTCAATGGCATCGGATTGTGCTAGATGAAGCCCAAAATATCAAGAATCCCAAAGCAGCCCTCACCAAAGCCATTCTTAAGCTCCCGGCCAACCATCGCTTGGCCTTAACGGGCACTCCCATCGAGAACCGCTTAATGGATTTATGGTCAATTTTCAACTTTCTCAATCCGGGCTATTTAGGCACCCAAGCCCAGTTTCGGCGGAGTTTTGAGTTAGCCATTCAAAAACACAACAACCGTAGACAGTCATTGACGTTGAAAAAGTTAGTCGAACCCTTTATTTTGCGGCGCGTCAAAACCGATGCCTCGATTATTAAAGACCTGCCGGATAAGGTGGAGCAAAAGCTCTTTTGCAACCTGACGAAAGAACAAGCCTCACTTTATGAAGTAGTGGTCAAAGAGGTAACGGGCCAGCTAGAAGAGGTGGACGGCATTAAACGGAAAGGATTGATCCTGGCGACCCTGACCAAACTGAAACAAATTTGCAATCATCCCCGCCAGTTTTTGCAAGATGATAGCGACTTTACGGCGGCGCGATCGCACAAGCTGACCCGTCTCACTGAGATGGTGGAGGAAGTGAAAGCAGAAGGTGAAAGTCTGCTGATCTTTACTCAATTCACCGAACTGGGGGCGGCCCTAGAGAAATATCTGCGTCAGACCTGCCATCTCAATACCTACTATCTCCACGGTGGCACAGCCCGGAAAAAGCGCGAGGCGATGATTGCGGCATTTCAAGATCCGGAAACCGAACCCTCGGTGTTTGTTTTATCCCTGAAGGCTGGGGGCGTGGGGATTACGCTGACCAAGGCTAACCATGTCTTTCATTTCGATCGCTGGTGGAATCCGGCAGTCGAAGACCAGGCAACCGATCGCGCCTTCCGGATTGGGCAGAAAAAGAATGTCTTTGTCCATAAATTTGTGGCGATCGGCACGTTAGAAGAACGCATCGATGAAATGATCGAAGACAAGAAAAAATTAGCGGGTTCGATTGTGGGGTCAGATGAATCTTGGCTAACAGAGCTGGATAATGAAGCATTCCGCTCCCTGATTGCCCTCAACAAAACAGCCATGCTGGACTAACCACGGAGGAAACGATGGCACAATTTAGTCGAACTTGGTGGGGACAAAACTTTCTGGCGGCGATGGAACGATTCGCCGATGCTGGCCGCCTTAGCCGCGGGCGTTCCTACGCCAAGGGCAGCAAGATTAAATCCTTAAAGATTGATGGCAATTTGATTGTTGCCAAGGTGCGCGGCTCGGTCAACCCCTATTTTGGGGTCTATGAAGAACCGCTCTACACCACCAAAGTGGATTTTCAGACTATTAGTCCCGCCATGTGGGCCGCTGCGATCGCCCTGATTGCCTCCAAAGCCAGTCTGATTTCCCGACTGCTGCTCAATGAAATCCCTGACAATATCGAAGATACCTTAGCCCAGATCAATCTTAATCTGCTGCCCAAAAGTGATGCCGATTTCCAGACTTCCTGCTCTTGCCCCGATTGGGGCGACCCTTGCAAACATATTGCCGGGGTGTTTTATCGGCTAGCGGCAGAGTTAGATCGTGATCCGTTTTTACTCTTTGAGTTACGGGGCCTATCCCGTGATGCGTTACAGGCTGAACTCGCCAAATCTCCTTTAGGGCAAGCCCTCGCAGCGGAACTGCTGCTGGAAAAGCAGCCACCCCATCCCGTCGCGTCCTATCACACCCCGTTGCAAACTCAAGCCGTTGATCCCAACTTAGAACTCCGTGATTTCTGGCACAGTGCCAAGCGTTTGCCCCAAACCATGGAGCCCTTGCCCAATGTCCCTGTTTCTGGCATTCCCGTCAAAAAACAAGGCGACTTTCCAGGGTTTTGGGAGCGAGACAATTCGTTTATTGAGGTGATGGAAACCCTGTATGAGCAAGTGAAAAAGAAGGGAATGTTATAAAACTCTCTTGGCAGGCACGATCGCGCATCAGCGTCCAGCCAACAAGCCCAAAACCGCTTTAGCCTCATCCACTCGACCCTGCTGCTCCAGCAACTCCGCTAGCCGCTCGTAATATTTCCCATGCTGCTCAATAAATTTTTGATCATCATTCCATTCGGGGCGGACTTGCTCACCGAGTTCAATCGCTTGGGTATAGAACGTAATGGCTGCATCAAAATTATCTTGTAGAGCCTGGAATTCCCCTACCTCAACCAGGCTATCGAACAAACGATATTGGGGTGAACTGTATTCTGTCACTTCAATACCTTGGAGCGTTGCAATGCTTTGTTGGTAATAATCCAATGCCGTGTCGATTTGTTCTTGTGCCACAGCTAGACGCGCCAAATCGGTAAGTGCTTCGGCAACATCATATTGATCATCCCGCTGGCGAGCGATCGCCAGTTGTTGTTGATGGTGGGCTAAGGCTTGAGCATAATCGCCTTGGCGTCTGTAAAGATCAGCGAGGCGACGTAATGATTCACCCACTTCATGGGGTTGGCCATATTGTTGATGAATTTCAAGTTTTTGTTGGTAATGGGCCAGGGCCTGATTGTAGTCTTCAAGCTGGAGGTAGCTATAGGCAACCTTATGGAGTGCTGAGGCAATTTCACGAGGTCTACCCTGCTCTTGGGCGATCGCAAGCTGGCGCTGAAAAATCTCAAGCGCTTTGGTATAGTCTTCTTGTTCAAGATAGATATTGCCCACTTGACGGAGAGAGTAAATGACCAGGGTTTCGGCCTTTTCAGCGGCGGCAAGTTGCTGTTTGTAATAGAACAGCGCTTCATCTAGATCCTCCTTATGCTTATGGGCCATGGCGATCGCTTGAAAGGCATAAATCAAAGACTCTGAGTCGCCTCGGGCTTCGTGGAACCGGATATTTTTCTGGTAATAGTCAAAGGCAGTTTCATCGTTGCCTTGGGCTAGATACAGATCTCCCAATTTACGCAGTAAGCCTGATACATTCTGTTGATGTGGCTCATCTTCACTGGCATAGAGGCGTTCAAGCTCTGTTTGATAGAAAGCGATGACCTCATCATCTCGGCCTTGCTGTCTGTAAACACGTTCGATGTTGGCTAGTTCAAAGATGAGGGGGTAAACTCTATCCTCACTGTTTCTGAGTAGTTCTAAGCGCTGCTGGTAATAATCAATCGCTTTTTCATAGTCTTCTTGAGCCGCATAAACATCTGCAATATCATTTAGTCTTCCAAGCATATAACCAACCCGATCAAACGCCGCTTCAGATTCAATTTCCTGTATAATTTCTAATTCCTGCTGATAATAATTAAGCGCGACTGTATAGTCCTTTCGCTCACGATAGATATTGCCTAAAGCTTGTAAGATACGAGCGACACTAAGCTGATCACCAGCTTTTTCTAATACGGCTAATTCTGCTTGATACAAGGCGATCGCTGCATCCTCATTTCCCTGCTCACGATAGAGTTCATGGATTTGCTCGATGGTATTATTGATAGCCCATTGATCTGAATTTTTGCGATGGGCTTTGAGGCTGCGCTGATAGTAAATCAGCGCTAAATCATACTTTTCCCATTCCTTATATAGGCGAGCAATCTTATCTAGGATAGAAGCAGTTTCACGTATATAAGAATGTGTGGATTGCTCACTTTGGTGCAATGCAAGTTGTCGTTTATAATGTCTTAAAGCTTCTGTGTAATTGCCTTGTTTTTGATAAAGATGAGCAAGTGTGCGCAAACTACTAGAAATCTTTCTAATCTCATTCAACTGACGATAAATCACCAGTGCCTGACGATGAAATTCGATCGCTAATTCAATATTATCTGTACCGAACGGATGGTTATTGGATAAATCACCTAATGTTCTCAATACTTTAGCTTGTTGGGCTTTATTTTCAGTTTCTTGATAAATTTCCAAAGCTTGGGTGTAATACGTCACTGCATCTTGGGTTCTATCTTTGTGGCGATAAATCTGGCCCAGCACCTCTAGTAGTTGAGCCACTTGCTCAGGCTCACCCCTCTCACGCACAATTGCCAGGTTATCCTGAGCCAAGGCCAAAACCTCTAGAAATGCCTCGCTGGTCAAGGTTGTAATGGCACTGGTGCTCTGGACAATGCTGTCAATATCACCCGCCGCTTGGAACTCTAGGCTCAGGGTTTGAAAGTAACGAACGCGCTCTCGGGCTTCGGTGGGGCTAAGCTGAAGCCGACCGACTGAGGCCATACGGCTTAAGAATGAGGTTTCTAGAAAAAAGACTGCGCCCGTGGCTTGGGTAAGCCGAAAGCCCTGCTCAAAATAAGCAAATGCTTGGGCATGATCGTCTTGGCGTTCATGGAACAATCCCAATAAGGCCAAAGCCGCTACGGTACCTTGGACATCATTTTTCGCTTGGGCCGACTCTAAAGCGGCTTCATAATGCTGGAGCGCTATATCTGGTGCCTCTAAAAAGTGTTGATGAAGCCCACCGAGAGCGTGTAACCAATCCACTGCCCAGATTGAGTCGTTTCTCTTCGCGATCGCCACTTGCTGGCTGAAAAAGTCCAACACCTCATCAGTCTGCTCCTGCTCAAAAGCATATCCAGACAGCACCCAGACATATTCTAAAAAGAGGAATCGATACCCAGCCGCCTGGAGTTGTACCATTCCTTGTTGCAGCGCTTCAAGGGCTGCCTTGGGCTTATCTTGCTTATCAGCACGGTGTGCAAGCTGGAGCCCGGCGATCGCCTTATCCTGAGGACGACCAACCGCTTGAATAATCTCAAAGCCCCGTTGCAAATCATCAGCGCTGATGTGGGCATCATCTGCATAATCATAAATGGGGTGCATGCCCCGGAGCAGCGCTCGGCCTTCTCCCAGACGATAATCTGCTGCTTGCGATCGCGTTAGGGCTTGTTGATAATGCATCGTGGCGGCCTCATTATCTAGCGCACGGTAAGCATCCCCCACAGCAATCAAAGCATCAATAATCAATGTTTCGTCGTCTAAATCTTGGGCGATCGCTAGCCCTGCTTCCGCTAGCTCTAAAGCCTGCTGCGACTGAGATAGACGCAACCCTGCCATCTCAGACATATCCAGCAGTAGCCTAGCCTCACCGGAGCGATCGCCTGCGGCTTGATACAGTTCTCGGGCTTGCTCAAACTGTGACCGAACCCCACCCACATAGCCCATGCGATAGCGTTCAACTGCAAGCTGATGGGCCGCGGTAGCAGTTGTGGTTTGGGCGGTTTGCTGTGCTGGAATTTGCTTAACAACAGGCGGTTCAATAGCCCAGACGGCTACAGGCAAACCCATGATCATCGACATAACGCCAAATGCTAATCCCCATCGTCTGCTCATGAGCAACTCCTTGATAAATCACGATCGCTTCAAAAGACCGTAGCACAGCTAATTTAGCTGCTCACCCGCAATATTGATGCAAGCTATCTTTCTATCTAAAATGGTAAGAGAAAAATGAGGTTGGGGAGGCAATTCTACCCCTCGCCAAAATCATCATCTGGGTCAGGAATATCCTCACCCAGCCCCAAAGGACGCACCTGCACACTACTCGATAACCGAATCTCTGCTGCTAAGAGATGCTCTAAAACACTCTGGTTGACAACATTCCCCACTTTACTGTTGGAGGTTTCTGCAGGACGATACCAACAGTAAATCGTGTAATTCACACCGTAAATACTGGTATCAGTGATGCGGACTAAAGGGGCCGGTGCACTGAGTACAAGGCTATTTTCTGCCTGAGCTACAGTCTGAATCGCTGTGTCAAGGGTCATCAATGCCAGTGCCTTATCTGTGCCTGGCTCTAAGGTGAAGGTAAAGGCGATTTCACTAGCATCATTAGGAATCATATAGTTAATAATTGTTTGGCTATTGATATCACTATTGGGGATTAGGAGCATATTGTTCGTCCGTGTCCGAATCCGAGTCGCCCGCCAGTTAATATCTTCAACATAGCCACTGAGCTTTTGAGCCGGAATCTCGATAAAATCCCCCACTTTAAAGCTGCCTTCTAAATTGATCGCTAAGCCTGAAAAAATATTCGAGATATTAATCTGCACGGCTAAGCCAATAATTCCCAATGCCAAACCCGATGTAGCGAGAAGGCTAGTGAGGGGATTGCCAAAAACGTAGGCCCAAATGGCAAACAACGTAAATAAATAAATAACATAGGAGACCAAGCGATAGACAAGTGTCGGGATTTTGTTTTGGGTTGTTGACTCCAGCGGTTGCCAGATAAAGCAGTTCACTGCTGCATTGATTAAATAGGCACATAGTAGCCACCAGAGAATATCAAAAACCGCCACAAAGAATTCTCGGCTACTGGTCAGTAACATTACAGCGGGCTCGAACAGGTTGGGGAGTGGGTTATTCCCGAGTCGAACTTGCTTGAGCAATACGGTTGGTAAATTGGTGAGCCAATGAAGCAGGAGTGATTCTGCGGCATAGACAAAGGCGCAACTGGCGATCGCAATCAGTAGCCACGTCCAACGGCTGTTGAGCTGAAGGACACGAGTATAACGATTGGTAATAAGAAATGCAGTTAATAGAAAATTTCCTATCAACACAACCAACATCAAATGATGATTACCTGCACGTCTTAAGGTCAATTCATTCGGGGTGATCTTGATAGCCAGATTCATTTGGGAAAATTCATCGGGATAGCCAGCCGTAGACTGATAAAACGGAGTTCCTAAAAGATCCTGAGCAACAGATTTTTGGAAGAAAGTGACAGTTTTGATGCGCCAGTCTTGGGACTGAAGAATACGAGCTTGGGTTAAATTTTCTGCTAAAGAGGTTGCACGGCTATCACCAAAGCCCAGACCCAGAGAATCTGTAACATAGATGAGCGATCGATGACTGAGCTGGTTATTGACAAAACTCACCCCTAAAATCTGCTCTCCTAGTCCTAAACGCGCTTGATTTAGGGTGTTGAGCCGAAATGTACCCTGTGCTTTGTAGCGTGAATAGATCATTCCCTCCGTTTCAACTGAACTTTCAGGGGCGTCGAGTTTGATGTCTGCTGCGGCATTGAGAAAGCGGACATCACGAATGACCGACTCAGGGACATCACTGGGATAGCGGAACCACACTTCAAAGTCGAGATCAAATGTTTGATGGTCAAGATCAATCTCGCGGATATCTTGGGGCAGAATTCCGGTGTAGATCATCGCAGTCTGATTAAAAAACTGGTCGCCAACTTGGACAATTTGGCCGTTTTGCTGTTCTCGGGCGAGTTGAGCGGGCGATCGCTCCACTGTGATCGGAGTCAGTTGTTGGAACGCAGGTCGTAGTTGACCCTGTTGGAGTACACCGATAGCAGGGGTTCGGGGGAAATCCCCCCTTTGATCAAAATAAAGGGGTTCGCTAATTCCTGGGATTGCATGATGCTGATCGATATCAGCCAAGGCTTGGCGAATCGCTTGCCGCTCCTGGGCAATCTGCTTGGGCTGACCAGCAACTTGCGCATTCTTGAGCGCCATCAGCAGAAATTTCGCCGCATCATTGGCGGTACCCAACTTCCAACTCGGTTCCGCTTGAGCATAGGTTTCATAATACTCAGCACGCAAATGGGCACCATCTGGCCCGAGCATATCAAAGAAAAACGGCACAACCGAATGGATACCGTTGGTATAAAACCCGAGGGGGCGATGGGGTTGCCGTTCGGTCAAATCTTTAAAGGCATCCACAAACGTGCTGCTGCCAAGAGCACTGCCCCCAAACACTCGAAGTTCAATGCCCCGATTTTTCAGGGCTGTTACAAATGGTGGTGACGTGCCAGACCCTGTGAGCAGCACGACCAGATTTACTGCTTCTGGTGGTTGTTGTTGAATCGAAGCCGCAACGCTGTGGGCTTGTCTGGCGTAATCTTGGGCGGCGTTGGTAGATTGGCGAGGTTCTTTCACCGTATAGGTTTGAGTGATCTGCCCCCCTAGAGATTTGAACGCGGGTGCAAAGGCATGGTGCAGAGAGCGGCTGTAGGGGTCGCTCTCGTTATAGATGATGGCGACCTTAGGCTGTCCCAGTTTTTTGCTGATATACTGCGCGAGATACGTCCCTTGACTGGTGTTGTTATAAATTGCCCGAAAGTACCAAGGGTTATCGACGGTGACCTGTTCGGCAGTCGCTGACCAGGTGATGGCAGGAAGCTGTTGACGCTGGTAAACCGCCCCAGCAGCAATAGAAGTGTTGCTGCTGTCATGGCCGAGCACTGCCACAATACGCTGGTCTTGAGCGAGTTTTTGGGCGATCGCTTCTGCCTGTTCTGGGTCGTCATGGTCAAACTCGACCTGAAGCTGAATCTCTCGACCTTTGAGTGCCGGATCGTATGCCGCTTCCTTGAGGGCGGCACGAATTCCGGTCAAGACATCTTGGGTGGAAGCACGATCCTGTTCTGATTGCAACACAACAGCAATGGTGAGCGGAGACGGCGCTGTGATCTTGAAGCCCACAAAGAGAACAAGACCAAAGGAGAGAACCAGTAGAAACGCTAAAAACGCTTTGGGGAGGCGACGCACGGTGATGACCTAGCCAGGAATAATGGTGTTAGAGTAGCTCAAATTTCTGGCGCTAACTTGGACAATTCATGAGTTTTTTGTAGGGGCAATCCCCCCGTGGTTGCCCTGGTGTCTTGCGTGACAAGGGGTTGATCAGTTGGCGGCCAAGATCGAGGTAGGCACGGAGAAGGCACTACTCCTAACCGTGGGAACTCCTCTGTTGCCAACCTTAATTGGGACGGGCTTGGAACCCTCTGAACGTTGATCTCCATTCCCCCGATTTTGCTTTAGACTCAGGGCATGAACCCTATCTAACTCATCTATGTCCGCCTTTCTTCAGAACACGTTCATTCTGCTCACAACGCTTAGCGCTTTATTGCTCCCTATTGCCCCCGCCGCTCACGCCGATCCCTTCCCCGAAGACAATGCTGGCGAAGCGGCTGGCGAACATGAACGTATCTATGGTGAGGGTGAGCAAAAACTTCCCGAAGACTTATATCTGCTCTATCGCATCGTCGATCGCATCGCCCGCGCCAATAACCTGGATAACGAACCGTGGCGGGTTGCGATTGACAACGAACGGGTGCTGAATGCTTATGCATCCGAAGCCAATCTCCTTACCATCTACTTCGGCTATCTGGATCAATTTGCTGGTAATGTTTCAGCTCTAGCCTGTGTGGTGGCCCATGAGATGGCCCACCACACTGAGCAACATGTGTCACGCAGTGATGTTTTTATTTCCGAATGGGCCGAAAAATATGGGTTAGGGTCGTCAAAATTCCACAGGCGTGCAGAAGAGCTGTGGCGCACCTATGAAGCAGAAGCCGATATCATCGGCTATGAATATGCCGTCACAGCGGGCTTTGATCCGGAAGGTTGTATTCGCACCACCGAAGTGATTGCCCGGCTACCGGGGGGTCTCCAAGAAACCACTCACCCTTCGGCCACCCAGCGGCGCGACGCCTATGAAGTCTTGATGGCTGAACAACCTGCTGAGCAGCTCAGGGCGCTGGGCCAAGCCAACCTCGCCGATTCGCTGCCCCTGACCTATGACATGCTTTGGGACTATAACTGGCTGCGGATCAACCCTGCCCAGGGTGGGGATAATGTGGACGATTGGAATCGCCTGTTCCCAGATACCCCCATTCAGCCCACGGTGGAGACCAGCGAATGACTCAAATCTCATCCCATCCCCACAATCCAACGCAATCTGCCATTCCCTACGAGCAAGACTACGCCGCTTGGCTGTTTCACACAGTGGCACTCCTCCAAGACCAGCAATGGTCACAGCTTGACCTCCCTCATTTGATTGAAGAACTCACCGACATAGGCAAACGGGAACGTCGTGCTATCCTCAGCAACTTGGAAATCATCTTGATGCATTTGCTCAAATACGTTCACCAACCAGAGAAGCGCAGCAACAGTTGGCGCTACACCCTCTTTGAGCACCGCGATCGCATTACCAAACAGCTCACGGATAGCCCCAGCTTACAGGCTCACCTCACCACCAATTTTGCCAAGAGCTACCAAACAGCACGGAAAAAAGCCGCGCTCGAAACCGGCCTCGACCTGACCCAATTCCCTGAAACGTGCCCCTTTAGTTTTGTTCAAACCCTCGATCCAGACTACCTACCGGACTAAACAATCAATCTCAAGCTAAGAGCAAACCTAAGTTACCATTAAAGCGTAGCCCGCCGCCCCAACCCAATGACCCCCCCCAGTCCCAATTCCCTCAAAATTCGCTCCCTACAACTGCGTGATATCGAAGCGATCGCGCAATTGGTCGAACGGACTTGGGGTGAAGCCCAAGCAACCCAATGGCAACGGCTTTCGCATCCCAACCCACATGCCCACACCCACCTACGGGTTTCCCATCCCATTCCCCTCAGACCCACGCCTACCCCTTGGGACATGGGTCGAAACCCAACACCACAACGAGCGCCCAAAGTCCGACGAT
>JAAHHN010000190.1 GCA_010672165.1 Spirulina sp. SIO3F2 | reverse complement strand
CTCCGCCCGTTAATTCAGGACTATGGGGATACAGCGAAACTAATTAACCAATTGGATCTGGTGATTACGGTGGACACGTCTGTTGCTCATTTGGCGGGGGCGATGGGGCGGCCGGTTTGGGTGCTTCTTTGTGCTGACCCGGATTGGCGCTGGCTCAAGGATCGCCAAGATACGCCTTGGTATCCAACCATGCGGCTGTTTCAGCAGGTGCAGCCACAGGACTGGGCAACAGTGATGACGCGGGTGGCTCAGGCGTTACAGAAGCGGGTGATGGGGATTTGAGGCTGAATGTTTCATGAAAGAACGCTAGAGAATTGGGCACGGAAAATCACCCCTGAGCACAACTGCACAACTATAAAATAATCTCATCACCAGATGTGAGGAGTCAGCAATGAAGAGAATGATTGCCGCGATCGCCCTGGCTGGGCTGGGTTCGTTGGCTGGGTTGAATCATGCTTGGGGACTAGATGCAATTTGGGGCTTGGAGGACGTGGGCAACTGGGAGCGTGTGCTGTTAACTGGCGAATGTCCCCGGTGTGACTTGTCAGGGGCTGACTTGGAGGAGACTAATCTGGAGGGAGCTAACCTGGAGGGGGCGAACCTATCAGGAGCTGAACTAGAGGAAGTTAACTTGGCAGGGGCGAACCTATCAGGAGCCAACCTGGTGGGAGCTATTTTGAAGAGAGCTAACCTGGAGGGGCTTAGCTTGAAGGGGCTTAATTTGGCGGGTTCCTACCTGGAGGGGGCGAACCTATCAGGAACTGACTTGACAAACGCTGACCTATCGGAGTCTGACTTGGAGGAAGTGAACCTATCGGGGGCGAACTTGTCAGGAGTCAACTTCTCGAATGCTAATCTGCGAAACGCTGACCTAACAGGAACTAGCCTATCAACTGCTGACCTAACGGAAACAAGGCTCTCGGGGGTTGACCTCACAGAAGTTGATCTAACGGGGGTGAACTTACTAGAGGCTAGGCTGGCAGGGGTTGACCTCAGAGAGATTGACTTGGCGGGAGCTGACCTGGAGGGGTTTAATTTATCAGGAGCGAACCTGGCAGGAGCTGACCTGGAGGGATTTAATTTGTCAGGAGCTGAGCTGAGTGGCGCAAACCTGGAGGGTGCAAACCTAGAGGGTGCAAGCCTATGGGGTGCGCGTTTAACGAAGGCCAACCTAATAGGAGCTGATCTGAGGAAGACCAACCTGTCGAAGGGATGGCTATTGCGCACTAACCTAACGGGGGCAAACTTGAGAGAGGCGAACCTGTGGGATGTGGATCTAATCAGGGCTGATCTGCCAGAAGCGGATTTGAGGGAGGCGAATTTGAGAGAGGCTAGCCTAACAGAAGCTAATCTGAGAGGGGCAAATTTGAGAGAGGCGGATCTGAGAGGGGCAAGTTTACGGGAGGCTGACCTTTCGGATGCGGATTTGAGGGAGGCTGATCTGTGGGGTGCAGATTTGAGCGGGGCTGATTTAACGGGAGCCACTTGGGTGGATGGTGCTGAATGCACCAACATCAACTGCAACCGCAGAGCCTACTGAGCTAAAGCGGTGATCCCATCAGGGTAAAAGCGGCCCAATTCATGGGATGAGGATAGGTTTCTTTGGTCGCCAGCATCGCTTCACGTAGCGCCTGAGCCTTATCACCATGCTCGGCGAGTTTTTGATAAAAACTCACCATTAGCTTTGCAGTAGGCGCATCAGGAATGGCCCAAAGTGAAACAACCACAGTGTCTGCACCGGCGGCCATAAACGATCTCGCCAATCCCACCACACCATCGTCAGTAACCCGTCCCTGTCCAGTATCACAAGCGCTGAGCACCACTAAATCAGCCGCTAGTTCCAATTGCGCAATCTCCTGGCTGGTTAAAAAGCCATCTGCTCTGGCCGTGGGGGTCAAGGCAAGCGCTCCTGCCAGTTCCACCACAAAGACCTTCTCACGGGATAGAAATGGTGCAGCGGGCAGGCCATCAATTGTTGTTCGATCGCTGACTGTCGTGCCACCTGGTGTAATAAATACACCGAGATCCCGTGCTGTGGGGAGATCATCAACAACCGAGTCACCGTAGATATTGAGTTGCGAGTCGAGATCCAGCAAGCCGTGGGTGGCAAAGTGAATGATGGGGGCTTCGGAAATAGTTTTGAGGATCTGCGTTTCAGAAGCTGCCTCCCTGAGTAAAGGTTCAGTTCCAAGAAGCTTAGCAATAACCTTGGCTTCGGCCTCGGCGGCAGGTAAGGGAATCAGGGGCCGATCTTGCTCGGGGATGGTGGGCATGTTGGGGTTGCCAACAATCAGCGGGGCATGAGACCCGTTTGTTGCTGTGTTATTGTTTGCATCATCCTCAGCAAGACGCATCACCTGCACTGAGGGTGCACTGGCTAACGTATGCTTCTCAATCAAGTAAGTTCCGTTAGCATCTTTGAGTGCAGCAAAGGGCACCAAAAACAGCGCATCTTGAGGGATAAAGGTGACTTGCGCTTGGGGAGCGCTGGGCAGGAGGTCAGCGATCGGCTCAATGAGCAATTGATACATTTGCTCGGAAAATGTGTCGCCAGGTAAGGTTGCATTAACCTCTGGCCCTTCACTGTGTCGCCGCACCGCCTCATTGCGAGTCCGGTGGACAAAATGCCGCAGTGACGTGATATTTGCCGCAGCTAGATCTACATTGCGGAAGCCAATTCTTCCGTCGGGTTGGACAACCCAGATAAACAATTCATTGGGGAGGTTGGCTTCTGTCCCGACAACCCTAACTTCTTCACCCACCAGCCCATAGAGCACAATAGTAGTATCTTGCTCACGGGCAGTTTGGCGAATTTCCTCCAGGGTTAAATCTGGCACAACGTCATTGGGGTCATATTGCTGCACCAACTGCTCCACCAATGCCTGCCCCCGACTAAATTCAGCAACCACTAGGGCTTCTTCTGTCTTCCCTTGCGCCACCAAAACCTTCTGTAATAGGCGGTAAGTGTACGACTGTTGCTCAAAGAGGGTGATCTGCTCCAAGTCATCACGGTCAGCCCGAACTATTTCCCAATTGGCGATCGCTTCTTGTAACGCCCACTCTGCTTTCTCGTAGTCCTGGGTGTGATAGAGGGCCAATCCTAGGTTGGCGAATGACAGAGCAGTCTTATGCTCATATTTGGTTAGGAACCGAGTCGCCAGAACTTCCCACATGGGGATTGCACGATCATAGTCTTTGATTGCCAATGTCGCCTTGGCCAAGCCGAGCAATGCATTGGTATAGTCAAAATAATCCTCTGCGGCAGCGGCTGAACGCCAGACTTGCTCATAGGTAGCGATTGCCCCTGCATAATCCCCGTCGCTCAGTTGTTCAAGGCCTTGCCATCTCAGTTCGTGGCGACGCTCCCAGTCTAGATCATCGTTAGTTTGGGCAAGCTGTTGTTGTGGAGTCGCCGCTATTGGTGTTGTTAATGCAGAGTTGCCGAGGAACAGTGTTAGAAGGAGCGAAAGTGTAGTGGCGAGTTTCATGGGGGGTATTACGTAATCCTCGCTGTTCTACTATAGGCTGACTTAGCGGAGCTGTTTCGGTCAAGGGCAGCTTGGACTGATGTGAGAAACCCCGCATTTGTTCTGGTTTTCGACTGTGTTCTAAACCCCAAACAGCCACAGCCAAAACGGCAACAAAATCAGCAGCAGTAATGACCCCAACATCACCACCGTAACCGCCAGTTCCCGATCGAGATCATAAGCCTCGGAAATGATTAGGGTCGCAAACGCTGGGGGCATCGCCATCTGGAGCACAAGCGTGAGTTGGAGTGTGGGGACAAGCGCCAACGCCTTAAGACCCAGGCCAAACACTAAGGGCACGAGGAGCATTTTGATCACGATACTCACCAGAGACGATCGCCAATGATGCCAAGCCTGCAACTGGGCAAACCGCATCCCAATCAGCACCAGGGAGGTCATGATCAATGTCCAGCCCAGACTGCGCAACGTGACCTCAGCCGCATCAGGCAACGCAACTTGCCGCAGCCCCAACCCCAACCCAAAGCTCCACCACACCGGATTACGGACAATCTCTAGGAACTGCTGCCCTGGTTTTAGGGGTGAGGGGGCTGAACTAAAAGCATTGGCGAAAAATGCCCCCAAGCCATAAGCGCCAAGGGTTGTGCCCAGCAGGTCATAAAACACCACCCAGCCAAAATAGGTTTCCCCCACCAAGCTCAGGGCGATCGGATAGCCGATATAGCCTGTGTTGCCGAACATCACCGAGAGGATAAATGTGCCTTCGGATTGAGACTGGGCTAAAGGCGCACGTTGGAGCCAGAGCCAGGCGATCGCCGCGCCGGTAAACGTCACCGACCAAGCCAGCACCGGGGCAAGCCATACTGCTCCTGCCAGATCTGCCCAGCGCAAAAAAATCACCATGCCCAACGGCACACCCACCCAATATTGAAAATGACCCAGCTTTTGGGGCGTGTTGGTGGGTAAAAAACGGGCCAAGATCCAGCCACAAACCACGCCACCAATCAGCTTGCTATAGAGGGCAACCAGAGCGGAGATGCCGATCGCCATCTTTAACCCTCAAGCCCATAGATCTGAACATTCTCATCCGGCTGCTCATCTGAACTGTGGAGTTCGGTCAGGGTTTGCCAACCCGCCTGCCAAAGAGTGCGATCGCGCAATTGACGGGCATTGAGCCAGAACCGTACCGAATCATCACAGGCGGAAACCAGCTCAGCAAAGACCCACTTACCCTCGTTTTTGCGGTTGATCACCCGAAAATGCCGCCAGCCGAAGGTGGTCTGTTGCGCTGTCCATTTTGATCCCAAGAGGTGGGGGAATTTTTGTTTTTTGGCCATGGGCGCGATGCAATTCCTGACAGTAGAGATGTTCAAGCGAGAAATAAACGACCACTGCAATCTATGTCGTCTGCAATCTATGTCGTCAGTTAAAACCAGAATTCTGGCAGGACAAGGGATAGAGCGCCCGACCCAAACAACAGGCAAAGGGGCTGTAAGTCAGCCATAGCAAGAATTTCAAATTCTAACTGACTACAGCCCCTAGAAGGACGGAATGTCATCCTCTTGAACTGTTACGGTTACCGTTTTAATATCACCAGTCTCAGACTCAAAACTACAGTCGAAAGTGGCATTGACTTCTTCGTGGCGGTAGGGCATTTCCGTCGAGCCACAATCAGCTGTTCCTGTCAAACCTTCCTCCTCAGAAAATTGAGTCTGGATCATCTCCTCCAATGCCACTAGATCCAAAATACCCTTTGTTCGCCAATCAATTTTGCCGACTGCTGCATCAGGGGTGACTTCCACACGCACCAATAGGTCTTCTGCTGTCTGTACTTCACATTCAAAGGGCTCAGTTGCTTCGAGTTCTGCCGACTCCGGACAAGCCACACGATCGACTGTGAGATCCATCTGTTCGGAAAAGCTGGTTGCGAGGACATCTTGCACATCGGCAGCAAAGGTTCCCTCAGGAGCAGGCTCTAGACCTGCTGTTGCTTCCGCGTCTGCTTCTAAAGCTTCGGTCTCTGTACTATCTGTCTCCGAATCACCGGTTGTTTCCTCAGTTGCACCACAACTGGCCAGAGTTACCCCTAAACCGAGAACCAATACTGCAAGCCAGCGCAAAGGAAGTTGTGTCATCGTTCTCAATGGGTATCAAAACAACTGCTAAAGTCTCTCGCCAGTTTAGCGGAAACCCATAGAAGCGGAACTCGCAGCAGTGCAAACGCTCTCAACTTAAGATATCGACAATGAAGATTGAGCAGTTGGCGCGAGTGCTGTTGGCGCATCCTGGGCCCAAGCTCGATAGTCTTTGAGTAGCTGGGACAATAGCCGTTGTTTAATGCGTCCAAGCACCCCTTTAACCAGTTGTTCGCCCGCTTTCTCCAATATAGGCAGGGGAGCCAGCATCAAAAAGGGGGGAATATCCACTGTTACCTCAGCTACTGCTAGACCTTTGAGATAGGTTTGGGCATCTTTAACCACAGGCATGAGTTTGCCATCAACGTTGAGATTAAAGCGATCGTTGATGTAGTCAATACCTTGAATGGTGCAGTCTTCTGAATGGAGGTTGACTACGCCTTGGCTATTGGCTTGTACTTTGAGGATGACTGTGGGTTGGAAATGATATAGCTCCAACAGATTCAACGGGTGCATTCGTAAGCGATAGCGATCGCCATCCAGCACATCCATCAGACGGGGATCCGCGATCGCATGGACAAGACGCTGGGGTTGACGAAGATAATGCTGAATCGGAACCTTTGCTTCTGTAACAGGAATCGTTACAGGTTCTGACGCAACGCAACGAATTTTCATAAAACTGGCGTTAAAGACGTGAATTCTTAAAAAGATTGGTTTATTTTACTTCACAATCCGAGCCAGCGGGGTGGGAATTTAGCGAGCTTCTGGACTGATGACGATGCCCCAATCATTTAGAAGTCGGCCTTGTACCTGAGCCAAGTTCCAATGGCTGCGATGATATTGCAGGTGGGCCTGGGTGGTTTGGAGTTGAGCTTGATGCCAACGGTCATAGGCCTGCCACACAATTTCTGGCTTGCCATTGGGCAGCGCCGCTTGTAAGCGCCATTCATGTTCAGCGTTGCGTTGCTGCTGTTGCCGCTGCTGGAGTGTTTGCCAGGCTTGGTTAGTTTGCGCGATCGCCCTGCGCACAACCTGGGCGATTTGTTTTTCTCGATCTAGACGTTGGCGATCGGTTACATCAGGTGATTGATTTAAGGCAAGGTAGTCGTAGCGCAGTTGTAAGCTAGTTTGAATGGCTTGCTTCTCGTCTTGCAGTGGTGATGCAGTATGTTGCAATAAAGCCGATTCCATCACTAAGACGATATCGTTAGGTAAACCGAGCCGAGTGAGCAATTGCTGTTGGGCTTGCTTCTGCTCCTGTTGGGCTTGCTGATACTGTTTTTTAATCTGAATAACATACGGGGGCACAGTTGTGCTTTGCGCACTGCCCAAGGCAATCGCGTTGGCATATTGCCAAGCCGCCGTAGATTGCTGGAGTTGGGCTTGGGCTTGCCAGGCTGCTTCGTAAACCTGGAGCAAAGTTTGCAGGTCTTGTTCGAGCTCCGTAGCTTGGGTCGCCAGTTGCCGCCATTGATGATGATCTAGCTTGCCTAGCGGTAAGCGCTTAGTGGGAAACAGATGGAGTTTGAGATGGGCGGAGAGCGATCGCGTTAATGGCTCTGGGGCCTTTTGCTGTTGAATTCGTGACCATTGAGCCGTATGGAGTGGGGTTTGTTTTGTCCAATAGAGCGCGATCGCATCGGCAAAGCTCAGGGGTACAGATATTGATGTTCGGTTGGCCGAAAGCTGGCCTTGGGGATTGAGCTGCTCCTGGAGCGGGTTGGGGTGTAACGTACCGGGGGTAGCCGTTGAGGAAGATGATTCGGTTGAGAAAATCGGTGCGGGGAGCTGAGCGGCTCGGGATGGGAGTGAGGGGGAGATCCGAGGCTGAGGTTGTGATGCGACTGGATGACGAGGTTTAAGTGTGGGTTGAGATTGTGGTGATGTTGATTGGAAAAATCGATTCAGCTGACTCAGCTCTGTCTCATTCAACGGTATAGGCTCAGGCTGGACATTGTTCAGCTTAGACCAGCCAAAAGCCAGCATTGTGCCCACGCTGGCCAGACTGAAAAGGATGGTCAACGGTTTGAAATTGCCCAAAGAGGGTGGAGGGGACATCCGCGATTGCCTCTGGTGGTCTGTAGAGCGAAATTTCGCCCTGACTGGGTTGTGCCCATTTCCTCTCATCCTTGTCTTTGCCGCCTGAATTTCACCTTATGCTCTAGATTCTACGGAGCGGATGACGTCAAGCGTGCGCTTTGGACTTAAATTCTGAATCCCGAGCAGCTAAGCCTCTTGCGGATACACTGCCCGATAGACCCGATAGTCAATATTCGGAAAGATATTATCGATCTGCTCCACTTTATCAAGCCAGCCTGCATCAACATTGTGGCCAAGGAGGTCTTCATAAAGCTTGTTAAAACGCATCAGGTGCGATCGGGTTCGGCGCTCGGCATAAGGAACCATCGTCCCTGTCCGCATAATGAATGCCCAGTCTGAGGACTGGGCCAAAAGTAGCTCTCGGGACGCTTGGTTCAGCGCACGGGTTTGGAGCTCATCGGTTGCCTCAATGCCACTCAACTCAATCATCCGCTCGGCTGCCTTATGGAGATGGGGATAGATCCAAGCATTGGTTTGGTTGAGCCAAAACTCGTGAAACCCTTGAAATCCCCAACTGGATTGGGCTGGCATACAGACCTGTTGCGTGGGCTCCTGTTGTAAATATTGGCTCAGATGTACGGTCTTATACGTTTGTTGGTTAGACCAACTCTTACGGAAGACCTGATCCAAAAACCACGGCCCCTCGTACCACCAGTGACCAAACAACTCGGCATCATAGGGCGAGACAATCAGGGGCGGACGCTGCATGATATTAAACAGGTTTTGGACTTGCTGCTCTCGATTAAAAACAAAGTTGCCTGCATGTTCAGCGGCTTTTTCCTTGGCCCAGTAGGGGTCATACATTGCCTTCTCACTTAAGCTAGCCGCCCGGCTAGTGATTTTATGGTACTTGATGCCGACATTCTTCCGTTCGCCATTGGGCATGATATAGGGCTTGATATATTCGTATTCCGCTTCCCATCCCAAGTCCTTATAAAATTCCCGATATTCTGGATCACCCGGATACCCCACCTCGGAAGACCAGACCTGTTGAGAGGATTCCTGATCCCGCCCGAAAACTGCAACCCCTGTCTCGGTGAAAATAGGGGCGTACGTACCAAATCGGGGGCGAGGCCGAGCATAAACTACCCCATGGCCATCAGTGAGGAAATAACGCAAACCTGCATCAGCTAATAAACGTTCGACGCCGTTATAGTAGGCGCATTCCGGCAGCCAAATCCCCTTAGGGGGTTGACCCAACACTTCTTCATAATGCTCACAGGCGACCTTGATTTGCGACCAAACCGCCTGGGGATACATTTTCATCAGGGGAAAGTAACCGTGGGTCGCGCCGCACGTGATGATATCGAGGTTGCCGCGATCGAGGAATCGCTTAAAGGCTGTTACCAGATTACCCTGGTAGCGCTCCCAGGTGTCCCGTACAGCTTGGAATTCTTGTACATAATGCTCGGCAAGGTAGCGCACATGGCCGTTGTGGCGATTGCGATCGACTTCTTTGGCAGCCAAAGTCTGAAGCTGACTTAAATGATGGTCATATCGCTGCTGTAGGAGTGGATCACACAACATTGAGAGGAGCGGTGGCGTCAAGGTTAGGGTCATGGCGAACTCGACCCCATCTCGTTCTAGACCTTCAAAGACATGAATCAACGGAATATATGTTTCAGTGATCGCTTCAAACAGCCACTCCTCTTCTAGAACATAATCACTCTCTGGATGACGAACAAACGGCAGGTGCGCATGGAGAACAAGGGCAAGATAGCCAAAAGCCATAGAAATTTTCCCAGCGAGAATTAACAGATGTGGAGCAGTTTGGAGCAACCACTAAGAAGCCATGAATTTGGTGTTTTTGTATCACGACGCACCCAGGGGCAGTCTGTGCTTTTTCCCATTCCTTCAGGCACGCTATCCCACCTCAAGATGTAATTTTAGGTCTTAAGCGATTTAGGGCAATAAGAGCCTGCAACTCAAAAGGACTGATTGCTCAGGAGTCCACACTATGCCACGCCAACCTACATCTGTGAAATTGATAGTGTGCTTAGGGAATAAGGAAAACTTCTCTGCAAAGACTTTACAATATCTTTAGATTTTCTGCGCAATGATTCTAAAGATGGCACAATTGAGCTTGGAATATCTTTGGTATCATTCTCCTAGAACCTTTGAATTCTCACCTCTCCTTAACCCATCAAGCACTGCCCAAGTTGTTATAGTAAGGGTAAGCAATGCTTAGCTGTAGCCTCTTTATATTCCCTAACCTCAGGTTCTGGTGGTAAAGTTCAACCCTAAAAAGCATCCCACCTCTTTACCCCCAAATCGGCCCTCCTGCCTACGTCTTTTGTTGTTTGTGGATGAACGTTCCGGTTCCCAGCAACATACTCAGCAGATCCTGGATTATCTCAACTACCTTGAACAGGAACATCTCTTCGAGCTTGAAGTTCTTGAAGTAGGTGAGCATCCGGATCTTGCTGAGCATTTTCGCCTTATTGCAACACCTTCACTGGTGAGAATCTATCCTCAACCGAAGCATGTGCTAGCGGGAGGTGATTTGGTTGCCCAGTTGAAGCGACTTTGGTCTCAGTGGCAAGAGGATACAGCTAAAATGGCGCAAGCAAGTGAAGATCGGACTTCCCCAACCACTATGACGCTTGACATCGTAAGCGATCCGCTTGAACAGATTCAACTTGCCGAAGAAATTTTTCGCCTCAAACGTGAGAACGAGGAACTCCAAGAGCAACTTCACTTCAAAAATCAGATCTTGGAAATGTTTGTGCATGATTTACGTAATCCTCTAACCGCTGCATCGATCGCAGTCGAAACCCTCAAGATCGCCTATCAACAACCCGACTTTGAAAAATTCCGAGATTTATTCCCACAACTCTATCGGCAGGCGCGGGCTCAGTTTCAATTGATGAATCGGATGATCAGTGATATTCTTCAAGCGACTAAAGGACAGTCAGGTGCATTGCAGTTACAGTTACACAGTGTGGCATTAGGCCCCCTGTGCCAGGAGCTTCTGCAACAATTCACTGAGCGCATTCAAAATCATCGTTTGAATATGATTGAGGATATTCCTCAGGATTTGCCGCGAGTTTATGCTGATGCAGAGTTGATCCGTCAGGTGTTGACCAATTTGCTAGATAATGCGATCAAATATACACCTCCCGGCGGCAATATTACAATTTCATTACTCCATCGAACCAGTCAGAAAATTCAGGTGAGTATTATTGATACGGGCTTAGGTATCCCCCCTGAAAAACAAAATCATATCTTCGAAGGACATTTTCGTCTTAAACGTGATGCAGGGATTGAAGGCTATGGTATTGGTCTTTCCCTCTGCCGCCAGGTGGTTAATGCCCATTACGGGCGCATATGGGTTAACAGTGTGCCTCAGGAAGGGAGTGCTTTCCATTTCACTTTGCCTGTCTGTCGTTAGAAGTCCAAGAATTCCTGAATACAAACGTTCCAATCCTTAATAGTTGGACTAATAGTTTATTCGAGTCCAGCTATTAAGGATTGGAAAACGGTATGCTCAAATCGATGGGTTTGAGGGATTATGCATTAAAGTATCTGGAGTACCCAGCGCTTTTACACAACTGCCTAGGATAATAGGGACGCGATGTCCAGCATTAATTGAAGGATTAAACAACGAATGAGCAGCGAGAGTGAATATTTCAAGCAAGAAGAAGCTACCCGTGTCCGAGTATTGAGTGAAGCTCTGCCCTATATTCAAGCTTTTGCGGGGCGAACTGTCGTAATTAAGTATGGTGGGGCAGCAATGAAGGATGGCCAACTCAAAAGCAAGGTTGTCCGTGATATTGTCTTTCTTTGCTGCGTTGGAGTAAGGCCGATTGTTGTACATGGTGGAGGGCCAGAAATCAATACTTGGTTGGGAAAATTGGGAATTGAACCACAATTCAAAGATGGTCTACGGGTCACGGATGCAGACACTATGGATGTGGTGGAAATGGTACTGGTGGGGCGCGTCAATAAAGAAATGGTGGCTTTGATTAACCAAGCAGGTGGTTCAGCGGTGGGATTATGTGGGAAAGATGGCAATCTGATTATGGCGCGTCAGGTGGGCAATGAGGCTGTCGGTTTTGTTGGAGAAGTGAGTTCAGTGGATATTGGTCTGATTCAGTCTTTGGTGGAAAAGGGCTATGTGCCTATTATTTCGAGTGTGGCAGCAGATGAAACAGGACAAGCATTTAATATTAATGCGGATACTGTTGCAGGGGAGATTGCGGCGGCGCTGGAAGCAGAAAAGCTAATTCTGCTGACGGATACGGCGGGCATCCTACAGGACTATAAAGATCCGTCGACCCTGATCGATCGCCTCGATATCCAACAGGCTCGAGCGCTGATTGAGGATGGCACGGTGGCAGGTGGTATGATTCCGAAGGTAACTTGTTGTGTGCGATCGTTGGCCCAAGGAGTCAAAGCAGCCCATATTCTCGATGGTCGTATTCCCCATGCGCTGCTTTTAGAAGTACTTACTGATGCAGGTATTGGCTCAATGATTGTGGCGTCAGACTACCAGGCTTGAGCGTTACGATCGGATGATTGAATATTTGTTGCCAATCCTTGGATGCATTCCATGACAAGTAACTTTTGTGATCCCCAACACTCTCATCCCCACTGGCAATGGTCAACTCTAAATGAATGCTCTCATTTAAGGTGTGAGCTGTTATCAGATTGGCCACATGCTTTTTTTACCCAACAGTATTATCCTGAACTCCCTGAGACATTGGTTCAGTATCTGGCCCCAACTGCAACGGTCTATCGGGTGAATCAGGTACATGGCAATGTAGCATTGACGCCGAGTGCGATTATTGCTGCTCATCAGGCTGAAACATTGCCCCAAGCTGATGCGGTAATAACCGAGACTGCCCATCAATCTGCTTGGGTAGCGAGCGCCGACTGCACCCCTGTTTTAATTGGCGACGTCGCCACTGGACGTGTTTCGGCTATTCATTCTGGTTGGCGAGGCACAGTGCAACGGATTGTTCCTGAAACGATCGCCCAATTTCTTCGCATGGGGAGTTGTCTATTTGATTTACGGTTGGCCATGGGACCAGCCATCGATGGACAGGTTTATCAAGTGGGGGAAGATGTGGGACGACAGGCGGCTTGTAGTATTGTTGCTGAACCAGAGCCAGATGTTGACTATCTGCAACAAGCGATGAAACTCTCAGAACCAGCGATTTTTAGGGATGGAGAAGTTGGTTGTGTACGCTTAGATGTGCGCCGCATCATTGAGCTGCAACTTGAGAATTTAGGTGTAGCATCTGAGCAAGTGGCGATCGCACCCTGTTGCACTTATCAGCAACCCGACTACTTTTTTTCATATCGTCGCACTAAAGCCAAGAAAGTCCAATGGTCAGGGATTGTGAGCCACTAAGGATGGTAATCAGAAAAACCCCTAGCCGCAGGATGCATAACTAGGGGGTTAATGTGGTGTCTGTCTGTTGTGAGCAAAGTTTTATTGGTTGAGACTGGCCATTACCGTTCGGGCTGCTGCGATTGTCTGTTCAATATCCTCATCCGTATGGGCTAAAGAGGTGAATCCGGCTTCAAACTGGGAAGGGGCCAGGTAAATCCCTTGCTCTAACATTCCTCTGTGATAGCGCGAGAACTTCTCCAAATCTGAAGCTTTGGCTTGGTCATAGTTGTGTACTGCATTCGCCTGGAAGAAAAGACCAAACATCCCACTGATATTGCCGCCATAAGCTGCATTACCTGTTTCTTGGGCAACAGCCTGCAAGCCATCCACCAGTTTTTTCGTGATCCGTTCAAGCTGTTCATAAGCTCCTGCTTTTTGGAGCAGTTTCAAGGTTTGAATTCCGGCTGTCATCGCTAAGGGATTTCCAGAGAGCGTTCCTGCTTGATACATGA
>JAAHHN010000019.1 GCA_010672165.1 Spirulina sp. SIO3F2 | reverse complement strand
TGTGGTGCTGATTTAGAAGTATTACAGGCTGGTCAACCCAGCCCCCGAGCACCAAAAGCTATTTTGGGAGCAGGTACGGGCTTGGGACAATGCTTTGTGATCCCTCGTGCTCAAGGAGGCTATCAAGTTTTCTCGTCAGAGGGCGGACATGTGGATTTTGCCCCTCGCACTGCCCAAGAATTCGCCCTAGCTGAGTTTATCAAGACCCAGAAGGGCATTCAACGGGTTTCTGTGGAGCGGGTGGTTTCGGGTCAGGGCATCGTCGATATCTATCAGTTCCTGTGCGCCCAAACACCGGAAGCCGAGTCGGCTCAAATTCAGACTCAACTTGCAGCCCCCGACGCTGATGCCGCAGCCGTAATTGCCCAAGCTGCCTTAGAACAAAGCGATCGCCTCTGTGGGCAAACATTCGAACTGTTTATTTCTGCTTATGGCTCAGAAGCAGGTAATCTTGCCTTGAAGTTGCTGCCGTTCGGAGGGTTATATGTTGCGGGAGGGATTGCTGCCAAAATTCTCCCCTTGATGCAGTCCGGAACATTCATGAATAGCTATCACACTAAGGGACGGATGAGTCCCTTGTTGGATGATATTCCGGTGGCGATCGTGCTCAATCCGGAGGTGGGTTTACTGGGCGCAGGCATTTGTGCGGCGCAGGGATTTTAATGTGTACCCAAGTGGCGATCGGGCAAAATGTAGCAGAAAATCGGGGACAAAATAGCGCAGGACAAACCAATAATCAGGACAGCATATAGGCTTTGGCTTAAGTCAGCATGGGTCATTGGAACCTCCAAGGGATGATATAGAAGCATCCCCAAAGTCGATATTAAGAAGCGTTGAGTTATCTTGTGCTTCTCTTCCAGCTTAACTAGAAATATTGCCTTTTGTATCATTTGTTACAGAAGTTTTCTTTGTGTGCAGTAGGAGCCATCACACGTTGGCATAACACCAACGTGTGATGGCTCCTGCAACTTCTTTTCCAGCATCAATGTTGTAGTATCAAAACATTACAACACCCAAAATTCAGTCATGGTACAAATCGCCGTCATTGATTACGATATGGGCAACTTGCACTCCGCCTGCAAGGGGCTTGAGCAGGCAGGCGCGACGCCTCAGGTAACCGACTCCGCACGGGAAATTGCAGCGGCTGATGCTGTTGTTTTACCAGGGGTCGGGGCCTTTGACCCCGCCATGCAACAGTTGCGATCGCGCCACCTCGAACAACCCATTCATGCCGCGATCGCCAGTGGTAAACCCTTTCTGGGGATTTGTCTCGGTTTGCAATTGCTATTTGAAGGCTCGGAAGAAGGAACAGAGCCTGGTCTAGGCGTTATCTCTGGCACAGTACGGCATTTCCAGTCAGAACCCGAGATTACGATTCCCCATATGGGCTGGAATACACTTGACCTGACTCAGCCTGCCCATTATCTCTGGCATGGTTTGGGCGCCCACCCCTATGCTTATTTCGTTCATTCCTACTACGGAGCACCGACAGATGCCGCAATAAACGCGGCCACAGTTACCCATGGAACTCAGACCGTGACCGCCGCGATCGCCCGCGATAATCTCGCCGCGATGCAGTTCCATCCCGAGAAGTCTTCAACAGTAGGGTTGAAAATTTTGGCGAATTTTGTTGCACAAGTTCGCACGGCTGTTCTAGTTTAGACCTATGCACGCGTGTCGTAGGCGTCCAAATCATACCCCTACAGGGAAATAGTTGTGGGGGTTTGGTTTGCAAACCCTACAATTCAGAGTGGAATGATGCCCATGCAGTAACATCCAACGTTACTACTGGGCAAAATGTCTGCGCTGAGGATACAAGAGATTCAGATTCGCAGGACAATTCCTGGGTCTCTGTGGTATCTCTGAGAATATAAACCTCTTCTTCCTAGCACGTCCTCGTTGCTGCTTTCGTTTACTGCTGCTCACTATGTCCACTCTGGTTATCGTCGAATCACCCACCAAAGCCCGCACGATTCGGAACTACTTACCTTCAGGCTACATTGTGCAAGCCTCGGTTGGCCATGTTCGGGATTTACCGAAATCTGCTGACGAAATTCCAGCCAAATATAAGGAGGTGGATTGGGCGAAAAAGTTCGGCGTCAATGTTCACGGTGACTTTGAACCGTTGTATGTCATCCCTAAGGATAAGAAAAAGGTCGTTAAAGAGCTCAAGGATGCGCTCAAAAATGCGGATGAGCTTATTCTGGCAACTGACGAAGACCGTGAAGGGGAAAGCATCGCTTGGCACTTGCTGCAACTGCTCAAACCCAAAGTTCCTACTAAGCGGATGGTCTTCCATGAGATTACCCAAGAGGCAATCCAGGCGGCTCTCAAAAATTGCCGTGACATCAACGAAAACCTTGTCCACGCTCAGGAAACGCGGCGTATCCTCGATCGTCTAGTGGGCTACACCCTCTCGCCCTTGCTCTGGAAGAAGATTGCCTATGGTCTCTCTGCCGGACGCGTCCAGTCGGTAGCTGTGCGCCTTTTGGTGCAGCGGGAACGGGAGCGCCGCGCCTTTCACACAGCACAATATTGGGATCTCAAAGCGGCCCTCAGCAAAGCCAAAGGTAAATTTGAGGCCAAACTGATCACCCTAGAGGGCAAGAAGCTGGCTACGGGTAGTGATTTTGACCCCAAAACCGGGAAATTATTGCCCAAAAAGGATGTGGTTTTGCTGGATGAAGCCGCAGCCCAAGTGCTGAAGGAACGCTTAGAAACCCTAGCTTGGCGCATCAGTAAAACAGAAGAAAAACCCGCCACTCGCCGCCCCTCCCCTCCCTTCACGACCTCAACGCTGCAACAGGAAGCCAACCGCAAGCTAGGGCTCTCGGCCCGGGATACCATGCGGACAGCCCAAAAGCTCTACGAGGAAGGCTATATCACCTATATGCGGACGGACTCAGTGCATCTCTCAAGTCAGGCGATCGCCGCAGCCCGAGACTGTGTTGAGCAAAAATATGGCGTAGAGTACTTACCGAAAAAGCCACGCCAATATGCGACCAAAAGCAAAGGTGCCCAGGAAGCGCACGAGGCAATTCGCCCCGCTGGTGCGAGTTTCCGCACTCCGAAAGAGACGGGTCTGGGCGATCGGGAGTTTCGCCTCTATGACCTGATCTGGAAGCGCACAGTGGCGTGTCAGATGGCTGACGCTCGTCTGACCCAAATGAACGTGACGATCGCGGTGGCTGAAGCAGAATTCCGAGCCACAGGCAAGCGGATTGATTTTCCGGGCTTCTTTCGGGCCTATGTGGAAGGTTCCGATGACCCGGATGCGGCCTTGGAAGACCAAGAGGTGATTTTGCCTGCGCTAAAGGTGGACGATCAACCGAAATGTGACCAGTTAAATGCCCTGGGCCATGAAACCCAACCCCCTGCCCGCTATAGCGAAGCTTCCCTCGTGAAAACCTTGGAAAGTGAAGGGGTGGGCCGACCCAGTACCTACGCCAGCATTATCAATACGATTATCGATCGCCGCTATGCACAAATGCGTAACAAGACGCTTGTGCCCACGTTCACAGCCTTTGCGGTTTCAAGTTTGCTGGAGAGTCACTTTGAGGACTTAGTCGATACCGGATTTACCTCCCGAATGGAGCAAACTCTGGATGAGATTGCCACAGGGGATGTGCAATGGTTGCCCTACCTCAAAAAGTTCTATGCCGGGGATACAGGGCTAGAAGGACAGGTGAAAACCCAGGAGCAAGAAATTGATGCGGTGGCAGCGAAGGCGATCGCCCTGGATAACCTGGAAGCTCAGGTGAAGATTGGTCGCTTTGGCCCTTATATTGAAGTTCCGGCAGAAAATGATGCGATTGTTAAGGCTTCGATTCCTGATGATCTAACCCCTGCTGACTTGAACCCAGAGCAGGTGGCACAAATTGTCCGCCAAAAGCTCGAAGGCCCCACCCAGCTCGGTACACACCCCGAAACAGGGGAGATAATTTACATCCTCAGTGGCAACTATGGCCCCTATGTGCAGCTTGGGGAACAAACAGAGGATAAAAAGAAAAAGCCCAAGCGATCATCTCTGCCGAAGGGAATGAAGCCGGAAGACTTAACCTTAGAGATTGCGGTGGGTCTACTTTCGTTGCCGCGTTTGCTGGGAGAACATCCAGATACGGGCGCAAAGGTTAAGGCGAGCCTGGGACGGTTTGGCCCCTACGTGGTGCATGATCAGGGCAAAGATGGCAAGGATTATCGGTCAATCAAAGATCCCGATGATGTGCTGACAATCACCCTGGAGCGGGCGCTGGAGATGTTGGCGCAACCGAAGGCGGGCCGGGGTCGGCGATCGACCAAAAAGCCTCTCAAGGAACTGGGGAATCATCCAGCGGATGATGAACCGGTGAATATTTTTGAAGGTCCCTATGGCAAATACATCAAGCATGGCAAGACGAATGTGGGCATCCCTGAAGGGGAAACAGTGGAGAGTATGGATTTAGAGAAAGCGGTGACGTTGTTGGCAACAAAGGAGGGTACAAAGAAGACTCGCGCTAAGAAGACGACCGCTAAGAAAACCACTGCTAAAAAGTCCACCACAACGAAGAAGACAGCGGCCAAGAAAACGACTGTGAAGAAGTCCACCACAACGAAGAAGACAACCACAAAGCGTAAGACTACGACCAAGAAAGCCAAGGAGGAATAGTCAGTGCTCCTGCAATTCACTGTCGAGAATTTCTTGTCTTTTCGGGAGACGGTAACGTTTAGTATGGTGGCGGCTGAGTCGGAGCAGCGTCATTTGGGGCATCTAGTGGAAGATGGTCATGGCCATCAGGTGCTGCCGATCGCGGCGATTTATGGGGCGAATGGATCAGGCAAGTCTAATTTTGTCATGGCTTTAGCCTTTGCTAAACACTTAATTTCAGAAGGAACACGGGTTAACCAATCAATTGCCCTTCGTTCTTTTAAGCTCGATAGTCAAAACCAAAAAGAAAGTGGTTTTGAATTTATATTCTCATACAAAGAAGTACAATATTCTTATGGATTCAGACTGAACTCAATACAAATCACTGAAGAATGGTTATATTGTATTCTGCCTAATGAAGAGCAGGAAATACTTGTCTTTGAACGGCATACATCACTAGATAAATTAACCGAGGTTGAATATGGTGACAAGCTCAGGGAAAGCAGCAAAGAAAGAGAACAGTTTTTGAATTTTATTGCTGAAGGAACACGTCACAACCAACTTTTCCTAACCGAAGCAACTAATCGCAATGTAAAGGAGCTAGCTGAAGTTTACTCATGGTTCAATAATTCATTGGTCATTATATCAGCAGAGTCAGATAATAAAGGGTTGGAGTTTGGTGCTTTTGTAAGTGAAGAATTCTCCGATTTTCTGGATTTATTTTTGAGAAAATCTGGAATTGGCATTGATTCTATTTTATTAGAGAAGACCGAATTGGATGCAGAAAAGTATTTTTCCACTCTTCCTGAACCTTTTAGAAGTGAACTAGATCAAGCTTTTTCTGATGCCGATCAAGATTCAATGCAGGTTGTGGAAGAATTGAGTTTAGGAGGAAGAAATTTTGTTTTCTATAAGGATAAAGAAAATCAGATCAGTCTAATTCAACTAAAAACCTGTCGTCGTAATCAAGAAGGGAATTCAATTAATTTTAGCTTGGGTGAGGAATCGGATGGAACACAACGTTTAATCAATTTGTCACCCATATTGTTTTCAATACAGGGTAGAGATGATATTGTGTTTGTTCTGGACGAACTTGACAGAAGATTACACCCACTTCTATCTCAATACTTTATTAAAGAGATTGTTAGCTCTAGACAACCGGGAAGTCAGTTTATATTTACTACCCATGACACAAACCTGCTTGATCTCAATAGGCTCAGACGAGATGAGATTTGGTTTGTGGAGAAAGGAGAATATGGCGACTCTAGCCTTTATTCCTTGGTTGAATTTAAGATTAAGCCTGACATGGCAATTGATAAAGGCTATCTCAATGGTCGGTTTGGGGCAATTCCATTTTTGGGTGATCCGGGGCGACTGGGTTGGCTCGATGATGGGGTAGGTGAATCAGATTGAGGTCATTTATGAGTCGAGGACGGATTCGAGGTAAGCGAACCAAATTGCTAGCACGGGAGAGTGATCGTCGTGATGCTCGGCTATTTATCATCGCTACAGAAGGTGCTAAGACTGAACCCCAATACTTCTCAATGTTCGGAAGCCCACGTGTAAAAATCGAGATTTTACCGACGTTGCATGGCGACTCTGCTCCCAAACATGTTTTGGCTAGATTAAAAGCATTTGATAAAAAGTATGCGCTTGAAAAAGATGACATGCGCTGGTTAGTTTTCGATATCGATCGAACAAAAGACGACCAACTATCAAATGTCTGCCGTGAAGCAAGGCAATGTGACTATGGTTTGGCTGTCAGTCGACCTTGTTTTGAAGTGTGGCTCTGGCTGCATTTTGCTGACCTACAACCTGAACTGAAAAACCCTCAAGATTTTGAGCAAGCACTCAAAGAGCAACTCGAAGGTTACAACAAGAGCAATCTGAATATATCACTTTTCCAGACAAGGATTCGTGATGCGATCGCACGAGCCAAAACCCTCCATCCTGATCCTCAGCAGAACTGGCCACCCACGGTTGGCAGCCATGTCTACCGGGTGGTTGAGGTGATTTTGGATAGCCTAAAGCAATATACGGGCGAGTTCACTGATAAGCCAGCGACGGAATGATAGCGAATTCATTGACCCCAGCCAATAAAGGAGAATAATTCCCTTAGCGCTCCTCCTCTGGAACGATCGCCAACTCTGGAAAACCTGTTTTTGCATCCATTACCCGCTCAAAGCGTACCCCCGAGAGCTGACCAATGACGAGTTCCAATGTGGTGTAAACCGTGCAGCCCGTAACCAAATGTCCCCCTCGGCATTCTCCCGCCGCGTTCGATACCATCAAGTGCAAATGCACACCCGCAGCGCTCACCGTTCCGGATAAACTCACCATCTCATGTTTACCAGAGAGTTCTGTGGCGCTCTCAGCATCTGCAAAGCGCAGCCGTACTGTAGAAAGACTCCCCACTGCACTCAAGATGAAGCCTGCGTGGATATTTTCTTGTTTGGCGATCGCCTCCAACGTTTGCCGTACATCATCTCCTGGTTCTAAGCGTAGGGCGATCGGCTTGAGGGATTGATTTTGGCTGAATTCGGCAATTTTTTGTGGGATTAAAGGCATTAACTTAGATTGATTGCCGTTCTGAGGTTCTAGCTCATGCAAACGCTTGAGTCGTTGAGAATTGGACAACTCAGTCAATAGCAATATTATTGCCAGCGCCACCCAGAACATGCCAAATAATTGCCCAGAGGTTAGCGAGCTGGCAATCAGCACCCAGGACAGCAAAGCTGTAAGTGCGGGAGCAGCAGCGTTCACCAACATTCCCCTCGCAGCGCCAATATCGCGGATAGAATAGCTATAGGTGAGGTAGGCTGCTAAGGTCAGAGCGCCCAAAGTAAGGCTACTGATCAACAAGCCGGATATTCGCTCAGGAGCAATGTCGATCGCCCAATCTGTTGGTAATGTGCTGATAGACGATAGCCCAAGAACTGTAAGGAGGGAAAGAACAAGCAAGATCGCAAAATTGAGCGCACTAAAGGAAACAGGGTGCAGCTTTCGGGTACAGACACGGATAAGGAGGGTGTAAACCCCAAATGCCAAACCTGATAGATAACAGAGCCGTTAGCAAGCCAAATCCAGATAGTCGTATTGAAGAACTGTTCGGGAGGGCGATCGCGCTAATACCGAAAAATATCATCACTAGCGCCCCCCACAACCAGGCTGAGCTGGGTTCCTTGAGCACAACCGTCGCCCCCAGCACCGTGCTCAATAGTGCGCCACCAAAAAACAGGATTAAAGCAATTCCCGGCGTTACTCCCCCCAGCGCGATGTAGATCAGCAGGGATGCAGCAAAGAGCATTAAGCTACAAACGCAGATCTGTACAATACTCCGCCGATTAGTCAGCTTGAGAAAGGCGCGAATTTCTGGAAGGGTTTTCGGGTGCAGCAGAGGCGCAAGCTGAAACATTAACGGTACTGCAATCACCATGCGCAGCATAAAAATAAGCAGTGAGTTCCCGAAATTGGGACGCAAATAGCCACCTATCTCCCAAGTATTGAATAAGGATGTGGCATTTAAGATGATGCTAATGGTTACATTTTGCAACGAGAGCATCAGAGCTGAAAATAAAGCGAGGAGACCACCCCAGATAAGTCGTTGGCTGGAAGGACTGACAGATTCATTCATATTTGTTGAGAGCTGCGCAGGCTGGCAAAAGCATTACGATCGATGCAGCTAGTGTAGCTGTCAGCAGTGGGTTGCTGAAAAGTTCGTTATTATTCCCTGAATCCAAATCAGACTATTTCTGAAATAATAGTGACTCTCAATTGATATCTGATCTCCTTTGATATTGAGTCTAAAAAGCGATCGCGCTAGAATAGATACATTAGGATACAGACCTTAAGACTTTGCAACCCAGGCAGTGAAGACAATGACGACTAACATCCGCGATCGCATGAAGGCAAAAGGGTTGAGGATTACCCCCCAACGCTATGCGGTCTATGCTGATTTGTTGAGTCGTCAAGATCATCCCACCGTAGAGCAAATCCTAACGGCGGTAAACGCTGAATTGCCCATCGCGTCTAAAGCCAGTATTTATACAGCGCTGACGGTTTTACGACAGGTGGGTCTAGTGCGGGAAGTTCTCTTAGATGAAGGCATCACCCGCTACGATGCCAATACCGAACCCCACCATCACTTTGTTTGTAGTGGCTGTGGCTCAATTGTGGATATTAACTGGGAACAGTTTAGTGAAATTGACTTGTCTCAGTTGCCGTCTGGTCTGAAGGCTGAGAGTTATGAAATTACGGTCAAGGGTAATCGTTGCGATCACTGTGCTAAGTAATTGCCAGGACGGGCGAGACGCTCACGCTACGATCTTAGATTCAATGCAGCTATAGCCCAGGCTCTTTGTTGCCATCAAGTGAGATCATCCCATGTTCGACCGACCTCTGATTCGTTACATTGAGGATGGTTTCTTCGTCGGCTCCAGAGGTCGGCATCACAACATCAGCTTTACAACAGGAGTGTAAGACCGAAGGATGCAGGTTTCTCGGCGTCATTTTTTGCAAACAGGGGCTGCGGCGCTCTCGGGGACGACGCTTTCCGGTTGTGGCTGGACTTTAGCCAGTGTCAACCCCACCCCCACCCGTACCTCGCGCAACGAACTCTACATCTACACTTGGGCAGGCTACACGGACGATGACCTGTTGCAGCGCTTTGAAGAGACAACAGGAATTCGGGCGATCGCCGATGTGTTTGACTCTAACGAGGCAATGTTGGCCCGGCTCCAGGCCAGCGGCGGCGGTGGCTACAGCATCATTTATCCCTCAGACTATATGGTGCAAAAAATGGTGGAGTTGGACTTTGTCCAGAGCCTCGACCCCAGCAAACTGGTGGGTATGGAACGCCTTTTTGAGCGATTTGTAAGCCCCAGCTATGACCCGGAGAATCACCATAGTGTGCCCTTGAGCTGGGGCACAACGGGCCTGATTTATAACCGCAAGCTTCTGGCTGACTATCCTAATGATTGGGATTATCTGTGGGAACATCAAGCCCAGCTCAACAAGCGCTTTACACTGCTCAATGATGTACGGGAAGTGATGGGGGCAACTCTGCGATCGCTGGGCTATTCTTATAATTCCGACAATCCGGATGAGATTCGCCGCGCTTATGAAAAGCTCCGGCGCTTGAAACCTGCGATCGCCTCCTTTAGCTCCGATGCCTGGCGCAACCAGATCCTGACAGGCGATCTGCTAGTGGCCATGTGTTACTCCTCTGATGCCCATGAGGTGATGGAAGAAAATGAGGATTTGGCCTATGTATTGCCCCTGAGTGGTTCCACAGTATTTGTAGATACTTTGGCAATTCCGAAGACTGCGCCTAACCCAGAAGGGGCCTATGCCTGGATGAATTTTATGTTGCAGCCGGAGGTGGCAGCAGAAATTTGCAAGCGTTTGAGTTTTGCTGTACCCAATGAAGTGGCATTTAACTCCCTTGCTCAGGAACTGCAAGACGATCCCAGTCTGTTTCCACCTGACCCCGCGATCGGTCGTTGTGAGGGGTTGATGCCGCTCAATGATGCGGCCAATGAATTGTACGATCGTTATTGGACGCAGTTAACCAGCAGTTAGAGCATTGGTTAGGAATGGCGATGTCAAGCGTAACTCGATTCAAACTCTAAATTCTCCCTTACCCCTTCGTGTTCTGTAGGGGCAGCTTCAACTTAAAATTACTCGCTACCGTCCACTTCCTCCCCAGATCGCGCATACACCAACACATCCCATTGCCCCTCTCGATTCGCTTCAAACGCAATCCGCGAGCCATCCGCACTAATCACCGGGCGACGTACTTCTGCTTGTAAGCCCTCCGTTAAATTGCGATTTAACCCAGTTTCACGATCATAGATATAAATATCTGCGATCCCGAGACGACTGGCAGTATAGACAATGTATTGACCATCTTCGGAAATGGAGGGGTCAGCGGCACTACTGGTCAAATTATTTAGGCCCGGTAAGTCAATAAGCTGCCGCGCCTCCAAGTTGTAGAGATACACATCATGAGACCCATTGCGATCGGAGACAAATACCAAATACTCTCCCGTAAACTGTGGCGACAACTCCGAAGCAGGACTGTTGAGCGCTCGACCCCCCGCATCGTAGGTTAAGTTTAGCACCTGAGGGTAGCCTCCACAGCCGCCCGCGATCGCCCCCACCAATAGCGACAGTAGATAGCCGTTTGCCTTTAACCCCAATCTCTTCACTGCGCCCCTCAAGATTTGCGTCAAATTCCGGTAGGCTAAAACCGACAGAACTGATTCTTGGCATCCCCCCAACTACGCTAACCCTCTGCCTTACCAAGGGAGTTAGGGGGGATTCATCCCATTCTGGTGCTTAACCCTAAACTCCATCGCCTGATCCATTATGCGTGAAATTTACCCCGTTACTTGGCAAAACAACGCAGTTGTTTTGATTGATCAAACCCGACTGCCTGAGACCTACACCACTGTGAACATCACCACCAGCGAACAAATGGCTGTGGCGATTAAAACCATGATTGTGCGGGGAGCGCCTGCGATCGGGGTGGCAGCCGCCTATGGCATGTATTTGGGGGCACGGGAAATTACCGAACGCGATCGCACCCCTTTCCTTGCTGCCCTAGAAGACGTCGCTATCCGGCTGCGCCAAACCCGCCCCACCGCCGTGAATCTGTTTTGGGCGATCGAACGGCAGTTGCAGGCGGCTAACCAAACAGAGGGGGATGTGACCGCCATCCCAGCCCGACTGCTGGAAACGGCCCAAGCCATTCAAGCCGATGATCTGCGGACTTGTCAGGCGATCGGCGATCATGGCGTTAGTATTTTGCCTTCTGAACCCCAGGCAGTTACCTTGCTGACCCATTGCAATGCGGGGGGACTCGCCACCGCAGGCTATGGCACAGCAGTCGGGGTTATTCGTTCGGCTTGGCGAGAGGGACGACTTAAACAGGTCTTTGCGGATGAAACGCGACCCCGTTGCCAGGGCTCAAAACTCACGGCTTGGGAATGTGTCCAAGCGGGCATTCCAGTGACGGTAATTACCGACAACATGGCCGCCCATTGTATGCAACGCGGCTTAGTTGATCTGGTGGTCGTGGGCGCTGATCGCATTACCGCCAATGGTGATGCTGCGAATAAAATTGGCACCTATGGCTTAGCCGTAATTGCCCAAGCCCACAATGTGCCCTTTTATGTGGCTGCTCCCGTTTCTACGATTGACTTTAAGCTAGCGACGGGCGCAGAAATCCCGATCGAGGAGCGCGATCCTCAAGAAATTTATCAAGTGGGCGAAACCCGGATTTGTGCTGAGGGGGTAAATTTTTATAACCCGGCTTTTGATGTTACCCCTGCTGCGTTAATCAAGGGCATTATTACCGAGCATGGTGTTTTTGCACCTGATCAGTTGGCCCAAGTGAAACCTTGATTTTGTATGCAATCTGGCAGTTCGGCTGGGTAAGGGCTTTTATGCTGAAGATCGACGGTTATTGTGTAACCGACTTCGTTCCCATCCTTTCTAAACCCTGCAACTAATGCACCTTGAACTGAGCAACGTTTATAAACAATTCCCCACTCGCAAGGGCGTGGTCACCGCGCTCAAAGATATTAATCTCCATGTGGAAACGGGGGAACTCGTTTGCGTAGTGGGGGCGTCCGGCTCAGGAAAATCCACGCTGTTGCGCTTAGTTGCTGGGTTGGATATGGCGACCTCCGGTAGCATTAGGGTAGATGGAGAAGCAGTGCAGGGGCCAGGCAGCGATCGCGGTATGGTGTTTCAACGCTACACCCTCTACCCCTGGATGACCGTGCAAGAAAACGTCGAGTTTGGTTTAAAACTCCAGGGTTTACAACGGCATGTGCGCCGGGAGCGGGCAGCCCATCACCTAGAGATGGTGGGACTCACAAAGTTTCTGAATGCTTATCCCAAAGAACTTTCGGGGGGCATGAAGCAACGGGTGGCGATCGCACGAGCACTCGTCACACAACCCAAAATTCTGCTTATGGATGAACCCTTTGGCGCGTTGGATGTGCAAACCAAAGCGTCAATGCAGGAATTCTTGCTGGATATTTGGCAGCGCACCCATTGCACCATTTTGATGATTACCCATGATGTGGGTGAAGCGGTGTTTCTGTCCCAACGCATTTATGTGCTCACTGCCCATCCTGGTTCTGTTCGTCGGGAGATGATACTACAACTGCCCAGCCAGCGGGACTATCTGCTCAAGCGTCAGCCAGAGTTTCATGCCTATGTGGATGAGGTGATGGATTTATTGCGGGAGCCGTTGGCGGCTGTGGCTTAAGGGCAAGGTTCACCCAAAAAAAGGACTTGACCCTCCGGCCAAGCCCTTTCAATTCAAATCAGTCTATCTGTCCATTAGACCGAAACTTTAATCGCGCTCAGAGATCTACTTGCTCTCAGAGAACTCCGCATCGATGACATCATCGCCACCACCCGCAGAGTCACCGCCGTCACCGGGCGCTTCATCGCCAGGTGCACCACCCGGTGCTGCGCCAGCTTCACCGGCCGTATCCTGATAAACACTGCTACCGATGGAGTAGAGCACTTGCTGCAACTCAGGCATTGCAGTCTGGATTTTGGCATCATCCTCACTAGCAACAGCGTCCTTAAGGTCTTTAATTAGACCCTCTGCCTTAGCTTTCTCCTCAGCGGGAACCTTGTCACCCAGTTCACTGATTTGCTTCTCGGCTTGGTAAACCAGCGTATCGGCTTGGTTCTTGCGATCAATTTTTTCGCGGCGATCCTTATCAGCAGAGGCATTAGCTTCTGCCTCTTGCACCATGCGATCCACCTCATCACTGGGTAGGGTCGATGCACCTGTGATGCTGATCGACTGTTCCTTGCCAGTACCTTTGTCTTTAGCAGTTACGTTGAGAATCCCGTTCGCGTCGATATCAAAGGTGACTTCGATTTGGGGGACGCCTCGCGCTGCGGGAGGAATGCCATCGAGGCGGAAGGTTCCAAGGCTCTTGTTGTCCTTGGACATTTCCCGTTCACCTTGGAGAACGTGAATTTCCACATTGGTTTGACCATCCACCGCCGTGGAGAACACCTCAGATTTTTTGGTGGGAATCGTAGTGTTACGGGGGATAATTTTGGTCATCACGCCACCGAGGGTTTCCACACCCAAGGAGAGGGGCGTCACATCAAGGAGGAGAATGTCCTTGACATCGCCAGCCAACACACCACCTTGAATTGCTGCACCGACTGCAACCACTTCATCCGGGTTCACGGTTTGGTTGGGTTCTTTGCCGAGAACTTTCTTAACCACTTCCTTAACGGAGGGAATTCGGGTAGAACCACCCACCAGCACGATTTCATCAATCGCGCTCTTATCGAGCTTGGCATCCTTAATTGCGTTCTCGACGGGAATGCGGCAACGGTCAATCAGGTCAGCGCAAATCTCTTCAAACTTGGCGCGGGTCAAGGTCGTATCGAGGTGCTTGGGCCCGTCTTGGGTAGCTGTGATGAAAGGCAGGTTCACCTCAGCTTGAGTGACGCTAGAGAGTTCAATCTTGGCTTTTTCTGCCGCTTCAGTCAGGCGTTGCAGAGCTTGGCTATCCTTACGAAGGTCAATGCCTTCGACACTCTTGAAGCTCTCAGCCAGGAAGTCTACGATCTTTTTGTCAAAGTCATCACCACCCAGGTGAGTGTCACCAGAGGTCGCCAGTACTTCAAAAACGCCATCACCCACTTCCAGGACAGAGACGTCGAAAGTCCCCCCACCGAGGTCAAAGACCAGAATCGTCTCGTTACTCTTCTTTTCCAAACCATAAGCCAGAGATGCAGCGGTGGGCTCATTGATGATCCGGAGCACTTCCACGTTAGCGATTTTGCCCGCATCTTTGGTGGCTTGGCGCTGAGAGTCGTTGAAATAAGCTGGAACGGTAATCACCGCTTGGGTCACGCTCTCACCGAGGTATTGACTGGCATCTTCAATCAGCTTGCGGAGCACTTGAGCAGAAATTTCTTCCGGGGCAAACTGCTTACTTAGGGCTGGGCAGTCCAGCTTGACGTTGCCATTGCTATCCCGCAGGACTTTATAGGAAACCTCGGTGGTTTCTACATTCACTTCTTCATACTTGCGACCAATAAAGCGCTTAACGGAGTAGAAGGTGTTGGTGGGATTCATAACAGCCTGACGCTTGGCAATCTGACCCACGAGGCGATCGCCATTCTTGGCATAGGCGACCACAGAAGGGGTGGTTCTAAAACCTTCAGCGTTCGCAATTACGGTGGGCTTGCCCCCTTCCATAACGGCGACGCAAGAGTTTGTGGTTCCGAGATCGATACCAACAACTTTGGGCATAGTTCAAATAGTACTCCGCGCTATCTACTAAATTTTCCTCGGCTGAAAACCACAGCAATGTCTTAGGGGTTCCGGCTTTGGGTCTATCAATTATTTCTTCTCTATAGTGCCTGTACCTCCCCTGAGTTCGTAAGTGGTGTTTCCCGAACAGCTTGGTGGTAAGGGAGAACGGGTGGAGGGTTAAGGGGAATGGAACAAACAGGCGATCGCACTCTTAACTGTTACGCTAAGAATTATTCTCTATAAACAAAAAAATCCTTAAATTGGTTAAATCTGATGTTAGTCTTAAGCAACATCAGTGAATTCTTAGCTTCGCCTCTGTCTGGACAAGCAAACCGAAGCAGCAATCAATTGCCTTTGGCAGTGCATAGAGCACAACTGCTGCCTCAATACCAGGGTGCAACCTACCGCAAAACCATACCCCACAGTGTTTGAGCGCTAGTGACTCTGGAGAACATTATGAATAGAACCGCATTTTGGCTGGGCGCGATTAGTGCAATGGGTTTAATCGCCAACAGTTACCCCGCGGCCCAGGCCGCTTTACTAGTTAATGGTGATTTTGAAACGGGCGATCTCAGTGGCTGGACGGTGTTTAACACCCCCAATGGCACGGTGGGTCAGCCTTTATTTCCGACGTTGGTTCCGGAAGCGACGATCTTTGCAACGGGAGGGGAGCAGAGTCTGGCATTCCATGCTGGCCAAAATACATTTGCGTCTGGCCAACCCGCGGGTGGTGGCATTGCCCAATTTGTAGACTTGGCGGCAGGTAGCTTTGAATTAACAGCAGATATTGCAGTCTGGAACCAAAGCTTCAATTTAGCGGGGGGTCTTTTCTCGTTGCTATTTGATGGTCAAGTTATTGCCGAGCACAACTTATCCCCTGTGTCCGCCAATAGATTGAAGCAAACAACCTTACACGGTCAGGTGTTGGATGTACTGCCTGGTCTTCATGAAGTGCGCCTCCAAGTGCAGCGTCCCTATGTGCAGGCCGCGAACACCCCTCAGCAATATGTCGATAACATTGCGCTGCGACCGCTGGCAGCCGCGCCCCCTGGCTCTGAAACGGACACCACATCGGTGCCCGAACCCAGTTTAATGCTGGCATTGCTAGGTGGGAGCGCGATCGCTGTCGGGTTACGTCGCTCAAGTTAGAGACCATAATTTGTAGTGCAGGCTTCAGCCTGTCAAGGCTTATTCCTTACCCCAAAATGGGGAGCAGGTTGGCGTTGGACGAAATCATGGAACTTAAGAAAAACTCGGTAATACGCGATCGCCAAAACTGGCTTGTGGTGGGCAATGCCCACCCTACACAATTACCGGATTAAATTTTTAACCTTACATAAGTCCGCACTACAGGCGTACACAAAACTGTGGTTCTAAGCCAGATGCTGCTCAGCCGTAGCGACAAGACTAGCTGTCCAATGCTCCGCCGCTTGGGCATCAGCCGCTTCCACCATCACCCGTACCACGGGTTCTGTGCCGGAGGCTCGTACCAAGACCCGACCCGCTGCACCCAAATCTTGCTCAGCTTGGGCGATCGCGCTCTGGAGCGGTTCACAGTCTTGCCAATGGGCCCGGCGATCGCGGTCTTCGACGCGCACATTACGCAAGAGTTGGGGATAGGTCGTAAAGCTTTGATCGCGCAATTGCGCCAGAGTTGCCCCGGACTGTTTCACTAGGGCTGTGAGGTGAAGTGCGGTCTGGAGACCGTCGCCCGAGACGCCATGATGGTGGCAAAGAATATGCCCCGACTGCTCACCACCGAGCATCGCACCTGTTTCAAACATGGCTGCTTGCACATGCTGGTCGCCAACAGGGGTGCGGTGGAGTGTGCCCCCCAAAGCTTCCCAGGCCCGTTCAAAACCCAAGTTGGCCATAACTGTACCAATCAGCAAGTTTTCAGGAAGCTGACCCCGGTTCATCAGGGTTTGGCCCCAGAGATACAAGATATAGTCTCCATCCACAACTCGGCCTTGGGCATCGACAGCCATGACGCGATCGGCATCACCATCAAAAGCAAACCCCAGATCGGCTTGGTAATGGGCCACCGCTTGTTGCAGGGGCTGGAGATGGGTCGAACCACAACCCACATTAATGCGATCGCCATCGGCCTGGGTATGGAGCGAGAAGACTTGTGCGCCCAAGCTTTGGAAAACCTGGGGTGCGGTATGAACCGCTGCGCCCCAAGCGAGATCCAACACAACTTTTAAACCCCGAAAGTTGGTGATATCTGCCAGGGTCTGGCGGAGGGCATCGGTATAATGCTGAACTTGTTCCGGTTGAGCATGGTAGCGACCCCAAGCCCCTTGCAGCATCTCACCCGACCATTGACCCCGAATTCCGGTTTCAATCTGACGGGCGATCGCTTTGGGGAGCTTAGTACCATCTTGGCCAAAAAACTTAATGCCATTATCCGCAGGCGGATTATGGCTCGCAGAAATCATCACACCGCCGATCGCGGCAGTCCGACGCGTCAAATACGATACACAAGGGGTGGGACATAAACCCACATGCCAAACCTCTAGACCCGCAGCAGTCAAACCTGAAGCGAGAGCCGTTGCTAACATATCACTCGAATTGCGGGAGTCTTGACCCAAAATAATTGGCCCAAGACTTGCCGACTGCTGCCGCAGGACTTGGCCTGCCCAATAGCCCACTTCAATCGCCAAGCTTGGGCTGAGGAATACACCCGCTTGACCCCGAATCCCGTCTGTACCCAGCAACGGGCTTTTGGGTAGCAATTCTGGCTGGGCGGCGATCGCCCCCAAACCCAATAATGAGGGTGTTGTCGGTACAGAAACGCTAGGGGGGGCTGTTTGGGGACGCTGAATCGGGGATATTACCATGGGCTGCTTAAGCTCCTCACACCAATAGAGAACAACTGCTAATTTGATTTGTTGCCAATTTGCGCAATCTTCAAATTTGTTCACACCACATGAACAGCCCTATGGTAAGCAGTCAGCGAGATTCCGTCCAGTTTTGGGTTGTTTACATCTATGTTTTGTTTGGGCAAGGAGAGGCTTGGCGGGGCAATCCCCCTGTGTTGCCTCAGATCCAGACAATGCTCTGGGAACGAATTGATGAGAGCCTCTAGATGTCAAGCGCTGCGAGATACATTTCCATTTCAGCTATTGCCAGACCTTGCGCCAGATATTGCGGTTGCTCAGGGTTATAGGGGGCAATCAGGCGATCGATGCTGTCGATTCGAGCCGCTACTGTCAGAATCGGTACATCAGGATCAGTAGCCGTGGGACAGGTTAGGGAACTAGAAAAGCCACGAAAGATCAACACAATATTTTCGATATTATCTTCCCAAGCGGTGACCCGAAGCACTTCTTGGGGGCAGCGGAGCGTGTATTGTTCTAAACGAGTCAAGAGGGAGGACATGTCAAAATCTAAATTGAAGTGAGCAGTGCTGAAGTTGGCGAGATTGTAACGCTGATGATTAGCGTACCGTTTGAACATTGCTGTATCCAACGATATGTTTAAGGCGTTGCGTAGCAACTCGGGCAGCAAACGTAAATTTTGTACAATGATTGAAAGCTATGCAATCGATAGGGAAACCATGACTGATCCATCCACCATTTCTCAGCGTTTCGCTGAGAAAGTTGAACTCTCCATTCGGCTAGACGCTGATCTTGTGGAGCAGTTAAAACATTTGAGCAATGATCCCAGTCGCATCATTGAGACTGCCATTAAACAATGGCTCCGGGGAGAACGGAATCCGGATGAAGAATTGGCTCGAACCTTTCGGCGCAACCCGCCTGTACCACCGCGGGGTGAATGGAATGACTGATTAGTAAGTAATTGGAGTAATTGGCAATTGTAGTAAGCAACAGAATTGCCCCACAATAACGTTTAGATCGCAAGTAAAAACGCTTAAACTTGACGCAATGGCTAGTGTATTGACGACTCAAAATTTGACCTCGTGGCAAGAACTCGGGGCAGAGCTAGTCTTTATGCAGGATAGCTCGGGTTGCTATTCATCGTTTTTTGGCCCCGTTTTGAGTGAGCAAAACATTACCCCTAGCGAGATCTCTTTGGCTGAGATTAATCGCTTGCTGCGTCCAGTTGACCCAGACACCTACTTTGCAACGGTTCGACGGGTTATGGAACGCCGAGTTCCGGAAAACTATCATTGTTTGTTTACCTATGGCGATCGCGCCTTGGCTCTAGAGCTGATTATCAGTCCGATTCTCCAGCGTCATGGGGCGATTACCACTGTTTTGGTGATGGGGCGATTAATTGAAGAAGAGGTATTGCGCCGTCAAGCTGCCCTACCTCGAACACTGACTGAACCGAGCTATCAAGATTTAGTCAAGCAAATCACCCGGAGTATTCGCCGAAATCCCTATCAAAATCTCCTGAACAGTATCTCTCGTAATATCCATCTGACCCTGGATTTAGAGATTCTGTGGCAGCAAACGGTTACATTACTCGGGGATGGTCTCAATGTTACCCGTTGCCTGATTATTTCGTTTGATGAAGCCGCACAACTGTTTAAGGTGGATTCGGAATATTGCACACCGGGCTATTCCTCCATGCTGGGTGAGCGCTTGACAGCCAAGGCTGATCCGTACTTGCAACAGACAATGCTCATCAGTGAACCCCTTTCGGTGGAATATGTGGAGCATAGTCGGTTTGGTGTCAAGTCTATGCTATCGGTTTCAACCTTTTATAAGGGCCGACGCAATGCCCTAATTTGTTTGCAACAGTGCGATCGCCGCCGGAATTGGAACGATGCCGAGATTGCGCTCATGCGGGAGTTGGCCACGCATGTGGGGACAGCCACTGCCCATGCCAATTTGTATCGAGAACTGGAACAAGCCGGACAACAGGCGGCCGATGCGTCCCGGCTCAAGAGTGAATTTTTAGCCAGTACGTCCCATGAGCTGCGAACACCCCTCAATGGCATTATCGGCTTTTTGCGTTTGATCCTGGATGGCATGGCCGATGATGAAGAGGAGGAGCAAGAATTTCTCACAGAAGCGCACAAATCAGCGCTTCACTTGCTCAACATCATCAACGATATTTTAGATATCGCCAAAATTGAATCGGGGCAGCTAGAACTGGAGTTTAACGAAGTCTCGCTCCCCGATTTGCTTGAAGATGTGGAGTCTAAAACCCAACCCCTAGCCAGCCGTAAAGGTCTCAGCTTTGAAATTATGCCCTTGCCTTCGAAGGAGCCCATCCAGATGTATGGTGACTACCAACGGCTGTTGCAGATTATGCTCAATCTTGTGGGGAATGCCATTAAATTTACCCATGATGGTGGCATTACAATCAGCGCTGAGTTGATGCGGCAACAGGTGCTGGTGGGCGATCGCGCCCTGCCTGGTTTAGCGAAGGTTCGGGTCGCGGATACCGGTATTGGTGTGCCCCTCGACAAGCGGGATAAGCTCTTTAAACATTTTAGCCAGGTGGATGCCTCGCGCACTAAAGCTTACGGTGGCACAGGTTTGGGCTTGGCGATTTCTCAAAAGTTGGTTGAGACGATGGGCGGCACAATTGAGTTTTTTAGTATGGGTGAGCATTTGGGCTCAACAGTAACTTTTACCGTCCCCGTATTGGAGTTGCCCGTGGGCAAGGCAAAGGTGCGACCCTCTCGCTCAGCTTAAACTGCTTTCTATCCCTGCGCCAATTGCTGCTTGGCTTGCTGCCAGAGAGCTTCTAGTTCTTCTAGGCTGTAGTCTGTTAGGGGACGATCGGCGACATCTTCAATCTTAGTCAAGCGGTTGATAAAGCGTTGGTTTGTACCCTGAAGAGCCTGGGCAGGATCAATCTTGTACCACCGCGCTAGATTGATCACCGTAAACAGCAAATCCCCCAGTTCAGCCGCTTGGTGAGCCTTATCCTCACTCTGCACGGCTTCTTTAAATTCGGCGAGTTCTTCCTCGAATTTTGCCCACACATCTTCGATGCATTCCCATTCAAAGCCCGCCGATGCAGACTTGTGGGAGATTTTGGCACAGGCGGCGATCGGGGGTAAAGTGCGGGCATAGCGGGCGAGTTTATAACTTAGGCGGTTAGCGACTTCGGGGGAGAGGCCTTTTTCTTGGGCTTTGATCGCGTCCCAGTTAGCCCGCACTTGTTCCACATCATTGGTTTTGAGATCTCCAAAAACGTGGGGATGGCGGCGGATGAGTTTATCGCTGATGCCATTGGCAACCGTGGCGAGATCAAACTGACCATATTCCTGGGCGATCTGGGATTGCAGCACCACTTGCAACAATAAGTCTCCTAGCTCTTCGGCAATGTCGTCGGTGTTTTCACTTTGGAGCGCAGCAACAGCTTCGTAGGCTTCTTCGATGATGTAGGGGATCAGAGTTTGGGGGGTTTGGGCCAAGTCCCACGGACAGCCGCCCTCGGGCGATCGCAGTTGGGCGACAATTTCAATCAGGCGTTGGAGAGCGGTGAGGGTAGGGTTATCCATTGGGGTTTGGGGAGGGCGATCGCAGTTATCATACGGTGAAAGGGGAGATTAGCAACGACCCGAACTTTAGTATTCCTCAAATGTTTTCTAGGGAGAGTCAGGTGCTTCAAATTCAGGCTCAAGTTGAAAAGACCGATGATTGGTTATCATAATGAACGTCGGTCAACTGGAGAATCAATCTCCTAGAGTCGATGTCTAGGAAGGATACCTTTCATGATATTGTTCGCCACGCCCTCGAAAAAGATGGCTGGACGATTACCCATGACCCACTTCTACTCTTTTATGAGTTAGGAAAGCTCTACGTTGACCTTGGCGCTGAGAAGTTTTTAGCTGCGGAACGACAAAATCAGAAAATTGCTATTGAAGTCAAGAGTTTTGTCCAACCCTCTGCAATTAGTGAATTCCATAAAGCTCTGGGTCAGTATCTGACCTATCGCTCTCTGTTACAGGAGCAGTATCCAGAGCATCATCTGTATCTGGCTGTTCCAACTGATGCTTACGCTTCAATCTTTGCGACCAAAGTTGTTCAGAAGACGATCAATGAGCAAAATCTGAAGCTGATTATCTATCAACCCAATCAGGAGGCGATCGCGCAATGGATAGATTAGACAGATATCGGGAGAAGATTCAAAACCTGCTACAGGCTTATTTGGAACTCAGTGGTGATCAGCAGGACGTTAAAACTGAGTTGATTTGTGATACTCAGCATGACCATTATCAACTTGTGTATATGGGGTGGCTGAACGATCGCCGTGTTTATGGTTGTGCCTTGCATCTCAATATTCAAGATAACAAGATCTGGCTTCAGCATAATGGTCTAGAAAGTGATGTGGCGGCTGAACTGGTGGCAATGGGAATCCCTAAAACTGATATTGTCTTGGGTTTACAGTTGCCGTTCAAGCGTCAATTCACAGAGTATGCTGTGGGCTAGGAAATAGTTTGGGTTTGTATAAGGAATTTATTCAATTTCTTCCATGCTACTGATAGCCGAAGACTCGGTGAATTTTGCCATTCCGAGAGAACGTGAGCCGATATGTGATCAAAATTGATTCAATTTTTTCTGAGTGATCAAGTGCTAAATCAGACACCAGTGCTCCCCGACGCTGACGTTGAATCGGATCAATTTCTACCCACTCGATTTCCCGAAGGGAATTGGCCCTAGACGACCTTGCTCAATATAACCCTCCACTGGACTGAACAATGACCCCCAAGACGATGGTTCATCGTCAAAAAGCCATTTGACACGAAATTGAGGGGGCAGTTCTGCGATCGCCTCCACAAACTGACGCCAGCGTGTGTTGTTCGAGAAGCTCACAAGCTGACGTTTCTGAATGGCCTTAAATACCTTCTCTCTAGAACTCATAATATTGTGTGATACCTCGATTAACGAAGGCAGCTTTCCCAAACGCAAATGGAAGATGTGCAGGTATTTCATTCAAAAGACTTTGAAGTTCAAATTGCTTAAATTTATCCTCGCAGGGTTGACGCATTTGGGCTTCTTCCTGAAAGGCTAATTTGGTATTGGGAAACATCCCCATTAGGATTGCTAGACAAAGCGCAAAACCCACCAGATGCAAACGCGATCGCTGTCGTTGCCATCCAAAGCCATAAACCCCCAAAGCCAAGCCATAAACCACATAACTCAACACAGCAAAGAAAATGATGACTCCCGGAGTGTCGCACTCGACTGCACCCCGTATCCCTTGGGCAAGATATTTATTGGGATGAAAGAGTGCGGCAATGAATGCTGCTGGTAGGGCTAGCACTGCCAAAACAGTTACTATAAATGTCAAAATCTTCATGACTTAGTATTGATTGCGATCGCCCAACCTTTAACAACTCAACATCTGCGCCACTGTCAACTCCAACCCCGCGATCACGCAATAAAGATTAGTTCATGCTCATTATAGCGGGGCTATCTGAGTCAGTCCCCCACCCGCCTAACCCAATGTCCAAGGCAAATTTGCACTGCCTGCCGCGATCGCCACATCCAGCACAAAAATGGTTAGCCAAGTGTTCACCACCGCTTGGGTCGCAGCTTCCCCCACTTGTTTCGCGCCCCCCTGAGCGGTCAGTCCCCAAGTACAACCAATCAACGCCACCACCCAACCAAAAAGACCACTCTTGAGCAACATCAGTCCCAGATCTTCCAGGGTTAGAGTCTGGGCGATCGCCTCCCAAAAGACCGGGGGGGCAACCTGGTAAAACTGACCCGCCGCGATCATGCCCCCCACCAAACCCAAACTCAAACTACAGATCGTCAGAATCGGGAGCATCACACAACAGGCCAACACCCGAGGAATCACCAGAAAATCGATCGGGTTGGTTTGCAACATCACCAAGGCATCAATTTGCTCGCTGACACGCATTGCTCCCAACTCCGCTGCAAAGGCAGAACCCACCTGTCCCGCGAGGATGCAGGCGACCAGAATCGGGTTGAGTTCCCGGCAAAAAGCCAAACCAAAAGCACCACCGATCACCGACACAGCGCCAAAGCGGGTCAACTCTCGTGCGGTTTGGATCGTGAAAATTGCGCTGGCACAGAGCGCAACAATGAGGACAGGCGCGATCGCACCTGGACCCGTCCGAAAAAGCTGCTCACGATAGCAGCGGGGATATTTTGCCCCCACTACCATGCGCCATATCACCTGGCCCGACATCAAAATTACAATCCACAGCCGTTGAAGCCAGTACGCCACGTTTAATGCTTAACTCCAATTTATTGGGAGTCCCATTTCAAGACTGCCGCATCTACCCCTTGCTCACGGCGCGTTTTGCTATCTTGCTCAAACCAGGCGATAATCTGCTCCGGCGTAAGCGCTTCAATGGCCACATTTTGATCTTGAGCAATGCGCAACAGCACCCGCCATGAGGAAATCGTCAGGCGGGTAAGGAATTTCTCTGGTGTTGAAAGCAATGCGGCATCAACTGCCGCAGATTCGGCTGGGGTGAGATAGTCTTGGCCAGGGGGATTGGGGGTCATGGGTGAGATGGTAGGCGGTCTGACTGAAGGATTGCTGAAAACATGGGGTTGGGTTGAATTTAAACGTATTGCTAACGAGATCCCCCCTTGCAAAAAGGGGGTGACGCCGCAAGCGGCTCAGGTAGCCTTCAACTAAAAAACTTGAGGAGCTAATAACCTACTTACTATGGGACTTAAGAAAATAATTTGGTAATTCGTGATCGCCGAAACACAAGTGCAGCATCAGCATTTAAAGTCTGGGGGAAACTGGTGGGGTTGAACATACTGGCCCCTATTGCAGGAGTCTGAGGGGGCAATCTCCCCCTCAGCGGGAGGTGTCGGGGGGCTGGCCCCCTGACATCCGGGTTTAACAATAAGATTGCAAACTGTGCTCTAACCCACCGCCGCGATCGCCTCGCCAAACTTCTGCACCGCTTCCTCAATCTCCGCAGCCGTGATCACCAGCGGCGGCACAAAGCGCACCACCTTTGGCCCAGCAGGAACGAGAAGTAAACCCACATCCATTGCCGCTTTAACAATATTGATTGAAGTCAATTCAGTCTCATCATTCAAGACAACTCCGTTAATCAAACCCCAACCCCGCACTTCGGCAATATGCTGGGGGTATTGGACCGCGATCGCACTCAAACTAGCCCTTAGCTGTTCGCCGCGTTCTTGGGCATTGGCTAGCAAACCCTCGCTCTCCAGGACTTGAGCAACAGCTAACCCAGCAGCACAGGCAAAGGGGTTGCCGCCAAACGTACTGGCATGATTACCCGGTTGCAATACATCACAACTCGATTTACAGACCATCGCCCCGATAGGAATGCCGCCCCCAAGACCCTTGGCGCTGGTAAAGACATCCGGCTCAATCCCCAGGTTCTCATAGCCCCACACTTTGCCCGTGCGGCCCATCCCCACTTGTACTTCGTCGAGGATCAGCAACAGGCCATTCTCATCACACACTTTGCGAACACCTTGGAAATAAGCTAAATCGCCAGGACGAACCCCGCCTTCACCTTGGAGTGGTTCCAGGAGGACAGCCCCCACCCGACGATCGCCTTCATCGATATCTGCGATCGCATTTTCTAGGGCTTGCAGATCGTTGTAGGGTACATATTCAAACCCAGGCACCAACGGCTCAAAACCTTTTTGATATTTGGTTTGGCCGGTGGCGGTGATGGTCGCCAATGTCCGGCCGTGGAAACTGGCATTGGCGGTGAGAATTACTGGACGTTTGATCTCTTGGACATCGTGGGCATATTTACGCGCTAGTTTGATGGCGGCTTCGTTAGCCTCCGCCCCAGAGTTACAGAAGAAAACGCGATCGCCACAGGAATGGTCTACAATCCATTGGGCCAAAGCCCCTTGCTCCGGAATGTAATAGAGATTTGAGACATGGTGGAGCTTCTGGATTTGGTGGCTCAGCGCTTTGACCAAGGCGGGGTGGGCATGGCCCAGGGTACAGGTGGCGATCCCTGCAACACAGTCGAGGTATGCTTTGCCATCGGTGTCCCATACGCGACACCCTTCACCTCGCTCCAAGGCAATGGGGAAGCGGCCATAGGTCGTCATCACAGCGCGATCGAACTGCTCTGGTGAAAAATGAGCGTCACTCACCACAGGGGGATCTTGGAGCAAGGCGTTTGGACTCATAGGAAAACTCCTGACAAAGGGAAAAAGAATAAAATCTGGAGGATTGACACGCTTAAACGGTTTAGATTCTGATGACTTCTCACCCCGATCGGTTCAATTGCGTCAGTCCGATTAAAAATCAATGGTAGTCGAAACTCCAGTAAACAGGGGATGAATATGAGCCAAACCTATCAGCGCCTGCGCAAACAACTCCTGTTGGGGATCGGCGGCTTGGGGGGCATTTTTGTTTTGGGAACCCTCTGGTACATGTTGGCTGAAGGCTGGTCGTTAACGGATTCAGCCTATATGACCATCATTACCCTCTCGACAGTGGGGTTTTCGGAAGTGAAACCACTGGGGGCAAAGTCACGGTTGTTTACCAGTGCACTGATCTTTATGGGGGTGATCAATATTGGCTACATTGTGAACCGCTTTACGGAGGCGATTATCCAGGGGTATTTTCAAGAAGGAATCCGCAACCGTCAACGTCGCCGCGTGATCGATCAACTCAATCACCATTACATTCTCTGTGGCTACGGCCGCACTGGCCATCAGATTGCCCTGGAGTTTGCTGCTGAAAAGATTCCGTTTGTGATTGTGGATAATAACCCAGAAGCGGTGATTGAGGCGAAAGAACATGGATTTACGACGCTGCAAGGAGATGCCACGCTGGATGAATATCTGATCTTGGCAGGGATTGAACGGGCCGTTTGCTTGATTTCAGCGCTAGAGTCCGATGCGGATAACTTGTATACGGTACTCTCGGCGAAGACGCTTAATCCACAGGTGCGAGCGATCGCCCGCGCCAATAACGAAGAAGCGGTGACGAAACTCAAGCGTGTGGGGGCTGATGCGGTAGTTTCGCCCTATGTGACCGGGGGACGTCGCTTGGCTGCTGCTGCGCTACGCCCTCGGGTGATGGATTTTGTCGATGGCATCATTACCGGCACCAATCGCTCCTTTTATTTAGATGAGTTTCTGATCGAGGTTGATCTTTGCCCCTATGTGGGTCAAACCCTGCGCGAGACCCAACTGCGAATGCAAACCGGGGCGTTGGTTCTGGCGATCCGGCGAGAGGATGGCACCTTGATTGGCGGCCCGACAGGAGATACCTATCTCCATGCAGGAGATCTGATTATCTGTATGGGCACAGCCGAGCAACTGCGGCAGTTAGGTCATGAATTGGGTATTCTGCGACCCTATTGGGCGCAGTGAGTGCTTTGAGGTGCATGGCAATCGGGGCAAACCGTGGCGTCATGGGCGATCGGATACCCACAATTGCTACAAAGGTGATGGCTGCCGAGTTCTAAACCAGAGCGGAGGGCTACGCGATCGTCGAAAACAAAGCATTCCCCTTGCCAAAGGCTGTCTTCAGTGGGCACATCTTCTAAGTATTTCAGAATGCCCCCCTGGAGATGATAAACCGCCTCAAAGCCTTGCTGGAGTAGATAAGCCGTCGCCTTTTCACAGCGAATACCGCCAGTGCAGAACATGGCTACCTTGCGATGGGTTTGGGGATCAAGGTGGCCATGAACATAGTCCGGAAAATCCCGAAAGGAATCAGTTTGGGGATTCTGTGCTCCTTGAAATGTGCCGATCGCCACTTCATAGGTATTGCGCGTATCAACCACCGTGACCTCTGGATCTTGGATCAATTCGTTCCAATCTTGGGGCGCAACATAGGTTCCCACTTGGTCACTGGGGCTAATGTCTGGTTGACCAAAGGTGACGATTTCGGGCTTGATTTTGATCTTGAGTTCACGGAACGGCCAGTCCGCAGCGGTGGAAGTTTTGACGGTGAGGTCGGCAAAGCGGCGATCGCTATGGAGATCCGTAAGAACTTGTTCAATCGCTTCAGGGCGGCCCGCGATCGTGCCATTAATCCCTTCAGTGGCGAGCAACACTGTCCCCCGCACTGACCAATATTGGCTTTGCTCAAGGAGTTCGGCCTGCTTCTGAGCACAATCCGGCAGCGCCACAAATTTATAGAAAGTCGCAACTACGTAATTCATTTGTATGTATCGCTCTCCAACATCACTACTCCCTCAGCACCGTTTTTTTGAAAAGGGACTAGACAACGCCATTGTAATCTGTATAATGGAAAAAGTGACTCAAAAACAGAGCCACAAAATGTATGGGGGTATAGCTCAGTTGGTAGAGCGCCTGCTTTGCAAGCAGGATGTCAGGAGTTCGAGTCTCCTTATCTCCATTTTGCGAACTTGATAATGAGCGCAGTGGTAAACTGTAACGCATCAGATGCAGATGCTACTGGCGCATCTTTATAACCTGGAGGCTTGTTCAGCACATTTATAATCAGGAAGTCGAGTAACCCAAATAAGGAGTCTATTTGGTCTTAAATTACCTGCATCTACAGCAATCATAAAAAGATGAGTATGAAATTGCTCGTGTAGTGGGTGAGATTAGGTAAGCTGCTAACGAATGCCCAAGATACGTTGCATTGCCTGTAGAAAAATAACTGCCCCTTGCCCATAAGGTGGCTACAATAACAGTTAAGTCAAGTGAAGGTGCAACCCAAAACTCAGTAATGACTTTTGATCATGATCACCAGCTCTGTCTCGATAAACTTCAGTGGGCAACCCGCCAGCTTGAAGTAAATATTAGCGATACAGACCTCTCCAAAATTGCAGAGTTAATCGTTCAGACGATGACCGGGAAATGGCGGTATTTCCATACCCCCGATCATATTTTTGAGGTAGGCGGCTCTGCTAACGCGATCGAAGTGTTGGCAGCACTGTTCCATGACCTGGTCTATGTCCAGGTTGACCAGAGTGTGAATTTTAACTTGACGTTTTATATTGCGCCCTTTGTGCGGGAACGTCGAGATCATTTGTATATCCGGGAAGGTGACGACCTGCCGGATGATCCCTTCTTCGAACTGGTTAGGCAGGCGTTTGCCTTTACACCAGGGCAGCAGCTCTCACCCTTTGCGGGTCAAAACGAATTTTTGAGTGCGCTTGTTTGTGCCAAAGTGCTTGAACCTTTTTTGTCTGAGAGTTTGATCTTGAAGATAGTGGCTTGTATTGAGGCAACAATTCCCTTTCGTCCAGTCAAAGAAGGCTTAACACCCGCTGAACATCTCTACAATCGGATCGCGGCGATTAACACTGAGCGTAATTTAGGGATTGAGGAGGAGGAGTTAGTGCGTTCTGTACAACGCGCTGTGCGAATGGCCAACCGGGATGTTGGCAGTTTTGCGAATCCCAGTTCAGCCCGCTTTCTGGACAATACCTGGAGTTTGCTCCCTGAGACCAATCATAATCTTGAAAATCCCAGCTCCTATACGGTCAATGAATATCGGATCGCGCTCCAAAAGATGGAGGGGTTTATGCATTTCTTAACCCCAGAATTAGTCTTTCAAGAATTCAAACAGGAGCCCAAGCAAGCTTTCTATGATAATTTGCTGACCCGCGCCGGTCGCAATATCGAGATTGCTCGGCTCTATTTAGGGACAAAGCTCTTGACAATGGCGGTTTTAGAAGCGCTATCCCGTCGGTTTGGTCGTGATATTCCCCTGTCTACAATCATGGGCGAGATGAATCCAATGGGCTTGCAGATTGAAAAGCTCGAAGATTTCCTGCCTGAGATGCCCCAGCAGGTTTCTTTCGAACTGCCTTTAGAACGTGAGGTTCTGGAGCTGCTTGAAAAAGGTCGCTTTAGCGATTCCCCCTATGACATCAAGAATTCACCCTTGAGCACCATGATGGTGAAAATTATGGGGTTCGATCATATTCGTGAGTTGCTCGGCCCCTCAAAAGCCTTCTTTAAGGATGAACTAGATGGTGAGGCCTTTTTAACAGCCTGTGACAGCAAGGTTGTGGACATTATTACTGAGAGCCTTTCTAAGCTCTTTGACACACGCAAGGCTGCTTTGATGCAAACCCCTGCTCCGGTATAAGTGTTCTCTTGATCGAGCAGAAATTGTCTCTGCATTAACAAAGAAGCCTCACCTTACTAAGGGGCTTCTTTAGTTTGAGCAGTAGGTGTACAGATTGAAATGTGTCAGGCCAAGGGGAACTCTTTGAATTTCATAAACTCTACTCTCTTGTCCCAGCGAATTGTAGGACAATTGCCATGCTGGTGATGGCACAAGATTTAGGAGACCTCACACATGAAATTTGCATCCCCCCTCAGACTGACGGCGATCGCCACCCTAACCGTCGCTGCAACCCTCGGCGTTAAAGTGGCTCAAGCCAGCCTCTTTAACCAAGAAGAAGTCGCAGACCCCAACGCCTTTGCAGTCGTCGCCTCCCCTTTTGGTGGTAATCAGTACAGTCTGCTGATTATGGAGCAAATCCCTGGCAAACAGCAATGCTGGGCTGAGAGCGGCGTCAACCCCACGATTCTTAACCCGCTCTGGACAACCTTTGACTTTTCTGGCCATTGCAAACGCTACGCTGATAGCAATGGCTATTCCATCCGAATTAACGGTGAAGACTTTGCCTTGGAATATCTGTTGCGCACGCTCGTCCGCAATGGCGAAGTGCTGTTGGTGGGAACCCCTCGCATTGGTAGCCGCCCCGGTCTCCAAGAAATTTTGATTGCCCGCACAGGGGGGGGCGTTGCCGATACCCCGCTCAAGCTCAACTTGGTTGAAGGTTGGCGATTGACCCGTCGCAACTACCAAGGCAAAACACTGGGGCATATGTATTTTACCAATGATGGGAACCTCACCACACCGCCTGCACCTGACCCGAACGCTACACCCACCCCCAGTCCGAGTCCCACGCCGAGTCCTACCCCCAGTCCCACGCCTAGCCCCACTCCCACCCCACCGACAACGAGCACGTTCCGGGATATCTCCAACGATATCTACCGTACAGAAATTGAGGCAGCTGTTGGTGTGGGCTTTATTTCTGGGTTCCCTGAAGACAACACCTTCCGTCCCTTAGCGACGCTGACCCGTGAGCAGTTGGTTTCGATGGTGTTGGATGCAATGGGCGCGTTGCCTAACGTTAATCCCAATGCCCCCCAAGTTTCAGCTGCGCCTTTCCCGGATGTGGCGGCAAATCGTTGGAGTGCCAGCAAGATTCAATGGGCGAAGGCCAACAATATTGTGACGGGCTATCCCGATGGCACCTTTAAGCCCTCACAGCCTGTGACTCGCGCTGAGTTGATGGTGGTAATGGAGAAAGCTGCCCAATATGCCAAGGCCCAGCAGAATCAGTCCACGACTCTCAGCACAACCCAGGCGACATTTAACTTCTCGGATACTTCAACCCATTGGGCGAAGGATCTGATTGGACGGATGTCGGCTTATTGTGGTGTGGCGAGTCCGGTGAATGAGCAGGGAACCCGCTTTGCGCCCAACAGTTCGGCTCAACGCAACTATGCGGCGGCGGCGACGTTGCGGATGTTTAATTGCGTGAAAGAGGGGAAGTAAGCCTGAGCCGTTTTGAAACCGAGCATTTTCCATAGGGGTCACGCCCCCGTGCTGACCCCGACTGGGTTTGGGGCAATCCCCTTGGGATTGTCCCTGCTTCATTCTGGGCAATTCCATATCTATTAAGTGGCATTGCATAATTGCGGGAGGAAACCGCCCTCTTCCCCAGCCCTTCTCCCAGTGGGAGAAGGGAGCAAGAAGCCCTCTCCCAGTGGGAGAGGGTTGGGTGAGGGTAGCGCAAGATTCATCTTCAAAATCAGCAACGCCTTATTAAGTTAGTCTTGGCTTGTTGACAGTCTCAAAAGCCCATGTCGACACCGCTGCTTGCCCTGCCACCCCGATCGCCTCTTCTAAAATCCCCAAACCCAACTCCAAACTATCGAGCTGAGCCAAGCGATCGCGGAACTCACTCGCCCCTGGAAAGCCCTTGCAATACCACGCCATATGCTTGCGCGACTGATATAAACCCCGCTGGCCCTTATACTCCCATAACCCCCGCAAATGGTCTTGGGCGCAGCGCAACCGTTCGATCGCGCTCGGTTCCGGCAACAGCTCCCCCGTTTTTAGGTAATGATCAATTCGCCCCACCAAAAACGGAAAGCCCAATGTGCCTCGGGAACACATCACCCCATCCGCCCCGGTTTGTTGCAAACATTGCACCGCTGACTCCACCGAAACAATATCGCCATTGGCGATCACTGGGATGTTCACTGCTGCTTTAACTTGCCTGATCCAGTCCCAACGAGCCGCGCCTGTGTAACCCTGCTGGCGCGTGCGGCCATGAATTGTGAGCATTGCCACGCCAGCGGCTTCGAGGCGTTGGGCAAAATCGAGGATCGTGATCTCATCATCATTCCAGCCCAGACGCGTTTTCACCGTCACGGGCACAGCCACCGCCGCCTTGACCGCTTTAAGGATCGCCACCGCCACCTCAGGCTGACGCAACAGGGAAGAACCGCCCCCTCGCCGGGTAATTTTATTCACCGGGCAGCCCATATTAATATCAATGGTTTGCGCTCCTTCCCCCACAGCTTTGCGAGCCGCTTCCCCCATAAAATCCGGGCGACAGTCAAAGAGCTGAATGCTGATTGGCTGCTCATCCGGGGCGATCGCCATCAACTGGGGCAACTTTCGTAAGTGATGAATTTCTGATGCGCTCACCATTTCGGTGTAGAGCATAGAGGTGGGGGCATATTGCCGCACCAACCGCCGAAACACCATATCTGTCACTCCTGAAAGTGGTGACTGCAACACCCGACTTTGGAGGGTAACAGTGCCAATCTGGAGGGGCGATCGCCAAGGAGCCAGTTGATTATTTTCCAGTTGAGTAGAAGACAAAGCAGACATAATAGAAACAGGCAGCAGCTGTATTGCGCATTTTAGAACGAGCGGGGTGACAACCAAAATCCAAAACAAAATCGACTAAACGATTGATGATGATGCTCAAAACTAGATTAAACCGCTCCCAGTTGGGGCTACCGCTGGGCTTATTGTTACTCACCTGGGCAACGACGAGTCTAACGCCCGCAATTGCTAAACCACCTCCGCCCAAAGCCCGTCCCACTGCCCCAGAAGTCCCTGGACAAGAAATCAGTCCACCTCCTACCGAGCTTTGGCGCGGCTACGACCTTACCATTCCTCCAGAGTTGCGTCCAGATAATCCCCCCGCCATTGAGACGCGACGGACGGCCCTGCCCCCCGAAACTCGCCAAGGCTATGACTGTTTGCGCCAGACGGCTGAACCGTTTCCGGTGGCCCTCAATCCGGGTCGAGTGTTGCCCTTGACCGTTTCTGGACACCCCACGTTCTTTTGGTATATGCCTCAGGTGAGCGCCGGGTATCTAGAGTTTGCCCTTGCTAAGCCCACCGATGACACGTTGGAGCGGGAGACAATTGTGCATTACACTCGACTGACGATTCCGGAACCGATTCCGGAGCGGCCAGCGGTGATCGGCTACCAACTCCCACCTGAACACCTCGAAGCCTTGGATCATCAACAACTCTACCGCTGGTCAGTAGTATTGTTCTGCCGTGCGCCAGGGGAAATTAATCATGATCTTTCCGATGGTATCGTGGCCTCCGGCTGGGTAGAACGATTGCATCCTGATGATCCGATCGCCCAGCAAGTCAGTGATGCCACACCGGAGCAGGTGGAGCGGTTTGCAGGGGCAGGAATTTGGCATGAGGCACTCACCGGCATTGCGCACCAACGGTTGGCGCGTCCGCAAGATCCACAGGCTGAGACGAATTGGCAGGATTTACTCGGTTCCGTGGGTTGGGAGATGTTTACGGATCTTCCCATTGTGATCTATCGCGCTGATGATAGAGCACTATCTCTAAATTTAGTTGAGGCAGGGTTTGAGCCTGCATCTCAGAACTGAGAATGCAGGAATCAAGAATTGTCTAAGGCCAACCGTAGCGTGGGTGGTCAGTGGGCGTAGCCTCTCAAAGGGATATCTGCACCTTGCCCACCTCATGAATAATTCGGGTTTATTACTATGGGGAGAGAATAAAGAAGGGATAAAGCGCCCGCAATCAGCATTGCGAGCGCCAGACACAAACCAACAATTTCAGTTGCAGCTAGGAGCGAATAACGACGCGCCCTAACTGGCCACATATTCCTGAACCCGCGATCGCCGCTTCCGTAGTTGATTGAGAGCCTGCTGTTCAAGCTGACGCACTCGCTCCCGGCTAAGGCTCAGGCGCTGACCAATCTTAGAGAGCGATAGAGGAATCGCATCTTCGAGGCCAAAGCGCAAAGAAATCACCCGACGCTGCTGGGGGGTCAACTCCGCAATGAGGTTATAGATATCCTGACGCAGGGATTCTTGGGTGGTGTAGTGCTCAGGGGAAACACCATCGTCTTCGAGTAACTCTGAGAGTTCAGTGTCTTGATTATCTCCCACGCGCATGTCCAAGGAGAGGGGATGACGGGACGCGGTGAGGTAGTCTCGAATTTGTTCCGGTTCTAGGTCAAGCGCCTTGGCAAGCTCCGCAACAGTGGCCACACGACCCAGCTTCTGGGACAGTTCCCGTTGGGTCTTTTTGATTTTGTTGAGTTTTTCGGTGATATGGATCGGTAGCCGCACCGTGCGGGACTGCTGCGCGATCGCACGGGTAATGGCCTGGCGAATCCACCAATAGGCATAGGTGGAAAACTTATAGCCCTTGGTGGGATCAAATTTTTCGACGCCCCGCTCCAGACCCAATGCACCTTCTTGGAGCAAATCCAATAGCTCCATATTGCGCTTTTGGTATTTTTTAGCGATCGAAACCACCAAGCGCAGGTTGGCTTCAATCATCTGACGCTTGGCTCGTTTGCCTTGGGCGATCGCTTTTTCAAGTTCTGCGATCGTGAGTTCAGCACTTTCAGCCCATTGTTCTAGATTGGGCTCAGTTCCCAACGTTTGCATGAGCTGCTCTTTCTGGGCTAGCAACGCCATCATTTGTTGCACTCGTTTACCCAGCACAATTTCCTCTTCGTGGGTCAGCATGGCTACACGACCAATTTCACGGAGGTAGGTTCTGACCATATCGGTAGAAACAGCCCGCTCAGGGACTTGAGCATTGAGAGTTACAGTCGCCATATATTTTCAGATTTTGAGGAGCGATCGCTCCTACGCATGAGTGTTGTTGTTAGCTTCTATGATGAATCGTTGACCGATCCTCTGGGGAGAGGGTTCCCGATCGAGATCCCCGAACCTCTCTCGGTTCGGCTGGGCAGTTTTGGGGTGGTTGGTGCGAATTCACCAATATCTTCAAATTAGCCTTGACATGTCTAATCTAGTTCGCTACATTAATGGGCGTGTGAGGAGTAGCTGAGAAAGGAGACCGAGACGAAACATGGAAAGTCGCCGGTCTCCTTTCTCCTTTTATATAGGATGTATTGATTTCCCGCAGTTCCCTTCATGACCTACTGCGTTGTCATCACCACTTGTGAATCAGAGGCAGCAGCAAAGGCGATCGCAGAGCATCTTGTTGCCCAGCATCTGGCAGCTTGTGTACAGTTAATTCCCATCCAGAGCGTCTATCGCTGGCAAGGTGAAGTGTGCCGTGAACCGGAGGTGCAACTGCTGATCAAAACGCGCACCGACTTGTTTGAGGCAGTTGAAGCGGCAATTCAAACCCTGCACAGCTACGAAGTACCGGAGATTATCGCGCTGCCGATTCTGCAAGGGTCAGGAAGTTATTTGGATTGGTTGCAAGCTGAGACACAAGCTGCGGATGCGTAACCCTCTGTCATCACTTTAGGCAGAGAATAAAAAGGGGTAAAGACCAAAATATTAGTGAAAGACTAGATTATTTACAAGTTCTCATTGCAGTGATGAATGAAAAGCCAAATATCACTACGATGATTCAAAAAGTCTTTAGAGAACGACAAAGTATCATGGACAAGCCGTGAAACTCTTTGCCTAACTGTCCATGCCCACCGCTCCCCAATCAATCCCCACCGTCATCATTTCCAATGACTCCGAAGGCACGATCGACTACCTCCAAAAAGCTGGCCCCCAACAAGACGATTTAGTCTATCGCAGGGAATTACATGGCGATCGCACCTGCTTTTGGAAACAAGACCACAAACTGGTGCTCACCTCTCGCCCCATACCCCACTTAGCCTATCTGCACCACACCGTCGGCTATACATCCATTCAACATCTTTCTCCCCAAAAACCCAGCCTCTTCCTTAGCTTAGATATCTTACGTGAACCCCAGCTTATCCAGGGAATTGTTGAATTTGCTGGCGCAAACCGCACCATAACCCTGATTCCCTACGCCAACACTCGCCAATTTTTCCAACTGGTTGCAACCCTGCAAGCGCAATATGGTCTAACCGTCTTGCTCCCCGAAAGTCCCCAGCCCGAACAGCTCTGGCTACGCAACTATATCAACACCAAATCTGGATTCCGCACCCTGGTCTCCCAATGGTTGCGTGAGCCATCCTTGCCCCCTTGCCCCCCTGGCATGATTGCCCCCAGTTTAGAAACCGCTGCCGAAATGGCGCACTGGTTTGTGCAGAACAACCAAGCTTGCATCGTCAAAATTGATGACGGGGCTGATGGCAAGGGTCAGGAGCGATTTGATCGTCACCTTCAGCAAAACCTAAATTTCTCCCCCTCAACCATTTTAAAAACCTTACGAAATAACCCGTTTTTCCAAACCAATTCCTCAGCAGCAACCCCCATCATTGTTGAGCAATGGATTCAAACTGACCTGATCAAATCCCCCTCCATTGAGCTGTTTATCCCTCCCTTGGGTCAAGGAGAACCGCAAATCACCTATGTGGGTAATCAACTGTTTTTGGAATTTGGTCGTTGTGCGGGGATTTTAATTGCCAAAGAACTCCTCGCCGAGCCTTGGTATCCTGCCTTTGCCCAAGCCGGACTGGCGATCGCCCACAATCTGCAAAAAATGGGCTATGTGGGGCATTTTGATGTGGATGCAGTGGTGGATGAGCAGGATAATTTATTTTTGCTTGAGGGTAATCCCCGACGTACCTCCACCACTAGCATCCATGAGTTTGCCCAGTTCCACTTTGGTGCCGATTATCTTGATCAGCTAGTGCTGTTGTCTGATGATGAAATGGACAGTGGCGGCATTAACAATTTTGAACAACTCCAGACCGTTATGGGTGACTTGCTTTATTTACCTCAGCAAAATCCGCATCACCCCCCCAAAGGTGTTGTGGTGACGATCGCTTCTCTCCTAGAACACCATCAGTTTGGTTGTTTAACTATCGCCCCATCGACCCAAGACGCATTGTCTCTGCACCATCAACTCCAAGAGCGCCTAAAATAAGTTCATTTACACTATATTGGTGTATTGAGCGAACGGGGATGCCCTTATCTGATTCAGAATTCTGTTTTTTTGTCAATTATTTTTACATAACGCAATAATTGCGTTACATTTAATTCATATAAAAAGCATCCAATAATACAAACCCTAAATCAAACATGAGTATCACGACAGATCTCACAGGTCGCCGCAATGGCTATGCACCTCAACCCATCAGACACAAATCAGCGGTGTCTGTGGCGGCGTCCACTTCTCTTGCAAAACAGAAGCACAATAACGTCTCCATTGCTCTGGCAATTGTAATAGTGACTGCCTGGCTCAGTATGGCCTCTATCGTGAGCTGATGCCTCGGAACGCTTGAGGGCTCAACATAGCATTTGCACAACATTATCCGAATTTCTGCATTCTGCCAGAGACTGATATTTCTGAGTGTTAAGCCAGCCTCAATTTAGGGCGTGTCGTCAGTTAGCACCAGTAGCCTGATTGGATAAGGGATAGAACGCCCAAACCCAAAAACTGGAAAAGGGGCTGCAAGTTGTTTGCAGCAAGAGTTTGACATCTAACTGACGACAGCCCCTAGGCAACATATCAACATTATTGGGACAGTATCAATGGATATCAATGAGCTTTTAAAACGTTATGCAGCCCATGAGCGAGACTTTACTGGGATGATTCTGCCATCTGCTAATTTCAGTGAGGTTGCTTTGCAAGGAATAATCCTGCATTGTGCTGATTTGTCTGGTGCAAATCTAAACCTAGCAGTTTTGAGGGGTGCAAACTTAGACCAGAGCGATCTTTCTGCCGCAACAATGTGGCGAACCCAGCTTGTGGAAACCCATTTAGTCGCCAGTAACCTCAGCAAGGCTAGCTTGATCCGAGCCAATCTAGAGCGAGCAAACCTACAATGTGCCTATCTAGCCCAAGCTGACTTGAGGCTAACCAATTTGCAAGCGGCGAACTTACAGCGGGCCAATCTGACCGGAGCTGATCTCCGGTACGCTGACCTACGGGGTGCCGATCTCTCACAGAGCAATTTATGTCGGGTTAACTTTACGGGGGCCAACTTGGCTGATGTTAACTTGGATGGGGCAACGTTGACAGGTGCAATTCTCAGCCAGGTTGATCTGACTCAACTACGACTCTCAGAGGCGCATTGCTTCAGTCATCAAGAACTTTGGGATTCTAGCCGACCCGCCTCAACAGAGGTTAGTTCAGTGACCAGTAGAAGCTGAATTCTTAAAGCAATCCAATTTAGCCAACGTATTCTGCACAAACTCAGTTGTTATCCGTAGCTATGCATCCTTGAAAACGGATTTTAGCTCCAACTTTTTTACCTAGTGATGATTAAGGAGGTTCAACCCGGATGTCAGATTCTCTACTGAAGGATGTGCTGCAAAATCTATCATTCCTACGTTCGCAAGTTTATTTTAAATCGTCTCTGGTGGCACTATCCCATGCCTTGGAAGATCTGGTCTTAGCGGGTGAAGATGTTCCACTGGTCATCGCAAATTTTCAGCGCGAGCGATTTTATCGCCAAGAGATTCGTCGTTATCGGCAAATTGCACAACGGACCGACCAAGTTTATATCCTCGCTGCCCCCGAGCAAGAGTCGGGTTTTGTGGTTGACGCAGACCCCTATGAAGCCATCCCACTCCATCCCAATGATGCCTTGACTCAAGAATGGCATCTGGTCATTGTGGGTCAGCAATATTCCGCTTGCTTAGTGTGTCGGGAGCAATCTGCATCTACAAAAGCTACTGATCAAATGCGGCGATTTGAGGGCATTTGGACGTTTGATCAGCAAGCTAGTCTTCATGCTGCTCGGTGGCTGCTCGGACGCATTACCGCATATCGCCCTGAATTAACAGAAAAAGTTGAGCAGGCATGGCAGCAGTACGGCCTTATGCTAGAGCTACCCAGACAAGCGCTTATTCCGGTTCATCAAGGCACAGATACCAGCATTTTTGGACAACGCTTAGTCACCTATTTGCAGGCGGGTCAATACCGTTTACTTAAAGCTTATGGGGATTTGGAAACATTAAATCATCGGCTTGAAGCGATTGAACAAACCCAAAGAAACCTCATTGCTATTGTCGGTCATGAGTTACGAACTCCCCTCTCAACAATTCAGGTTTGCCTAGAGACGATCGCCACTGAACCGGACATGCCAACTGACTTCTTCAATGTTATGTTAGACACAGCTCTAACAGATACGGAGCGAATGCGGAAGCTGATTCAGAATTGTCTAATTCTCTCACGTTTAGAAACAGGCAAAGAACCCTTATGTCTCGATTCAATTCAAATTCAAGAAATAATTGCACTTGTCCTGAATAACCTTAAGGTTAGCTGGACTCGGACACCGCTACCAACCATTCATTTGGATCTCCCCTCAGACTTGCCCATCATCTGTGCAGATGGGGAAGGACTGTTTAAAGTCCTCACAGAGCTGTTGGAAAATGCCTGTAAGTTTACCGAGCCAGAAGGTGAAATTACTGTTCAAGCTCAAATCTACGCGATTGAATCAGAGACTTGCGATCGCGTCCCCGAAAATAATACCGCTGTCTCTCCTATGCTGGAAGTCATCGTTGCCGATAGCGGTCGTGGGATTGAAGCCAGTCAACTCGATGCCATCTTTAATTGGTTCTCCCAAGAAGAAGACTATTTACGCCGCACGGTCGGTGGTGTGGGTTTGGGTCTAGCCATTTGCCGTCAACTGATCCAAGGCATGGGGGGACAAATCTGGGCTGATTCTGTGGGCAAAAATCAAGGCAGCCGTTTCCATTTCACTGTGCCCATTGAGCTGTCCATCGATTCTGCCCCATGATTCCTGATTCAGATTGTTCTCAGCAGAATTGAAAAATTGTCTTACGCTTAGAAAAATGGCTGCGATCCCCTAGCCCCATGCATCGGCGTAACTTTATCCAATGGCTCCTTATGACAGCGGCCGCTACTCGGTTGGCAAGCTGCCAGAGCAATACCCAAAATCCCCCCTCAGAAACCATTGTGATCGTAGGTGCAGGTATGGCTGGCATCGCTGCCGCCCGCTCCCTCCATGATGCGGGCTACACCGTTATTTTGCTCGAAGGGCGCGATCGCCTTGGGGGTCGCCTCTGGACAAGCCGCCAATGGGACACGCCTGTTAATCTGGGTGCATCCTGGATTCATGGCGATCGTGGCAACCCGCTGACCGCGATCGCCGACGAGATTAATGCTCCCCGCGCTGCTTCTGATTCAGAAGATTGGGTACTTTACGACGCAGCTGGCAAACAGCTCCCCGATCGCGCCTGGGTGGAGATCGAAGACTTTGAAGCACAGATCACCCGTGCGATCGCTGCGACGTATGCGGGTGAGGATGTTCCGCTGGCTGAAGCGATCGCGAACCACATCGATCTTGCCGCCCTCTCCCCTACAGAACGACAACGCCTCAACTTTGCAATCAATAGTGGTATCGAGCTGGACTGGGCTACCGATGGCAGTGAACTCTCTGCCCATTATGTGGATGAAGGGAAAGGATTTGGCGGTGATGATGTGCTCTTTCCCCAAGGCTATGATGCCTTGGCCCATTATCTCGCCCAAGCTCTAGATATTCGCTTCAACGAGCGAGTAACGCAGATTGTTTATAGCGATCGCGGCGTTACCGTCACAACCCAATCAGGCAGATTTGAGGGCGATCGCGCTATTGTCACCTTGCCGATTGGGGTACTCAAGCGGGGGGATGTGGTGTTTGAGCCACCATTGCCTAAAGAGAAGCAAGCTGCAATTGCAGTACTCAATGCTGGCGTGTTGAACAAAGTCTATTTAAAGTTCCCTCATATTTTTTGGCAGCGATCGCCCGACTGGATTAGCTATATATCTAAAGCCAAGGGAGAGTTTTCAGCTTGGTTGAATCTCTATCGCTCCACCGGCCAACCGATCTTGACCGCGTTTAACGCCGGAGCATTTGCGCAAGAATTAGAAACTTTCTCAGATGAACAAATTATCGACCGAGCCATGCAAACCTTGCGCTTGATGTATGGCCAAAACACGCCTGAGCCAATCGATGCACAAATCACCCGCTGGGCTAGTGACCCCTTTGCCCGCTGTTCCTATTCCAGCCCTGGTGTGGGTATGACTAAGGTAACTCGGGCTGATTTGGCGTCTCCTGTGGGCGATCGCCTCTTCTTCGCTGGGGAAGCCACCCACTCAGATTATCCCGCAACGGTACATGGGGCGTATCTCTCGGGGCAGCGGGAGGCTGGACGGTTACGCAAACGGTTGGGATAGCACCAGTTCTCCATTAGGATAAAGCTAACTTTTTTTGGTTGTGACAATGCTGTTTGAGTTTTTGCTGGCCCTAACTTACCCCACGTTGCCCGATCGCCCCCCATTAGAATCAGTACCGCCAACTCTGGAGCATTTAGAACCCGAGCCTTCAGAATCTCAAGCTTCAGAGCCAGTGCAGTCTGAGCCAGCGCAGCCCGCACCCGAGCATCTGGAATATGCGATCGCACCTGGGACGGGCTTTGATGGGGTGGTATTGCTTGAAATCAAAGTGCCCGGAACTGATATCGTTATGCAGCGTTGCACAGGGAGCCTTCTCACCTCAGGTCGTCATATCCTCACCGCGGCCAACTGTGTACTAACTGACCCCGCTGCGATTCAGGTGGTCTTCCACCTTATCCAACCCACCAAAGCTCAGCCGCCCAATTCACCCCCGAGCCCTACGCCAGAACCCCCTCTTGTGCCGCAGCTTCCAGAAGCTGAGCCAGAACCAACTCTGCTGCCAGAGTTCCCCGAAGTGGAGTCAGAACTCATCATTAATTCACCAGATCAAGAACCGCTCAATCTTCCTGAACCCCCAGCCTTAGAACCCATTCCTCATCTTTCTGAGCCAGCAACAACCAAGGCTCTGGGTTCCGCTCAGGTCAAAACGGTTCATGAGGCTGCTGTGGCTGCTGCGCCCGAACACCGTTCTGTTGCACAGGAACTCGGTCGAGCGGTCTACAGTGTTGAACGTGTGTATTTTCCTCACCGCGATCGAGACCAGAACGGTAAAATCACCATCACACCTCAATGCATTCAATCCCTCTCTCCTGAGTCAACATCAGCTCGAGTATTCAACGCATCACCACTGAATGAGACATTCTCAATACCAGAATCTTGGCTAGAAGATTCGGCGCTCAATGAAACATTGACCCCATCAGACGCTTCCTTTTCCTTTGAGCAAACATCAGTTGATGAGGAAAATCCTGGAGTCCCTGAACTCGATGCACCATTAACAACGGAAACGATTCCAGTTGAACCCCATTGTGCATCTTTCGCCACACTCTCACCTGCTAACTTTGTCTTAGACGGAGATATTGCTGTTTTAGAACTCAGTGAGCCTGCGCCAGCCGGAGCCGATCGCTATAGCATCTATCGCCAGTCTGATGAAAAAAACCAAGTCTTCTTACGGGTGGGTTATGGGGACACCGGCAATGGCGTCACGGGGGCAATCCACCCCCCCGCTCCCCATTGCAAATATTTCGGGAGCAATCGATATGATGCGGACGGCCAAAAAATCATCTCCCTCTTGTCGAATCCGCCCCAAGCAGAACCCGAGAATGAGCCAGAGCCTAACCCTGGCTTAGAACCCTTGTTTTCTTCAGAGCCCCCAGCTATCCCCGCTCTTGACATATCCCCTACCCCATCTCCTCGACGACCGGATGCGAGCAAAGCCCTGGTCTATGACTTTGACAGTGGCTCTCGCCGTCATGATGTATTGGGTTATCCAATTTTTGGTCTATTTGATGCAGGGTTAAGCGACTTCTCCCGCTTAGATAGGGCGTACCAGTCTCAAGCCCCTTGTAACCAAACTGTGATCGCTGAGACTGTTCCGCCCACTTCTCTCACACAGCCATTAGAGTTGCTGCATCAGCTTGATGTTGAGTTTAGCAATGCTCTACCAACGGTTGAATCCGGGTTTGGCCCAGGGGATGAAGGTAGCCCCGCTTTCCTTGCAGGTAAGATCGCAGGCATCGCTTCCCATAGTCTTCCCTTGCCAGGTTTAGACCGTACGGGGATTGCTGATGGGAGTTTTGGGGAAATCTTTTTTGATACCCGGGTATCGGACTATGCCTCGTTTATTGATGAAGTGATTGCGCTGCAAGCGCCGTGGGCAGATCAGCGCTAATTTCCGATCCTCACAAACAAGCCCCCAGACTCAATCTGGAGGCTGATGCACAGAAGTAGTGAACCCAATTATCCTGGATCAAAGATGCAAGACTCAATCATCGTGTCCATCGCGGTCTCTGCCCATTTTTCATTGCGCTCTAAAGCTGCTCCCAAGGCTTCGAATTGCTCATGAGTGTACTGGTTTTGCATCTCCCAAATTAAACAAGCACAAATCTCAACCATGAAGGCTTGGAAAGTTTGGGGATCAATGCCTTCGGGCGGGGGTTCGTTCCGAGCTTCAGCTTCACAACCGCCGACGAACTCTTGCACGTCGGCAGGATTGTAAGGATTGTTGGGTTGAACGGAGCGATCTTTGGCCAAAGCTGGGGTCAGCATCAGCAGGCTGTTTGTCCCCACGAGGGTAGCGATCGCCGCTCCCCGAACCCAAGATTTGATGGACATAATTTCTTGAAACATGAAGTTCACCGCATTGCGAATCCACAATGCATGTCTTCTCCATAGTAAGGGAATTTTGCTGGCGGTTTGGGGGAGAAACCTGTGCTTATAACACCTCGTTTTTACTCGGGAGAGAGAATATCAAGTTCTGGCTACCATCGTCAGAAATTCAGGGCTTGTGTATAGTGGAGAGCGGCAGATTTTCTCAATATTTTTTTAATAATTCCTAACTATGGCCAAGCTCTCAGTTGAATTGCAGCGTTACTTTTTTGAAGAAGAACGTCAAGAAACGGTCAAACTCAACGATATTTTGGCTTTGGCCGGTGAACGAGTGTTTGGCTTCTTGTTTGTGGTGCTGTCGTTGCCCTCGGCGCTGCCTGTGCCTGCACCGGGCTACTCCACCCCCTTTGGGATTGTGCTGTTCTTGCTAGCCATGCAGTTCATCTTTGGGGCTCAGCGACCCTGGTTGCCCCAACGGCTTGCCAACTGGAGCATCAAGACTGAGATTGCCCAAAAGTTTGTTAAGGGGGGGATTCCCTGGCTGGAGCGGCTTGAAAGTTTGACCAAGCCCCGGATGACGTTTGTCTGTCAGAAGTTACCGGGTCGGGCAGTGGTGGGGGTGGCGATCGCGCTGATGTCGGTGTCGATGATGTTGATTATTCCAGGAACCAATACCCTACCAGCCATCGGTATCTTTTTGATTGGCATTGGTCTGGTTGAGGATGATGGGGTGATTTGTTTGGGTGGTGTGGCTGCTTGCACCGCGATCGCGGTGGCGATGGTGTCGGTAATTTGGGTGGTTTATCAAGGGGGACTTAGTATTTTGGATATTTTGAAAAATTGGGTCAAGGGGTTGTTTTAAACAAAATCTCAACCCGGAACGAATTTTCGTATTCCTCAGCTTCTACCATTTTCTGCAACCAATTGGGCATGTCTGCTTTGATGGTGGCTTTCAATTTAGTCACGGTCTCCTGGTCAACCATCCCTTGCTCAAGCAAGAAGGTGTAAAACTTCTTGATACTCGTGGCTTGTTTTTTTATGCCGTATTGACTGCCATAAGAAATTTTGCGGATAAACCAATAGCCCAGATAGTAAGCGATTTCCCCTGCACCATATTGAGGTTCTTTAGGGTCTTCATACAGAAGAAAGTGATTAATATAGAGATCAACATTGATCATATGGTTGCGGATTGTTTTTTCGGCCAAACCTGAATAGTCCATCCAGCCTTCAAATTCACGTAAGATTTGTTGATTAGTTACTCTGATTCTTGAGCAGGTTGCTTCGTACTGTTCGTAATCATCCATTCTGATTTGAGAATGTGCCGTTCTAATTATACATTTCAAGTTCTAATGTTATTGAGGAGGAGCTTGCAGTGTATTGGGTAACTGATAGCGCTCAAACAACTCATCTGCACCAATCACAAGCAACTCCGGTTTGAATTCGATCAATAGTCCCTGAATGGCTTCAAGATCTTCGGGTGGGATCGCGTCCAGATTCAGTTCAGCATCAGTCAGATCGCGCTCAATCTTTAAAAGACAAGCATCCAGAATAATTGCAAACTCATAACGAGAGATGTCCTGGGTAATATTGAAAAAATCATCCGGCCAATCTCTGAGGCAATCAGAGCGACTGATAAGCCCACTCATCGCCTCCACAGCCCAAGGACTTGAAAAAACGTAATCAATGCGTAGACTCAGTGCTAAAAGTTCCCGCTCAAACTGTTTAAAGAGGCGACGCATTTTCTCAAGATCTTCGTCAGGCAACGCACTGGGATTCAAATCGCCGTTCTCATCAGTAATTTGCTGCTCAATTGCCCGTAAACACAAATCGATCGCTACCGTAAACTCATAGCGAGAAACTGCCCGCATCCCAGTAAAGGTCTCTGCTGGTGCATCTTTGAGGCAGTCATAGCGATGAACCAAATCATTGAGTGCATAAAATGCCCAAATTCGAGGGGAAATGCGTTCGTTCCAATCGATATTATCAACTGCTTGGGCTAGAGTTTGGTGGGGGCGATCGCTCAACACTTCAAAAGCCCCAGCTAAGGCTTGCCCTGGTTGCACAAGCAGCGCTGTACAGAGCAGCGTAGAGAGAAGCGGAACAGGATTTGGCAGCATGGGAACCCTCTCAACAAGGACAGACTTATGCGATCGCATTCCATAACCCTAACCCAGCTCAGGGTTTTAGTAGGGCAAACGCCTACCCAAAAGGGCACTTTATACAAAATGATATACACTAAAGGGCTGGAATGAATTAGGAAACGACCCTTGACTGTACGCGTACGAATTGCCCCTAGCCCTACAGGCAACCTCCATATTGGCACTGCCCGCACCGCTGTCTTTAACTGGCTCTTAGCCCGTCGCCAGGGGGGGCAATTCATTATTCGTATTGAAGATACCGATACCGAGCGATCGCGCCCCGAATATACCCAAAACATCCTGGATGGCTTCACCTGGCTGGGTATGACCTGGGATGAAGGGCCGTTTTACCAGTCCCAGCGTTTGGATCTTTATCGAGCAGCGGTACAAAAACTCCTAGATCAGGGCTTGGCTTATCGTTGCTATTGCACCGCCGAAGAACTCAACCAACTGCGCGAGAGCCAGAGAGCCAGAAAAGAAGCCCCTCGCTACGACAACCGTCACCGCAACCTCACCCCTGAGCAGGAAGCAGCCTTTCAAGCGGAAGGCCGTAAACCTGTGATTCGCTTCAAAATCGAAGATGATGCTCAGATTGTCTGGGATGATCAAGTGCGAGGCAAGATGGTGTGGAAGGGTGCAGATCTGGGTGGCGATATGGTTGTGGCCCGGACGCCTGCGGGGGATGAACCCTTTGGTCAGCCCCTCTATAATCTGGCGGTGGTTGTGGATGATATGGATATGCAAATCTCCCACGTCATCCGAGGCGAAGACCATATCGCCAACACGGCTAAGCAGATTTTGCTCTACGAAGCGCTGGGCGGCACGATTCCCACGTTTGGTCACACACCACTGATCCTCAATAAAGAGGGCCGTAAGCTCTCGAAGCGGGATGGCGTTACCTCGATCGATGACTTCCGGAAACTGGGCTTTACAGCGGAGGCGATCGCTAACTACATGTGCTTACTGGGTTGGACACCCCCCGATTCCACCCAGGAAATCTTTACACTCCCCGAAGCTGCGGCGCAGTTTGACCTCGATCGTGTCAACAAAGCGGGGGCTAAATTTGACTGGGATAAGCTGGACTGGATTAATAGTCAATATCTGCATGCGTTGCCAGCCGCTGAACTCACAGATATGCTGATTCCCTATTGGCAGGAGGCGGGATACACCATTGATCCGGAGGGCGATCGCGCTTGGCTTGAAGACCTGACGGCGATGATTGCGCCGAGCTTGACTCGGCTACCGGATGCAGTGGCAGAAGTTCGTTTACTGGTGGGTGAGGGGATTACATTCAATGAAAAAGCTGCGGATCATGTGGCGCAAGCTGGCGTTGCTGCTGTTTATCAGGGCGTTCTTGAGGCTTTGGCACAAACCAGTGAAGATTTTACGCCGGAGCTGGCGAAGGGCATCATCAAGACGGTGACCAAGGCGCTGGGTGTGAAAAAGGGTTTTGTGATGAAGTCCTTGCGGGCTGGGCTAACGGGAGAGTTGCAAGGCCCGGATCTGATTGGGTCTTGGGTGTTGTTGCATGCCAAGGGTCAGGATGGGGTGCGTCTACAGCAGGCATTGGCCCAGGCAGCGGGTTAAGACTGAAAATGGGGTTTGGTCAGCACAATTGCACCGCCAAAAAGCATTTGATCTTCCGAAAGAACTGGGTCAAATGCTTCACCAAGCTCCATTTTTTGAATAATAAGATCTATCTGTTGAGAAACCTCCGCACGATTTAAGGATGTAAATCCGCTAGAAAATCGGGGATGTCTAGGATATGGAAATAGACCAACGCTGAAACTGCGATCGTGTAGAGCGTTGCGCCGCCAAAGCCAATCCAAACATCACGGGTTAGGCTTCTTTGCTCATCTGGCAAGAACATATCCACCGCGCCAAACTGCATCATCACCATACCCACCACATTGGAGAGCCAGTAACCAATGATTGTGCCGGGGATAAACCAGCCTGGGTTCAACCAACTTACGCCGTAGCCAAAGACTAGGGCAATCGGCAAGTTAAAGAAAAGATCATTCCACCAGGAAAGGGGTGAGAGCATATAACCCAAACTCATTAATACGCCACCTCTTAGGTGCTTACCGCTGAATATTTTAGATTGCTTCACGATTGTTTATTAACCGTTGTAGTTGGGATTGGGGTCTAGTTTAGCCTGGATTATTCATCACTCTCACCCAACATCGCTGGGCGTTAGGCTTAATTAGCTGGCGGCCAAGCAATATGATGAGCTTGCCAAATCGATGCCCATGCTACGGCAGGACTATTTCATTCGAAGGAAGAAGGAAGTATGGTATTTGAGCATTACGGGTCAGCATGAGGCGGCGTTGTTGGTGCGGGCTAATGGTCAGCTTGTGCAGAGTGATATGCTCGATTTGGGGATGATTGTGGGATTGGTGGATGATATTACGTTGTTGGTGTTGAAGCAGCAGTAAGCAATGCTTCAATAAGCAAAGTTGGTAAGATAGTCTCATCGAGCATTATTGTCATTTCTCCTAAATATTAATTTTGTTTGTCTTGCATCTCACTCAGTCATGAATATCCCTGCTCTACCTCAAAATAGCAAGCTCTGTGTCTCTCGCACTTCTGAAGTACTTACAGTAAGCTGGAAGAACCCTAGCTATAATCGCACTCGCTTACGTCTATTGCTTTTTGCTTTATTTTGGTTGTTTGGTTGGACTCTTCTGGGATGGACAATAGTACACGAGGAATGGAGAAGATTTTTAGAAAGTGGTAATTTTGAGTACTTCGACTTATTTTGGTCTGGGATGTGGATTCTTGCCATTTTTTGGATTATTTCAAATATCATACTCCTAACTCTAGGAACGGGAACAGCAATTCTTTCACTTCATAATAATGAGCTTAGGTACTATCCTGGACGTCCCTCTCTAGTAAATCTCCTTGGTAAAAAAGACAATCATGGTCAACTCTTCCAAGATCCTGGAATACTCTTCAAAGATCGTATATATATTGCTTCTAAAAATAAAATCAGAAACCTTAAATGGATTCCAGATGGAAACAAAAAATTGTCAATTGACATAAAAGACAAACGTGTTGAGATTGGACAGTTCTTGAAACTACATGAAAAGCAATGGCTATATCAGACTCTTAAGTTTTGGCTATCTCAGAAGTCTTTAGTAAAAAGAAACACTTCGCATAAACCCTTGAATGAAAACTCGCTGAGATTACCTAGCAATAGCAGCCTTAAGATATATAAACAAACTTCAGGGAATATCAGGGTTGTGTGGAAAGAGCCAGAGGATAGTTTATTACATCGGATATTTTCGATATTGTGGTTTGGCTTTTGGCTTGGAGGATGGACTTGGGGAGAGTATGAATTAACAAAATATTTACTTCAATCAACACCACAGCTACTCAACTTTGAGAATTGGTCAGAGTTCTCAGCGCCTGTAGTTCAGATTCCCATCTACTTATTTGTAGTTTGTTTTCAAGTCTTGTTCTTAGTCTTTTGGACAACTGGTGGAGTTCTGGCATTTATAGGCTTAATCCGACTTTTACTAGGAACAAGTAGGAGCTGGATACTTTTGGGTAATCATGAAATTCAGTATAAAATTGGCAGAGAGCCTTGCTTATCGTTGCCTGACAAATCTAATCAAAGTGAACTAAGTGAGCACAATAAGAACCATCTTGGAATAGTATCAAAGTACTTTTCTCGAAGACAATGGCTAGAGCCACTTTTGGGCAAGCCACTAATGAGAATATCAAAGGACTCTTTATGCTCTCTTAAGCTTGAGAATAGCAAGGGAAAATTAAGGCTTATTTTATTGGTAGACAATCAAAGAATTCCGATTGCAACACATTTAAGCGAGGTCGAGAAAGAATGGCTATATCAATTCATGTACCGGAAGCTTAGATTAAATCAATGATTATTCTTTGAATAATCATTGATTTAAAATTTGTAGAAACTTGTAATCAGAACCTCCATCTATTCTTTACTACTATGACGATCGCCACCTATAAATGGACAACTGAAAACTACCATAAAGCGATCGATGCAGGTCTGTTTGCCACCGATTCGCAGGCACTTGATCGGTTAACGATAGTAATTGAGTCCTGTCAGAGCAAAGTTGCGATCGCTCACTCCCCCTAAATTTGTACCTTTCACTGTGCGATCGAATGGTTGGAAGAAGCAATAGAGCGGCGTATCTGTTCTAGAAGTTGATTAACTGTTGGATGTTCTGAAATAACAGGTTGCTTGCAACTAAATTCCCTGTTTGCAAAATGCTGATATAGCAATAAACAGAGAAATGCTGGAACTGCATGAATATAAGGTGACCACAACCGCCGAGGATTGGCGATTAAATGGATCAACCACTCTAAACCCAGATTTTGAAGTAACTGTGGTGATTGAGGGATGGCCCCAATATAGAGCTGGAATGCATCAGAAACACCAATCACCGTAGTTTGTAAGGCTTGATAATGGTGAATCAGCCAATCCTCTTGAAGCGGATGGGGTAATGATAGCAAAATGACATCAGGCTGGAGGTGCTCATTAATTTCTCGAACTTCTTCTTCCAGTAAATAGCGCGAATCTTCTAGGCAATATTGCAAACACGGTTGCATCTCTGGATAGAGAGTCTTGATTTTTTTTGCAACTAAGTCAAGTATGTTCGTCTGATCTCCCAACAATAAAACCTTTTTACCCTTTCTGGCGCAATGATTAACAACATAGGTCAAAAGGTCAAGCTCTTTCGCGCATTCATGAATTCCGAGAAGCCACATAATGGGGGTGCCAGACGGCAACAAAAGATCTAAACGATTATTTAATTGATAGGCAAAATCTGGATTGCGATTAACGGCCATCAAGACGCGAACATCTATACTGCAAACCATACGAGATTCACGTTCATCAATCCATTTTTGGATGCGCTGGGGATAGGGTCTCAATCTATCAAGATCTTGGCTATCAATACAATTCGCATGGGCAATGAGTGATGTGAGCAAATAGTACGGCGTACAAACTTTGACTCCTTTAAAGGAACCGGGCATATTAAAGGCAGGGTTAGCCTGGAGAATCATTTGTACGTTATTTATACTGGCACAGACGAGTAACAGAGCAAGATTAGGGTCAAGAGATAAAGTTTGGGTGACTTGCTGAATTCGCAATAAGTGCTTCTGCCTGATGGGCAATATATTGATCATCGAGCGAAATATTGCCTGTTCCTGGAGCGACCAATGCTCCTGGGAATCCACACAAATTTGAGAAAAGTCTGTTTCAGTAATGTAAAGTTCAACTGCATTTACATTGAGGAATGGTTCAAGCTTGCAAAACAATGCATTGAGTATTTGCCAATCGTGCTCGTTTTCCTTTAAGCAAAAGAATGAGTTCCAGACTTCATAGCTGCATAAAATCTTGAAGGACATTGGACTGTTAGGAGATCATCATTACTGCGTTTGAGGGTTTTGTATGACAGGAGCAAGCATATGATAGGCATCTGCGTATTGAGCGAAAACTTGATCCATTCAATAGTGTTATTACGCGATGAAAGCCATTTTTTCGAAGTTGACGGAGTTCTATAACAGAAAAAGCGGTGGACTTTGCCAGAGATTCATCCGGGCGATCGCTCAGCTCCTCCAATTCACATCCCAAAACTGTGCAAAGTTTGAGCGCCTTCTCAAACTGCTCAACGCCAGCTTTGCCTTTCTCCCAACTCTGAATTGTATTCGTACTCACACCAACATCAACGGCTAGCTCCTGTTGAGTGAGTCCAGTTTCCGCTCGTAAGGGCACGATTCTTGAGACGACATGGGTTACGTCGTTTTTTTCTAGGGGGCATCGTCAAAAAAATTCAGAGCTTTTGTGGGGTGGAGGGTAATGATGCGGTCAATGTTGAGGTAGCGATGTTGAATCTCTAAAGTTCCTTAGCACATCAATAGTAAAAAACTGCTCGTAGTTCTAGCCTACCAGAAAGTCCATCTAGATTCAGAGCAAAGAAATAAAACTAAATACTCACACCAATTTTATTTGGTATTTTAGTTGTAGGCAATGACTCAAATTAAAAACTCTATGTGCTCAAATGCGATACAACAATCGGCGTGCAGAGACT
>JAAHHN010000189.1 GCA_010672165.1 Spirulina sp. SIO3F2 | reverse complement strand
GGCCGCCAGGCGTTTGCCCGTGGGGTTGAGGATCACAAGGCCGTTGCTGCCATCGACGATGAGCATCATACACCAACTCTTGGGGTGCGATCGCCTTACTCGGAAGGTTCTGGGGGAACTGGCGCAATTTTTGCTGGTGTTCGGCCAAGCGGCGTTCTGCCCCCTGTTGTTCAACTAAAGAATGGGCATAATCTGGATGAGTGGGCGGTTTAAATAGCTTAATCACCTGAGTTGTACCCCACCGAAACACATCCGCCTCACCGCCCTTGCCGATCGCATCCTTGGGCTTGAGTTTGATTCGCTTTTTATTGATGTAAACGTTCATGAGTTTATGAGTTCAGGGTTCAGAGTTCAGGGTTTAGAGTTATATGGATATGGCACATTTTGGATTTCATTGATACATCGGATTAGACCTTGATTGACTTAGGAACTTTAATTAATCAAAGAAACTTGACTCAATAAGATTTCATTGATAGTGTCAGTAACACTAATTTATTTATACGTCTAGAGTTCAAAAAAATATTCTCTGGAAATCATTATCCATACTAAAATCGAGTCTTTTTTAAACAAAAAAGTTCTTGTTCTCATAAATATAAGATGATCAAAAAACTTTGAACCTTGAACTCTGAACCCTAAACCTTGAACTCACAATCGTCGAATCACCACCAAACTCGTATCGTCATTCAACAATCCTGGTTGCAGGCTTGGATAATGAACATCCCGATTGATCAGGCTTAAGCGGCGACGGAGTTGATCCGGGTTTTTGAAATAGCGATCCTCTGTCCAAAATTGCGATAGCTCACCGACAGGTTCGGATTTGCCAGGGAGAAGGCGATCGCAACTCTTAATCAAATCCTGCACCCCATCTGTGCCAATCAGCAGGCTCTGAATCTCAGCTGTGTGCCCCTGATGAAAAAACTGCCAATCCCACTCACTGGAGTGACTGTCCATCAGTCCATAGACAATGTAAGGGGGCGCATTATCGGGGTAGTCCCAGACTTTAACTGCACCATTAACTGCGACAACGCCATCACCAATCGCAAAAACGGTCGCTTCCTCAGGCGTGAGAATCGTGCCAACGATCGTGAACAGAAAATAATCACTGATGGTTTGGGAGACGTTTTCATCGAGACTCAAGATTAATTGTTTGAGCTGGCTTAAGAGCTGCGATCGCACCGTTTGCCAGAATTGTGGCTGGGGATAGAGGCCTAGATTAGTAACCAAAATGCGTTGGAGTAGCTTGATGCCAAGCTTTGCACCCACCTCACTGTGTGCTCCACTACCACAGCCATCACAGACCAAGGCGATTAGATGTTCTTCGGTACAACTTACAGAAACTGCGTCCTGGTTATTGCGGTCTAGGCGACGATGACCACGACCTTTGATAGTGGCAGCAGACCATTGAAAAGGTTGCATGACGATTGGGGGTAGGGGATAATTGAATTATAAGTGTAAAAAATACACAATGCAAGCCGCTTTTACGTTACAAAGCAAGTCATGATTCTTTGACCGAGCAAGACACTATGTTACGATCGCCCCAGAAAGCGCCCCACAGCACTTAAAGCCTGTTTGCATCGATGCAATCCTGATTTGAGATTAATTTTGCTCGGGGTGAGCTAGCGATCGCCCCAATTCAACGCAAACCAATTCAACACCCAATTCTCTGCTATTACGCGGCGATGATTCTGAATACTGTTGCGATCGCCCCTTGTTAAATTATCTGGAGGAACCCAGCGCCAGATTTTTGTGCGCTCGCTACATCAACACATGACATGTAGGTGAGCGCGTAAAGAAGTCTAGCATTGAGGTTCTGAAGGCGATTTGAATGACATATCGAACCGCAAAAGAACACACGCTTAATTTTTGGCAAATCTGGAATTTAAGTTTTGGCTTTTTAGGTGTCCAGTTTGGCTGGACACTCCAGATGGCCAATATGAGCGCTATCTATGAATATTTAGGCGCAACACCTGAGCAAATTCCAATGTTATGGCTAGCTGCTCCAGTCAGTGGGCTGATCGCTCAGCCGATTGTGGGCTACTTCAGCGATCGCACCCATACCCCCCTCGGCCGCCGCAAACCTTATATTTTGGCGGGGGCATTACTCAGTTCTCTAGCGCTGATTGCCATGCCCAATGTTTCCAGCCTCTGGATGGCAGCCGGGTTGCTCTGGATTTTGGATACTTCGATTAACCTGACCACCGAGCCATTTCGGGCATTTTTGGCCGATCGCGCCAGCAACGAAGCAGAACGCACCCGTACGTTTACAATGCAAGCTTTTTTTATTGGCTTAGGGGCAGTGTTGGCAGCCGCTTGTCCCTGGCTGCTCTGGCGCTATTGCCCTGATCCGCTACCGGGTACAATCCCGCTAGCAGTGAAGCTCTCGTTTTATGTTGGTGCAGCATTCTTTACAGGGGCAGTGTTGTGGACAATATTACGAACGCCCCATCAACCTTGTAGGGGCGGGGTTTCCCCGCCCAGCGTTCGCCCGGAGGACAAATCCAGGATTATTCAACAGGCTGCCGGGTCGGGAAGCCTGACCCCTACACAAAAATCATCCCCCCTTTCAAAGGGGAGCAGGGGGGATACGCCCTGGTACGCCGAACTCTGGCAAACCCTGCGCCAAACCCCCGTGCGGATGCGACAACTGGCGGGGGTACAGTTTTTCACCTGGCTGGGTATGTTTTGTGTGTTTTTATATCTACCACCTGCGATCGCCCGTCAGATCTTTGGGGCAACCACCGAAACCGAGCCGCTCTACCATTACGGTATTGCTTGGGCAGGAGTTTGCATTGCCACGTACAACATCTCTTGCTTTGTCACATCCTGGCTGCTGCCACGTTTTACTGAGTTAGTGAGCCGTAAGGGGGCTTATGCCTTCTGTTTATGTTGCGGTGGCAGCAGCTTAATTTCGTTATTTTGGATGCGCGATCCCTACCTGATTTTGTTGCCAATGTTGGGCTTTGGTGTAGCTTGGGCGGGGATTTTGTCTCTACCCTACAGTCTGGTGGCGGAGGTGTTGCCGCGACAGCATACGGGCATCTATATGGGGTTGTTTAATGCTTGCATTGTGATTCCGCAAATTGTGGCAGCGCTGAGTTTAGGGTGGATTATGCGCCATTGGCTGGGGTCAGAGCATCTATTGGTGGTGGTGTTGGGTGGGGTGTTTTTTCTCTGTGGTGCGATCGCGGTTCAGATTATTGAAGAGGATGCGCCCAATCTGTCTCTCGATTCAGCTAACCTCAGCTTAGAGTCAACAACGATGCTCTAAAATCCTGAGACCTTCACCTTACCTACGCCCACAGGTAGACAGTTCTGATCGCGATCGCCTCCTTCATTCTCCTCCGTTTCCTCCAGTTCAGTGATTTCCTCAGCCCCCTCCACTCCACGCTCCACTTCAGGAACCGTTCGGCAAGCATTCGCACTCAGCACTTCATCGACTAGAGCCTCTGTTTTATAGAGCGAATCAAGATAAATCTCCGCAAACGTGAACGGATTGGTTAGATAATCCGGGTTGACTTCATACGCGCCAATATCCACCGTACCGCCGAAGATCCGGGTAAAGATTGTACTTTGATCGGTGGTGAGGCCCGCCGCGAGTGCCAGGGCATTGCTACCACCATTGATCGCAGGACTGTTGAAAGCCAGGGCATGGGTTTGAGCTGGGCCGCCGCCATTAAAGGCGAGGGGTTGAAGCAGCGGGTCTTGGCCGAGGATCTTGTTGTTGCCGCTGAGGGTTGCGCCGTTGGTGTTAAGGATCAGGCTGTAGTTAGCCGTGAAAGTACCGAATAGATCCGGTGTGCCGCTGCTGGCGCTATTGTTCGAGACGATCGTGTTGTTGAGCGTCCCTGTACCACTGCGGAGATAAATACCACCACCATCATCGCCTGAAATATTGAAGGCGATCGTCACATTGGTGGTGGTGAGGTTGGCATTGTTATTGAAATGAAGCCCACCCCCATCATCTCCAGCAGTGTTGCCGGAAATCGTGGCATTGCGGAGGGTAGCTTGGGCATCATCAATAAAGTAAATGCCGCCACCGTACTCACGCGTTGAATTACCAGAAACTGTTGCATTGGTTAGGGTCAGCACCCCACCATCATCAAAATGCAGCGCACCCCCATCATCGCCGGAACGATTGCCAGAAAGGGTTGAATTCTTGATGGTTGCGGTTCCATCATAATAAAAATGAACTCCTCCCGCATCATCTCCGGCTGAGTTGTTTGAAATCGTTGTGCTCGTTAAGTTCAGTACAGCATCATCCCCAAAATAGATTCCTCCACCATCGTTTCCAGAGAGATTCCCAGAAACTATAGAGTTCGTCAACGTTGCTGTACCGTTGTTATAAAAATGCAATCCGCCCCCATCATCACCTGCTGAATTGTTCGCAATGGTGGAGTTTGTGATTATGGCCGTCCCTGTATTCCGAAAGTAAACTCCTCCGCCCTGATCATTTGCCATACTCCCTGAACGATTATTACTGATCGTGGAATTTGTAACGATTAAAATCCCATTTTGTTCAAAATTAATGCCACCGCCATCCCCATCATCTGCGGTCAGATTGTTAGAAACAGTGGAGTTTATGAGCGTCAACATGCCATCATCATGCAGATAGATCCCTCCAGCATTATCACCCGAAGAATTCCCAGTAATCGTAGAGTTGGTTAGAGTGACTATGCTGCCATTATCTACACGAATTCCACCCCCATCCCCCCTACCTGAACTGTTGCCAGAGACCATTGTGTTCGTCAATGTGACGGTAGCGTTATATCTCGTATAAATCCCACCACCATGGTCTCCACCACTATTACCAACCGCTATATTGTTCGTAATTGAGGAATCATTAATCGTTATGTTTGCGCCATCTTGAAAGCTGAGTCCGCCCCCATCCCCAAGCGCAGACACATTCCCCGTAATACTTGAGTTACTCAGATTTAGAGTGCCTTGATCACCAAAGTAAATTCCGCCCCCTTTATTGCTAGCGGTGTTACCAGAAATTGTCGAGTTCAAGACAGTGAGGGTTGTATTGTCCGCCATCCGGATGCCACCACCATTCGTGGTTGTTGAACCGTTGCGGATTGTCAGGTTTTGAATGGTGGTCGTGTTGGCGGTAATGTCAAAGATGCGCTCATTACTGTTGCCATCTACGATCGCCCCAGTTCCGTCCAGCGTCAGGTTATTAGTGCTCCAATCAATATCACCACTGGTTAGGGTGACAGTTCCAGCTGAAGCAAACGTAATCATATCTCCCGCAGCAGCATCTGTTTGGATACGCTGCCGCAACGTCCCTGCCCCAGAATCCCCAAAATCCGCCACGGTCAACGTGGCCAGCTTGCCATCCCAGACCTCTAAAGTTGCATCGGTAAATGGTGTCTCGACTTCAATCAATCCGGTGCTTTGCTCTAACTGCCAATCACCGCTATACTTCGCGCTGCCTGTGGCATTCATCGAAGCTGCCACATCCGCCCCCGTTAGCGCCGCCAGCGTATTCACTAGCGTCTCGCCCGTTGTGCCCAAGGCGGTAAAGCAACTGTAGAGCAGCAGGTCTGCCTGCTCGGTCAGGGCATCACGCCAGGAACTGAATTGCGTACGGTAATCCTGCACCGTCTCGTGGGTAATCCAAGCATTCCCTAACCAAAAATTGCCCTCATGACCCTCCGCTGTAATGCTCACCGCGTCCACTTGAGCACCCGCTGCACTGATCACTGATAACTGCTCACTGATCACTGAAATCCCGTCTTCATCCCGGTCAATGATTTGGGCGATCGTGCCTGCTGCACCGCCGTAGAGCAAGGTGTAGGGGTTATCGGCACGGGAGTCGATCGCGCTCAGGGTGATTGAGCCATCTGCTTCCGGATAACGCACCACGGTCACATCACCAGTGATTAACCCTGGATCGCTCGGTGTCACATGCCCTGCTGCAAACAGGTTCACATTCTCAGCCGTAACCGTCTCACCAATAATCGTATTGCCTGCTTCATCAACCCGTAGGTTGGAACCCACCAGCCAGAGCGTGCCATCGTCGGCTCTAGCGAGACCCGTCGCACTGCTCAGGTCGCCACCTGTAAGATAACGAGGCAGATCTGTCGAAGCTAAACCCAGCGGTGTATCGGGTTGGTGCTCTTTGGCCGGGATGGCATCCAGCACCAAATCCAACACCATACCCTCGTGAGAGAGCTTGACTTGGCTTTGGCCCGGTACAGCAGCAAGGGTGACTGTGCCGTTGGGGGCGGCAATGCTTCCGGTGCTGATTACGGAACCGCCCACAAACCACAGGCTACCGTGATCAACCTGCAAATCAGCCCCGTTAATAATCGCGCCTGGTTGAGCACTGTCGAAAATCAGGCTAGTGGGCTCGCCTGTCAGTGCGGCATAGTCGTTCGAGCCGATCACGTTAAAAAATTCACTGCCAAACCCAATTCGGTTTGCTGTCGTCACCCCAAAGCTCCCTGGCACATCTAGCGCTGCCCCTTGGGTAAACACCCACCCAGCTGGATTAACCAAAAACAGATTGGAATTGCCCCCCGAAAGCCGGATCAGACCTTCAATAACGCTGGGATCACCCCCCACAACCCGACCCACCACATTCTGGAGCGCTGGGTTACTGAGGAAGTCAGCGATTTCACTCGGTTGCAAGCCGAACTGTTCAAAACTGTGGAACAGGTTAGCCCCCGCTTGCGTACCCCCACTGATAGTGTAGGTTTGGCCATTATGGTTGATCACTGTACCTGTGCCATCAGGGGCAGCGGTAATGCTTTGGGCGATGGCAGCTGGCGATCGACTCAAACAGAACAATGCCAACAGAGAAAGGGTTGAGACACCAAAGATGGTTTGGGAACGTGGTATGGCAATTGCTCCGACTAGCAAAATCCAGCCCTCTAAGACAGATACTGCGGACAATTTAACATGAATTACGCCTGTCGACGAGCCATAGGAATTTGCCCTGTTCCACGTTTATTTTTCCTATAGATAAGCCCTATGGGCTGCCCCGGTGCTAAGAGCAGCCACCTTATAGCGTGAGTCTACGGATCCATTTGTTTGAGATCAAAGCAACGGGAAGATGTGCTCTTGTAGAGTTCTTCCATTGATTCACTCTGTTCAGCAATATCCGCAGCGAGAGTTTTGGTTTCATCACCGATCGGGTTCAATTTCTGACGATTAACACCATTGGTAAAGTTTGCGAACGCTTCGGCTTCTTGAGAAAGTTCTTGGAAACGGGTCAAACTTTTCTCTAGGCTCGCTAAATTCTCCAGGAAGTCTGCTTTTACCGTCGCCAATTGGTCATAGCTAATGGGCGCGGCGTTCAGCGCTGTACGAGAATCAGCAATCTCTGTTAGTAACTCTTCTGTATTACTCTGACCCATCGAGACCGCAACCCGCAGCTCTGAATCTGTTTCTGTGACATTAATGACACCATATTCAATGGATGAACCCGACCAGCGAGCATCAGTCTGCATTGCTTCGGTGAGAACTTCACATTGTTGGCCGAGGGGCAAAAATTCAGCCGTTAAGGTTCCGCTGGTGTCGGCGTTGGCGATCGCGGTTGGAATCCAAGCAACTAAGGTGTCCTTGAATTCTTTAAGATCGACATTCAGCGTTTTGTCGGTTTGCCCTTGGCTGAAGGTTGCCGATTGGGGACAGGTTTCAGGTTCCTTTAATAGAAGTCCTGTTTTCAAGACTTGACCCGTTTGAGCAGCAACCAGTTTGACTTCAGCTTTGCGACCCATTCGTCTAATACTTGAGGCACCAGCCCCGATATAGGTACATTTTTCAACAACAGTTGGCTCTTTAAAGTTAATGCAGGCGACCAATTGGGCTTCTGCGACGGTTTTCGCTGGGGTTACGTCTTCTGCCAGGTATTGACCTTGTACTTTAGTTTTTCCCTTGTGACTCGCTAAAGCGACAATGGACGGATTGGTTGCATCTGGGTCATAGGCTGCGGCTTCAGCTAGGCCTTCACCATCACAGGCAGCTTGCAGCGGCAGCAACGCTTTGTTGTTGAAACAAGACACGAGAGGCAAGGGCAGCGCGATCGCACAGAACATCGCCAAAAAACGGCGGCCGAGAAATTTCGGAGTGAGGTGTTGGGACTTGAGCATTATCGTTCGTAAAACAGAGACCTTGAAATTAAAAGGAATGATGCCGCTCAGTATATGCTCGAAGACCCCTCAAGCTATGTGCCGTTACTGTTTTGGAAACACGCCTCCCCAGATGTGCAAGGGGATGCCAAGGCAGAACTGTGGCTTGCAGGGACGCGGGCGTTCATCTTTGCGCACTTGAAGATGACAACCCTGCCCCTGCATTTGAGTTTATGCGTCCTTGGCTTTGAAATCCAACGCAGCGGAATTCATGCAATAGCGCTTACCAGTGGGTTTGGGACCATCGCCAAACACATGACCCAAATGAGCATCACAGGTGGCACAGAGCACCTCAGTCCGCACCATAAAGAGGCTGCGATCGCTCTTATAAGCCACATTCTCTTCACTAACGGGTTCCCAGAAGCTCGGCCAGCCCGTACCGGAATCATACTTGGTGTCCGATTCAAACAACGGTGTGCCGCAGCAAATACAAGAGTAAGTTCCCGCTGCTTTATTGTCGTGATATTTACCTGTGAATGCCCGCTCTGTACCATGCTTGCGCGTGACGTGGAACTGCTCAGGGGTGAGTTGTTCCTTCCATTGGGCTTCGGTTTTGTGAATCTTGTTGACCATTGAGGGTTTGTTAAAGGAGGGTGAATGGATGAATGTATGGCTTGCGAGATCCCCCCGGCTGCGCCGACCCCCTTGAGAAAGGGGGTTTTTAAGTTGCTTTTCTTCAGGTGGCATCGTCCCAGCCGCCTGCGGCGTCACCCCCCTTACGAAGGGGGGAAGGGGGGATCTAGGATCTAGATGTCGTTTCAGATAGTTTCCACAAGTCCTGTGGATCTTATTGTAAAGATTTATCTCCCCACATTGTGCCCTGCCAACCATTGCTGTAGAAAAATTGGTCGTAGCGCCGCCCAAGATGTTCCAAAATCCTGAGTTGGTTTAGTCGTGACTAAATTTAAGGCATCGATCGCGACATAGTCGGCGATCGCCTCCCCCCAAGTAACGCCCTGCCAAGGATTTACCCCCCGCTGCAAATGCGCCCAAAAGGGATGGCCACCCAGGGGGGTTTTCGGACGCTCGATGAGCATGCGGGGAATTTGTGGACGCAGTCGCAACGCCTCCCGGGCCAGGAGCTTATCCCGAAACCAAGGGTAGGGCGGTAGGGAGAGGAGATAATCCAGCAGTCGCAAATCGAGATAGGGAAACATCACCGCCACAGATTGACCCTGTACCCCCGCATCATTGGATTCAAAATTGAGCTGCCATAAGGGGTGTAGTAGCGATTCATAAGCTTGCGATCGCCAGCGATGGGGGCAAGGTTCAGTCATTTTTTGAGTGATTGTGAGCCAGCGATCGCGCAAGCTCAACCGACGCTCAATATCCGGATTCAACCAACTCGGATACCCATGCCAGGGATTTGCTTTTTGACGTCCCCAGCCCCGCAGACCCGTACCCCAATGGGGCCAATACCCATGGCACCAATAGGTTTGCCAAATTCCATTCAATATCGTTAACCAGGGGAGTCGCCCCCAGAGTTGGCGCACCGTTGAGGGTCGCATTCCCTCGTCTCCTCCTTGGCCGTAGAGTACGACCCGAGCGTGTTGGGCTGCCCAGCGATATTGGCGCTGATCTACATCTGGGAATAGTTGTAGTGAAGGCTCTGGCGTGAGGTAACTGCCTGCACAAAGTTTCGCCTCATCCGCTCTGAGGAAATCCAAGGGAATATTCAAACTCTGGGCAACCTGCTGGGCATAAGACGGTTCGGAGTCAGGGATCAGATGCTCGTACATCACTGTTAACCCTTGCAATTGCAGATCAGGTTGCGCGGCTAAGGCACTGGCAGCCATCGCTGCCGAGTCGAGGCCGCCACTGAGGAATACTGCCGCTTGCGGTAAGCGGGTGCGATCGCGCACCGCCTGATCCAAATGCCATTGAAACTGGGCAATATAGTCTCGTGGCTGACGGTAGCGGCAAAGTTTAGGAACAGGGAGTTGCCAATACCGTTCAATTTTCAGCGCATTATGGGTGGCGATGAGGGTATGACCAGGCGGCAAACGTTGGATGTCTGCAAAGGTTGTGGTCTCAGGCTGATGGTTGAAGCCAAAGAGGAGGAAGTCTGCGATCGCGCTCTCATTCAAGGCACTGGAAACTTGGGGGTGCTGCTGAATACAGCGCAACGTGTTGCTGATAATCAGGGCGTTATCGATTGCACTATAGTAGAGCGGACGAATTCCGAGTTGATCCCGCCCACACCAAAGCCGCTGCTGTCGTTTATCCCACAGAATGAAGCAAAAATCCCCTTGCAGTTGGCTCAAACAACTCGTATCCCAAGTTAAGTAAGCGTGAAGGAAGAGTTGAGCATCAGAAGCGGTGTTAGGGAGAGATGTGCTTGCACGGTGGAGTTGCGATTGTAGTGCTTCTCGGCCATCAAGCCGGATATCTGCAACCAGATAAACCTGATCATCGATAGTGAGCGGTTGAGTTGCATTGGTCGCTTCAAGGGTAATTGCTAAAAGCGTATGTCCCAACCCCACAGCCTTCTCTTGCCAGGTATTTTGGGCGTCAGGGCCACGAAATTTGAGGGTTTGGACGAGGCAATCGAGCAAGTTGCGATCAACAGGCTGCCCGTCTCGGTTAAACATGCCACAAATGCCGCTCATCCTATACGCTGTAAATCACCTGTGAAGGTAGTGCCCTTCTACTCTAGGGGAATTGCTTTTACAAATTTCCGTTGTAAATGCCCTGCTCAATCCCTATTGTTTGAGCGTATTGTGAACTCGCACCAGCGTATGGGCAATATTACTTAACCGATGCTCTAAGCCCTGCTTCTTCTTAAGCAGTTGACAGAGCTTCTGATAGCGAGCGATCGCCATACTCACTGCGGTTACTTGATTAGGCGGGCAAATCTTTGACCAGATTTCCCCCTGCTCATTACGACCACAGAGCCGATATTGCGGTTGGGGCAACTCATAACTCACCTGACCTTGATAGGCGGGATAGGTGGCCTGACCATTGGACACCAGGCCATTCGGATAAGGCTGGGTGGTGGTGCCGTTGGTTGTGCTGGGGTCAGACTCTAGCCAACCATTGATCATCGGACCTTCGAGATATAGGTTTTGCAACTGTACCAAAATCTGTTTGAGTTCCCGCTGCCAACCCACCACGACCTCCTCAATTTCCCGGAGCAAGTGAATCGCCAAGGCTGGGTCAGTGCTCTGGCGCTTGGGAACCAATTGCCCACTCCGCTCTGTGGACTTGGGTAATGGTGCTAGCTTACTGGCCGCTGGAGCAGTGTAGGGTGTAGAAAGTTTAACTGCTGGATTGGGTGCAGGCGCTGGGGGCTGGGGGCGAGGCGCACGCTGGGACGTTGCAGCCTGACGGCGGCTGGGAGCGTAGCGATAGGGGGCAGGGCGGCGGCTGCCGCGCCGAGTAGGAGGCTCCTGGGGACGCGGTAGCCGAAGAGATGTATTAGGGGTAGGAGAACTCAGCGGCTGACGAGCGCGGCTTGGCGCTGGGGTGGGAAGGTTCAGTCGTCGGCGAGGCTGATTCATGAAGATTTAGGACCAAATATTCACGGAGTTGGCCAGATCATGGGCAGAAGAGCTAGCCCCATTATATGGAGATTTTGCCGTAATACTGGGTCAATTCCAACGGCTGTGCGCAAGATGCATGAACAGCTCTGGCTCAAATCTTAGCAATACTTAATATTTGTTAATATATTGAGGTGCTTTGGCTCTGAGTGCCCCATCTTCATCTGATATCCGATCGCTATGCAAACCCTTTCAAAACCATCCAAATCCTATAATCGCCAAGATTGGCAACGCGGCTATGACTCTCAACCCCAGGAAATGGAAGGTTGGGTTGAAGCGATTAGCGGTGAAATCCCGCCCCAACTCCAGGGCACGCTTTTTCGCAATGGCCCGGGCTTGATGGATATCAATGGCGATCGCTTTCATCATCCCTTTGATGGTGATGGTCTAATCTGTGCTTTTACCTTCGATCAGGGTCGTGTGCATTTTCGTAATCGTTTTGTGCGCACCGAGGGCTTTCTTAAAGAACAAACCGAGGGGAAAATCTGCTATCGCGGTGTCTTTGGCACGCAGAAGGCCGGGGGCTGGCTGGGCAACCTCTTTGACCTCAACCTCAAAAATATTGCTAATACCAATGTGATCTATTGGGGCGATCGCCTGCTGGCCCTTTGGGAGGCCGCCCTGCCTCATCGTCTTGACCCGCGCACCCTGGAAACGATTGGTTTAGATAATCTAGATGGCTTGCTTAAACCAGGTGGGGCGTTTTCGGCGCATCCTCGCATTGACCCCCACAGTGAACTGGATAACGGTGCGCCCTGTTTGGTGAACTTTGCCCTCTCCGCTGGCCCGGTGAGCAAGCTGACACTCTATGAATTCAGCCCCCAAGGCCAATGTCTGCGGCAGTTTGAGCAGCCGATTCCAGGCTTTGCTTTCATCCATGACTTTGCAATCACGCCCCACTATTATCTATTCTTCCAAAATCCGATCGCCTTTAACCCCCTGCCCTTTGTGTTTGGCGTCAAGGGTGCTGGTCAATGCATCAGCTTTCAGGAACAGGAACCCACCAAGATTGTGATTATTCCCCGCGATCGCAGCACGGGCGAACCCACACGCACGCTCAAAGTCAAGGCTGGCTTTGTTTTCCACCATGCCAACGCCTGGGAAAATGCCGATGGCACATTGGGGCTAGAGTCAATCTGTTATGACTCCTTCCCGGAAGTGGAACCCGATGCCGACTTCCGAGAAACTAAGTTTGATACCCTACCTCCTTCGCAACTGTGGCGGTTTACCATCGACCCCCAAGCAGGAACCGTTGAGCGTCAGTTGCGCGATCACCGAGCGGTGGAGTTTCCCACCTTACATCCCCAATGGGTCGGGCGTAAGCACCGGTATTGCTACCTAGCTGCCGCTGATCAGGTGGGCGACAATGCGCCGCTTCAGGGTTTGATTAAGCTAGATTCTGAGACAGGAACCCAAGAGTTCTATTCCTTTGCGCCCCGTGGGTTTGTAAGTGAGCCGGTGTTTGTACCCCGTGGTGCAGGCGAAGAGGAAGGCTGGATCATGATGTTGGTTTATGATGCGGCACGGCATGGGTCAGATTTGGCGATCTTTGATGCGGCAAATATCACAGCTGGCCCGGTGGCGACAGTGCATCTAAAGTTGCATATTCCTTACGGGTTGCATGGTAATTGGACAGGGAAAACTTTTGTGGACTGAGGCAAAAAGGGAGGGTAAACTTCATATTGGAATCGAATCAATGAACGCAGTTCCGGTCATCACCTTGTTTGCAACAGGTGCAACAGGGTTGTGAAATCTGCCACTACTGCTGCTTGATTGTCCGGCGTCAGTAACGGCACATGGACAAATAAACCCCAGCAAGGCCAGGAGCAAGTTTCCAGATGCTGCAACACATAGAAATATAACCCCTCACACACAAACTGGCCCGCATCCTCGCTCAGGGTCGTGTGGGGGAGTTGCGCCAGGAACTGGCTTAAGA
>JAAHHN010000188.1 GCA_010672165.1 Spirulina sp. SIO3F2 | reverse complement strand
CCTCGCCTCGATTATTGGCAAAACAATTACAAAAGGTGTTGACCCGACTCCGAGACAATCCTCAAGCTCGCTATGGAGCAGGCAACCTAATCGATATCTATGCAATGCTGGGCATTGATCTCACAGGCTACGATTTTTCAGAACTTGCTATTTGGCAAACTGATCTTTCCTCGCTCCGACTCCATGCCGTCAACCTGAGCGACAGTCATTGCCAAGATGTGGTGTTTTTGAATGCCCTTGGCGCGGTTATTCAAATCAATTACCATCCGCAGGGCGAACAAATCGCCACGGGGGATAGTCAAGGATTGATTAAGATCTGGCGTGTGCACGATGGACAGATTGAACAAACATTGCGGGGACATCAAGCTTTTGTAACCGGTTTGGCCTTTAGCGCTGATGGCCAATGGCTGGCAAGCGTAGATATGGAGCGCACTGTCAAGATCTGGCAACTGGCCACCGGGCGGTGTGAGCATAGCCAGCAATTGCCAGGGCTATATCCGAGGGCGATCGCTCTCGGTGCTGATGGTCAGCAGTTTGCTGTGGGGGGTGTTGATGGCACCGTGGAGCTCTGGTCATGGGTTCAGGGGACAGTTGAGCGCCTCGTGGGTCATCAGGGCACCGTGCGTAGCCTCTGTTTGCAGGCAACGAGTCTCTGGAGTGCGAGTTACGATGGCACGATTCGGCAATGGGACATCACGAGTAACGCACCTATGCAAACCCTGATGGCTCAGGGACAGTCCGTGTTGATGATTTCCTTGAGTGCTGATGGCCAAACGCTGCTGAGTCAGGGGAGTGAGGGGGCCATCCAGATTTGGGATACAACCACAGGCGAATGTCGTCAGGTGTGGAGCCACCCAGAGAGTAAAGGGGGAACAGCCTTGCTGCATCCCCAAGGGGATTGTTTTGCCATCACAGCCGGGGCCTGCCTGCAACTCTGGGACACTGCAACAGGGCAGCCTCGCCAAACTTTGTTGGGCCATCATGAAATCATTTCATCGTTGGCCTTTAGCCCTGATGGTCAAACGGTTGTGAGTGCCTCTCAAAAGGAATGTGCAATTTTCTGGTCGGTAGAAACAGGCGATCGCCTCCGTACGCTCTCAGGCTTTGTCAACGAAATTTGGTCATTAGCGTGGTTCCCGATGCGGACGGATGTGAAACCAGTTCAAATGCTCAGTGGTCATACCGATGGCTATCTCCGTATTTGGGACGCTGAGGCGCGATCGCTCATTCGGGAAGTGCCTGCCCATGAGGGGAATATTTTTGCGATCGCCTGGAGCCCAGATGGTCAGCTCCTGGCAACCGGAGGCGGGGCGGGTCAGCTAAAACTCTGGGATGCTCCAGTGCAGCATTGTCTGCAAACCCAAGCAGCTCATGCAGGGATACTCTGGGGTTTGGCTTGGCGTCCCGATGGCAAGCAGCTTGCGACGGGAGGAGCCGATCGCCTGATTAAACTCTGGGATACCCATACCTGGACGGTTGTACAAGAACGGCCTACTGAGAAGAAGTTACCCATTACCCGGTTAGCCTGGAGTCCAGACGGTCAACAATTAGCGATCGCTAGTATTGATTTCAGTGTGCATATTTGGGATTTAAGCACCGGAGATTATCGCTGTATCTTTCAAGGGCAAAAGAGTTGGGTTTTGGATCTGGCTTGGACAGCAGATAGTCAAACCCTGATGCTGACTGGGGATGTGGGGAATGTGCAGTTTTGGCGGCGCAATGGTGGTTTGCAAGCCGAACCCTTTAGCATTGGGCAACAAGTTTGCTGGTCAATGCAGTTACTCGCCAATGGGCAATTGCTTACAAGTAGTGAGCGGGGGCTGATCCAACTCTGGGATCTGGCTAACCCCGAGCCTTTAGCCACATTAACCGGCCATCGTGGGCCAGTGGCGGCGCTGGTGCTTTCTGCAAATCAGCAGCTTGTTGCAAGCAGTAGCCATGATGGCACGATTCGGCTGTGGGATTTGGCGGCGCAAACCTGTTTGGGTGTGATGCAAAGTCCACGACCCTATGAGGGGCTGAAAATTGAGGGGTTGACGGGGGTAACAGCAGAGCAAATACAGGCGTTGAAGTTGTTAGGGGCGGTGGGGGAGAGTTAGGGGCTGTCGTCAGTTAGACTTTAAACTCTTGCTATGACTGACTTACAGCCCCTTTTCCTGTTTTTTGAGAGCTGAAACGCCGAGAATTCATTTCGTTCTGACTCGGAATTTGAATTTTTCGAGGTTCCCTCCAGAGATTTTTGGCAAGAGTCATGAATAATGCAGGCTCGCAACTCATGCTTCGCAGCCGCCAATTTAGCAAACTGTTCGGGTGTAACCTGAAGCGCAAAATGCTCTGGAATTTGGAGCAAGAGGGGTTTCGCTCGAAGCGGAATTTGTACCATGATGAACTCATGCTGCGCGATCGCTTTTCTATTCTAGAAAACGCAGACTTCAGAACGCTGATTCTGTTGATACCGTTATGAGAGCAGTGGAAATGAAAACCCTAAACCGCTCCGGCTCCCGGCTTATCCTCGAAAACAACACCATCACCTTCTCTTGGCTAGTCATGACCCTATTCAATCTCGGTGTTGTACTCACCACTGGGTTGATCGTGACCGATCGCTACCCTTTGCAAGACGGCGAAGTATTTCCGTGGTGGGTAATCGCAATTTTTTGGCTGGGGGCGATCGCAGGCAGCATTTGGGCCTACTCTAAAACCCGAACCTGCCTCATCATCAATCACCAGGGGGGAACAATCACCAGAATTGATATTCTTTTCCGAACATCCCAAATCCACTTCAAACCCCACGAAGTCCAGCGACTGGAGGTGCTCAGAACCACCGATGTTGATGGCGATCCTTATTTTTATTGTGAGCTGGCAATTGCAGGTCAGAAACCTGTCCGTGTAGCTGAAGGTCATTTTCAAAACCCACTCGAAGATGTGCTCCAAGAACTACGACAAACAATAGGTCTTTCGTAAATCGCATCTCTGCGGTTGCAAGCATCAAAAAACCTACCCCTCAAATGAGGTAGGCTACGAGGATTCAGATAAAAAGGGGTAGAAAGCAATTGTGATTTACTCACCCGTGAAGTTCCAGCCTGCGGCTTGGTGGAGGACGACGGGCGCATGGTCGATGGTTGCACCTGTAGAGACCTTGGTCGCCGAAGTGAGATAAGCACAGGCAGCACTATAGCCCACTGCAAACATTGCTAGAGCAGCGCAAACTGCGATCGCAGGCTGAGCAGAAGTTGTTGTTGTAGTGTGGGTAGAAGTTTGTACAGACATAAGCTGTTAATGGAGAATTTTTTCTGTCCCCATTATCACCAGCTCAGTTTTGTAGCTAACGCTACCATTTAGAAAAGTTTACCGATCGCACCAAACCCACTCAACAGCAATGCTTGTATGAGTGGGTTAAACCATAGTCTTAGATAAATGTATAAGCCGTCACAAAATGGCAATTAGAAATATCGACTCTCCGGTTCTGCTTCAAAAAGCTGAGTGGCTTGATCTAACAGGGAAAGCGGTAAGCCAGCTTGGTGAGAGACAACGGCATGACTCACGCCAGCAAACAGGCCCAAGACCGCAGAAACCCAGATTGTGTTGAACTGATTCATGCTGAATTCTATTGAAAAAACACTATGGCTAGAGCATGCCAAACCAAAATGTGAATTTCTGTAAAAAAGGCTACGCGATCGCACACAATATGCATTTAGCGCATGGCGATCGCGCTTAAATTGCAAATATCATGCTGCTAGTACCGCGAGGCGGAGTTCAGAGTTCAAAGTGCTTGTACAACAGGCATTCTGTGAATTTTGAATGGATAGCTTATTTCTGCCGTTCACTAGTACTCGACGGCGGAAGTAAGCCACCTATTCAAAATCCACCCGATATCTGTCATACAGACACTTTGAACTTTGAACTCTGCACTTTGAACTTCCGCCCTGTGGTACTAGTTGATTGGGGTGTTGCTCCTATTCTCTCTTACCGGATTTATTGAGAATTACTTTTAATAGTGCACGAAAGGAGTATACTAAAGTCAACTATTGAATATCTTTCTCATTAATTTCTAAGCGCCTTTGCCACCCCTGCAATTGATGCTGTATCAACTCCTATGTCCCATTTCCCTTTAGATGCACTCTGGCTTAGCCTCAGTCCCCGACTCCAAAGGTTCGATCGCCGTCTTCTCCAACAGCTCAATGACCAAATGGATTTAGGCTATTGGCAATATTCCCAAACCCTGGATGAGCCCTGCTGTCTCACAACCGCTCTGGCTCTGCTTCATGATTACATCCAGCAAAGCGATCGCCCCTTGCACCTGCTCGGTCACGGCATTAGCGGCTGTCTGGCTTTACTCTATGCCCAACGATATCCCCAATGGGTGCGATCGCTGACGATTCTCTCAGTGGGCTCAAACCCTGCCCTAAGCTGGCATTCTCACTATTATGCTCTACGTCGCCTGTTACCCTGCCATCGCCCGATGATCTTGGCTCAGATCGTCCGTCTTCTCTTTGGCCCTCAGAGTTATGAGTTGACACAAGCTTTCATTAAAATTCTCGCAGCCGATCTTGACAGTGCTCTGTCGCCCCATTCCCTTGCCCATCAAACCCCTATGACGATCGCATCTGTGCCTGTGCCGATTCTGGCGATCGTCGGCCGCCAGGATCAAATCCTAACGCCTTTGGGCAACGCTCAATTACCGTGGCTCAAAGCGAGCGATCGGCTCTATCTCTGCCCTGAAGGTCGGCATTTTTGTCATTATGAATATCCGCAGCGAATTGCTCAGGAGATTGGGGAATTCTGGATGGCTGTGGAGCCAACCATGACCTTGATAGCTGCATGAATTCAGTTCACAGTCATCAGTTATCAACTCGTTGTTGTTCGGCAAGCGAATGGTTTTAATTGCAAACTGCGAACTGCGAACTGTAAACTGACGTTGGCTTTCATCCCTCAAGAACCCATGCAAAAAGACGTCATCCACACGAACCAAGCCCCTGAACCCGTTGGCCCCTATTCCCAAGCGATCGCAGCAACGGGGCAGATGTTGTTTGTGGCGGGGCAAATTCCGTTGAATGCGGCAGGTGAGTTGGTTGGCGGTGATGATATTGCTGCCCAAACCGAGCAGGTGATGAAAAATTTGGGCGAGATCCTCAAGTCGGCTGGTGCAGACTATAGCAATGTGGTGAAAACTGGCGTTTTCTTGAGCGATCTCAAGGATTTTGGGGCGATGAATGCTGTATATGCACAGTATTTTGATGATAAGACAGCACCTGCCCGAGCCACTGTAGAGGTGGCGAAGTTACCCAAGGGAGTCAGAGTTGAGATTGATTGTATTGCGGTGATTTAGATATCTGTAAAGCCAATACGACAAGCTGATTGGACACCGAAATCCGTCGGTGTGAACTTAACGATTGGCGTTGCATAATTGCGGGAGGAAACTGCCCTCTTCCAGTGGGAGAGGGTTGGGTGAGGGTAACGCAAGATTCATCTTCAAAATCAGCAACGCCTAACGATTGTATGTATTCAGCTTCTGGTGAGAGTTCGAGTGGGTTGACCCACCTTCCCCTCAGGAGACTCCTCCCAGACGGAAATGTTTAACATCAACATCCCCGCTTGGGAAGAGCGGTCAAGCGTTGCGCTGACCGGGGTGGATTCGAGGTGGTGGCTACCCATGCAGTAGTTTTTTGCTGAGAAATGATGGTGTTAATTTGATCAAATAAGAACGGAATTCACAGTGCGATCGCACCCATAAAGCTCACAACCCAACAAGTTTGACTGCCATCATTTCTGCTGCCACCGCGTATAAACCTGCCCATCATTCCATAGCCCCACAACCTGGGTTTTGAGCGCATCCAAAAACCCCAGCACATAAAACACGCCTCGGCTGGCTACCTTCAACGGTGAGCCACTCTTGTAGCACGGCGGGTTTCCCAGCACATGACAATCAAATAACTTGAGGTAAAGCCGCAGTTGCTGCCCTAGCGTCAGATTTTTGAGCGCCATTAAGAAATGATTGTGATAGAACGTCACCTGATAGGCCAGCGATCGCGTACTGATATCATGGCAACCCCCCGTTTCTTCCCCTAGATGCACCAAATGCGCATCCGGGTCATACCAAATCTGAAACCCCGTTGCCCGCACCCGCAAGCAAATATCTGACTCCTCGCGCACGGCCGAACCCCGAAATCGTTCATCAAACCAGACCCCATGCTCGGTAAAAATTTCCCGACGATAGGACATATTGCAGCCCCGCGCCGAGATCACCCGTTGGGGTTGCGTGGTATGAACCAGATCAATGTGATACCAAGCAATCCCTGGATCAATGGCTTCCGGTGGTAAATATGCAATTTGCAAATTCGGCTTGGCATCGGCCAACTTCATGCGGTCAAAGACTCGCCCCGCGACTACACCAACTTCTGAGTGCTGATAATTCCGCACATGGGCCGCTAAATAGCCTGGTGGCATTTGGATATCGTCGTCGATAAAGACAATAATCTCTCCCTGAGCCTGACGCACACCAAAATTCCGTGCCCCCGGTAAACTCGCCCAAGGCAATTGCCACCAGCGAATGTGTCCCTGCTGGGCTTGGGTCTGGAGATAGGCCGCCACCTCAAGCGTATGTTGCTGGGTTTGATCCACCACCAAGACCTCAAAACGGGGATAGTCCTGTTTGAGCGTATCCGCGATCGAATCAACCAGCAGCTTCTCCCGCCCATAGGTGGGGATAATTACCGAGACCAACGGCTCAATCATCACGTTACTCGGGGCTGTCATCAATTGGATTTCAAATGCTTGCTATGACTGGCTTGTCACACCTCTTCCTGTTTTGAAGTCGGGCGTTCAATTACTTGTCCCTTCAGGCTTCAAGGTGAATGGACAACAGACCCTAATTCTTCTTAATGCGGGGCATGTCGCGGCGGGGCTTCATAATCGGTTGCATAGTTCCCTCTTCGTCTTGCCAGAGTTCCCAACCCATCCTCAGACGCGGTGTGAGTTTCTGAGCACCAAAGTCCACCGCTCCTTGACGGGTTTTCCAGGTTTTGGCCTTGGCTTTCGATTCAGCAAACTGGGGCTCAGCATCTTTCCAATTTTTGTGGATAAAGCCTAAGCCTGACACTTGAATAAAGTATTGTGCTGCCATAGTGAAGGTTTTGGAGTCAAAAGGGTTGATGAGCGCTCAAATTAAGGTCAGCTTGGGGCCAACGTACAAGCCATAGGTGCGGCTTTTCGGGTCACTATCGGTAATCAGATTGGTCTCAGCGCCATCGACAAACAGCCGCACAAGATAGTCACCAGACTTAATGCCTTCAATATCCACTGTAAGCTCTTTCGTTTCGGGCAGGTCATGTTTGACCTCAAAGGAGTAATTGACGGGTTGATCAGCGGCTAATTCATTGAGAGCGAGAAGCACGTTTTGGGACTGATTAATCGCGAGATTTACTGTGATCACCACCGTGCAGCGGCGTGGGGAGGTGTTGGTGCCCCGGAGGTTTTTCACAGCGATATCAACAACAGTTGGCCGGAGTACAAAGGGTGCCACATTGGATTCAACCACCGAACCAGATTCATCATCCTTGGGTTCAGACTGCTGATAGACCACTTGCAAACTCTGGACGCCCGCGGCCAACAATTCGATCGGGATTGTCTCTAAGGGCAAGAGCAATTCATTGTCTTCCAGCTTGCTCGGCGCGACTTCCACCTCGCCAATGCGAACCATTGTTTGATAGCCCTTGAGGTATTTTCCCCGAATCAGCAGCGTGGTCATCGTTTCAATGGGATGGAAGCGGCCCTCCTCGGCTGTAACTTCTTTGATACGAGGGCGACCTGCTAAGGGGGACATATTGCCCATTTGCCGACCGGAAATGGGAATCGGCTGCTCACTCATGGCCTCCCCTTCGATCATCACAACCGTGGCTTTATAGGCAACCGATAGGCAATAGGGGGTCTGGAAAAAGACTGACCAGACTTTGGAGAGTTCTTCAAGGGTGAGGTTGAGGGGCGAAAAGGAAATTTCTGTGACCTTTTCAGGGAGATCGGAAAAGGAGAGATATTGTAGATTAGAGTCATCCAGCGTATCGATAATATCTTGCTTGGTGATGCTCTCTTGATCTGTTAGTGTACGAATGACACTGCCCAGTAATCGCTGGGGTTCAAGTTCAGCATCATTACCGTAGAAGCTGATCATATAGTGCAAGTCGAGGGCGGTGCGCGATCGCTTGGCCATTTCCCCTGGGCGTTGGCGACGTTTAATCTCAAGGGCGTTGCCCCAGATATAGTTCATGGGAATGTGATAGAGAAACAGGTTCACACCAGCGGCGGGGGTAGCGGTGCCGATCGCGTCGGGGCGTAGGGTGGTGACGCGGGAACCGCTAACGTCGCCTTGGACGGCGGCTTGGAGGAGGCGTTGGAGGGTGGCGGTGACGGTGGCCAGGGCGAGGTGATTGCTCATAGGGACGGCGGCAGCGAAGTTGATTGACCCATCGCTAGGCTAACGAATGATTGGGTAAAAAGATGGGAAAGGCGGCAGTCAATTTAACAATTCGTTAGGCGGGATTTGGTGCAGGTTATCCAACTCACTTAGAGATACATTAATCAATCTCGCTTTAGACTATGAGCAATAGCAAAATTGCCTTCCTCCTCAAACTTCCCATGACAACCCAACCCATTGAACCTGTTGAACTAGATTTACCAGAGCGATTGATTGAAACTTTGGTGCAATATGCCGAGCGCGAAGCGCTTTCCCTGGAAGGGGCGATACAGATCGCGCTGCAAGATTTTTTAGTGCGTCAGGGTTATGCTCTAGAACCACGCAAGCGGTTGCGGATTACACCAGCCAGACGAGGAAGTGGGTTTACGGATACATCCGTTAATCATGATGGTGTGCCACCCAGTCTGCCGAATTCTGTGGTTTTATGAGCCGAGTTATTTTGGCAGATACTGGCCCGCTCTATGCGTTGGTTGATCCAAGCGATCGCAATCATCAACGGGCACAACAAGAGTTGCAAGCCATAGAGCGGCAAAAGCGATCATTGATGGTGTTGTCTTCCACGTTGCTCGAAACCTATCGTTTAGTTCTGTATCGTTTGGGGACACAGACAGCGTTACAGTTTGCTGAAGAAATCCAGAAGGGGGCAGAACTCTACAATCCACAAGTGCTTGATTATCAGCAAGCATTAGAACGGCTTAAGCAATATCCTGATCAGAAAATTTCCTTGTGTGATGCTGTGGTGGCTGTGGTGGCAGAGCGTTTGGGTTATCCGGTCTGGACGTATGATCATCATTTTTTTGTGATGACTATTCAAGTGTGGCAGCTTTGAAAGCAGTCCGTTGGCGTTGAAGCTTAGAAAAGTTTGACAATAAGTTCAATGCCCTGGCGATCGCAGACTTCAACAGTTGCACCGCTAGGAATTGTTTGACCGTTTTGGGCGCGGGCTTTCCAAGGTGTGTCGTTGAAGAGGACGCGGCCGGGGCGATTGGGGTGGATGGTTTGGTAGACGGTGGCTTTGCCTTGCCAAGGGTTAATGAACGACTCTCGCTGCCAAGCCGACTTCGCTCAAGCATTAGAACTCTGGGGACTCAACCACATTGATGCTCCCAAACAAATTGAGCGTGTCCGTGCCTCCAGGAAAACCTCACTCTAAACCAAGATTAGCTTGAAATTGTAGGTTGGGTTGCATGTAGACGTAGCCCATGCAGCACATGTTAGCAAAATCCAAAATAACCCTTACTGCTGTTGGGTTATCTCCTTCGGAGACGCTAAGCGAACGTGCCTCAAACTAACCGACGCAAAAACTCCAAATTTCAACTAAGACGAGGTTTAGACGTCTAACTTCGCCCATAGCGGACGATGATCAGAGGCTCCAGAGGGTAGCATGCTCATCTCCTCAACTGCGATGTTTGGACTGACAAAAATATGATCGATGGGAATCTTAAACAGTTGCTTAATACAGTTTTTTAGTGAGAAGGGCTGGCTGGTACTCCAATAAAACCAAGTCGGTTTAAAGCCATAGCCCAAAGCAACATTGTGTAAACCCGAAACCCGCACAAACTCACGGAGATAAGCAGACCAAGGTGTGGCATTAAAGTCACCCATCACGATCAGCGTTTTGGCAGGATTCTGTTGGGCATAGTGAGCGATCGCGCTAATCAATTCATTCCGTCGCCGGAAGTATTGCAGAGAAATCGGCACAAACGGATGGGTGAGAATGAGTTGCAGCGGTTGACCGGCAATCTCAAAATCTGCAATAAGGCTGTGGTCTTGGGCTCCAAAGTTTTCCGTCCGTGGTGATTGCATTGGGTAGCGGCTAAATAAGCTAGTGCCGCCCCCAGTGGCTCGGTAGTAATAGGGGTAGAGATCTGTGACAGTTTCACGGAGTGCGGCGGCTTGGTCTTTTTGGGGTTCGACTAAGCCGAAGATATCAACCGGGTGAGCACGAACAGTTGCTTCAACTTGTGCCAGATCCCATTGTTTGTGATTGACGTTATAGGTCATCACAGTGAGTGGCGTACCTGAATTTTTGGCAGCCTGATTGTGCGGGATGTACCAGGGTAGGATAGTGCTGCTGTAGAAGGTCAGGGCGATCGCTAAGCTGCTGAGTAAAATATTTTTTTCGAGCTGCGATCGCCCTCTAGGTGCTGCAAAAGGCGATCGCACCCACCCAATAATCATGAATAAAATAAGCGTCACGCTAGCAAACCACAGATAAAAGGCTCCTGCTAACTCAACAAGCCACCAACGATACCAGGGACTCTCAGGATAACTGAGACTCAGCAGGATAATCGCGGTAAACCATAAACCAATTCTGAAATACATGAGTACAGCGTAAATGTAAGTTCTGCTAATAACCTTGTATGTCCTTTGCCATCACAACAGTATTTCAGGCGGATATGTGTGATTTTTGAGAAGTGGCCCTGCTCCCTCGCTTGATTGATATCTACTTTTCAGCAATTTCTACGATCGCGTTGGGTTGGACTATCGCCTGGATTATGCCCAAGCGCCCGTTTCGCCCCTCAAAAAGGAAGACAAAGATTGGGCGCGATGGCACATCCGAACTTGGATAGATAATTTCTGTGATTAAACGCAGTCGCTATCCATTTTGAAATTTCCAAACCCAAACAAACGCTACAAGCAGAATCAGACAGATTAAAATGGAGAAATTTCTTTTCTTGATCCGATCTTTGTAACGTTCTTGCCGTCGTTTTAATTGTTCTTCTTCAATTCTTTGAAGCTGCTGAATAAATTCATTCCCGTGTAAAACACTAGATTCAAAAGTTGAGCTTTTCCATATTTGCAATCTATGAATTTCTACTTCCACCATAGAATCCTCATCTTCTTCTGCCAAGATCACATTTGAAGATTTGAATTTTCCCTCATCGTCAAATCGTTTTTCAGTAAGCCTCTGATAAGACCGTAGACCATACCCTCCAGGCTTTAACGGAATCTGTCCATGGGGTTGGTCTTGCTCAAGAGCTGTTGTTACAACAAGTTGTTCTGAATGTAAGCTCAATAAAGACTTCAAAAACGACAAGCCACTCATGGAATTCGTTAATATATGGTTTGTTTTTTAGAACTTCGACTGTCAATTCTACACTGCTGTATTTATCTCCTGTCGAGAACAAAATACCTTGAGTTGCGGGTGAGAAAATGCCATTGTATTCAGCGCCATTCTGAGCATTCACAATTTCATCATAGACATCAAAACTCGGGTCATGTATGGCAAAGGCACAATACTCAGCACAAAACTGAAAGTGCAAATTTTTTACTTCCGTTGATCTAGATAGTCAGTATGAACTATCTAGATCGTATTAAGTTAGTACCCTTGTGTCAATGCATCCGGTTTCCTCGGATCAGATGCGCCATACAATCGCCCCTCCTGGTGCAAAATGCTCTGGGTGCTCCCCATCGCTGCCTTCTCCACGATCGCATGACCCTTGAGCCGTAATAGCGCTGCCGTATCGCGGTTAAACCCTTTCTCAACCCGCACCTCATCCGGCGACCACTGATGATGAATGCGGTGAGCAGCTGTAGCCTCCGCGATATTCAAGCCGTGGTCAATCACATTCAGCACCACCTGCAACACGGTTGTAATAATGCGACTGCCGCCTGGGCTGCCCGTCACCAAAAATACGTCTCCATCTTTGAGCACGATCGTTGGTGTCATGGAACTCAGCATCCGCTTACCTGGTTCAATCGCATTAAACTCACCGCCGATTAACCCGTAGGCATTAGGCACCCCCGGTTTTGCTGAGAAATCATCCATCTCATTGTTAAGCAGAATTCCGGTTCCTGGCACTGTAATCCCAGTGCCGTAGCTGAAATTAAGTGTGTAGGTATTCGAGACGGCATTCCCCCAGCGATCGCTCACCGAAAAATGGGTTGTTTCATTGCTCTCAAAGGGTTGATACGGGTTGCCAGGGGCAATCTCAATGCTGGGTGTGGCGCGATCGCGGTTAATCTTGCTTTGAAGGTGATTGGCATAGTCTTTAGAGGTCAGTTGCGCCACGGGTACATTCACAAAATCCGGATCACCGAGATACTTGGAGCGATCGGCATAGGCTAATTTCATCGCTTCAATCATCAGGTGCAACGTGTTGGCAGTATTATGCCCCAGCGCGTGGAGATTATGGGGTTCAAGCAAATTCAAGATCTGTACCAAATGCACCCCACCGGAACTCGGCGGCGGCATGGAATAAATGTCATAGCCGCGATAGTTGCCATGAATCGGTTCACGGATCACAGGCTTGTAGTCCGCTAAATCTGCGGTAGTGATCAAGCCACTGTTAGCTGCCATCTCTTGAGCGATCGCCTCCGCAATGTCTCCCTCATAAAAGGCCCTGCTCCCCTCAGTGGCAATCAAACGTAAACTCTTTGCTAGATCCGGTTGCTTGAGAATTTCTCCCACGGCATAGGGGCGACCGTCTGGGTGATAGAAAATGGCTTTGGTGGCAGGATAGGCAGTTAAGCGCTGACGACCGAAGACCAAGGTTTCATGGAGATCTTGGCTGACTGAGAAACCGTCTTCGGCGAGCTTGATGGCAGGCGCGATCGCCTCGGCCAGGCTAATCGTGCCATATTGCTCCAATGCCAGCGCCAAACCTGCAACTGTGCCCGGAACCCCCACTGCAAGGTGGCTGAAGCGAGATTTCTGGGGGTCAGCATTACCGTTTTCATCGAGGAACATATCCCGCGTAGCGGCTTGAGGCGCACGCTCGCGGTAGTCTAGCGCTACTGTCTCCTGCGTCGCTCCATCATGGATCATCATGAAGCCACCACCGCCTAGGTTTCCTGCTCTCGGTAGCGTGACAGCGAGAGCAAAACCTACGGTTACTGCTGCATCCACGGCGTTCCCACCATCTTGGAGTACCTTTAATCCGGCTTGAGTTGCGAGGGCTTCTTGGCTGGCCACCATGCCCTCTGTGCCAATGACGGGATGGGCTAAATCTCGATAGTCATAGAGTGCGGCATCTTGCGCTCGGCTCCATTGCCAACCCCAGAGTACAAAGATAGTTATTAAGAAGAGCGCGATGAGGCGGCGGGGAATGAATCGCATGGTTGAGCGGTGGTGAGGGCGACAGACTCAGCATACAGATTTTGAACCCGAAACCGCAGATGGATTACGATCGCCCTGTCATAGCCATTACTTGCGCCACGGTCAAAACAGGGAAACCCTCTAGCATCGGCAAGGCATCCTCACCCACAAAAATTTCTGGTAATTCTGCCCCAGCCCAAACCCAAACCTGCTGCCGTTCAAAGTCAATCAACCAAGCTAACTGTGTTTCATGGCGCAAACAATGCAAAATCTTAGCTTGTAAATCCAACGTGCTTTGGCCGGGTGAGCAAATCTCGATCAGCCAATCGGGTGAACCGTTGAGGGGGCCATTGTCTTGGGGGAGGCGATCGCACTTCACTACCGCAATATCAGGCACGGTCGATTGAGGCGGCACAGCGAATCGAAACTTTTGAATTGCTTCAAACTGATCAGTCTGCCCATTCAGCCAATT
>JAAHHN010000187.1 GCA_010672165.1 Spirulina sp. SIO3F2 | reverse complement strand
CACAAAACTCAGCGTAACGTCAAAACGCTTGGCTATGTTTCTTTGGGACATGCCTGTACTTTGCCACGTATCTATTATCTTTTTACGGAAATCTAGCGAATATGCCTTCATCGCTTACCTCTATTCACTTTCTACCAATATAGCCGTACCTCATATTTGTGGAAAAGGCTATAAAGATTTAATCCACTTAATAGATTGATTAGAAAAACCTGAGGCAATTAACTGATTTTCGACTGTGTGATGATAAATCTGATTGTAAAAATCAACTATATCACAATACAGGATTGTATTAGACTTTCGACTTTCCTTTTTTGCTAGCTGCCAGAATCTATTCCATGCATTTTGACTGGCATAGAGACCGAGAGAATCGTCTGGCTGAAACCTGTAACTAAAGACTTGTGCTCTTGATAATCTTCGACTCTCAATACCTTGACCATACTGATGAATTAATGCTGTCAAAATAATAGAGTCCTGTGGATCTAGCTGTGTTGCTTGTCGGTATGAGATCTCATCTTTGGGGACGATAAATCGACGACAAGAGCCGGGAATAAACTCAGATAGATTTTTGCCTTCAAGGAGTTTTATGAATTCATCTTTTCGACAATTGATGACATCCATCTCTAAAATCCTTGGAAATAGATCTCCATCAGATTGGTTATGCAAAAATTCTATAGCCCAACGAATCGAATTACCCTGTAGAGACATATCAAATTCCTGTTGATTTTATATCTAGCTAATTCAAGCACCATTGTTCTCTAAATTAGTTTTGGGGTGGGCATTACTCATAGAGAAACTCCGAATTAGCCCCACGAGATTAATCTTGATTCTTGGCAAGGGCTAGATTACTAATCAAGCCTCTGCTTGTTCCAGCAAAATCCGAACCACATTCCGCACCTGCTCAGAAGTCAACACTGCCTCCAAACCCGCTTCAAATTCCTCAAGCGTTAGATATTGCTTCGTCTCCTCATCTGGATCAGCAAGATTGACCAAAGTGACAGGATAGGTCTTCGGCAACTTATACTCGATCTGCGCCACACCATAAATGTAGTCATCTAGGGCAGGAACCTTGATTTTTAGAGAATCCACAATCACTGGACTGGGTTGCTGCGCGACTAAACGAAGCCCACTCTGATGGGTATGGGTGATTTTTCCCACTTCTCCCACAAGTGAACCGTTTGTCATTTTTGTCAAAAACTCAGCCTGATCTTTCAGAATGCTTTTTGGTGTGGGTTGGGCTGATTCTCCATTCGGCAGAGTACCCCAAAGATTTTTTTTCTCTGTCATTTTATTATCCTCCTAGAAAAAGCTAAGAGCTGGTTTTCAATGTGATCAAGATGGGCAAATGGTCTGAGAACTGAATGCTGTCGATACCTGGCAACTCTTCTTTCAATAAAGAAGTTCCTGCAATCTCAGATATCACATGAAAGTTGTCTTCAGAAAAGTGACCAAGTAAATCCTGTCGAATAATCGCCTGATCAAATGCATTCCAAAAAAATTGATTATTTTCAGATTGATCCCAATAGTAGGTTCCAGACGGTTCCTGGCGAAAATCTCCTAACTTACTCCACATCGGATTGTAGAACATCCGATAGTCTTTACCTGAAACTGTACGAGTGCCAAAGGCTTTAGGGCGTTTCAACACACGGCGATCCATGATGGCATGAAAGGCATCAGCATTAACCATTCCTGCCTCAAAAGGATGCATATTAAAATCGCCAATCACCAGCGTTCGATAGTGACCTTGCTTTTTCTCGATCTGATTGATTTCAGGGATTATGTTTCTTACTGCATGATATTGGCGAGAACTATCATTACTGGGATACTTACTTTCTAGATGAACAGCTACAACCCGAATTGAGTCTCCAGATGAAGGATAAACTTCACGGAATGAAAACCGACCGTAATCTTCAATCTGCTTAAAATCTCGAATCGAGTTTCGGTAAAAGAAATAAGTCTTTTTCGCTAATGTGTTGAACTGAGCAATGTACTCTACTGAAGGATGTATATTGAGCGCTTTTAGCATTCTTTGCTCTGCTTGCTCAATTGTTTCTTGCGGCTTCCTCGGCTTTCCTTGCAATAATTCTGCCAGAATGAGCACATCAACATTCTTTTCATAACACAATGTTGCCACTTCCTTTTCAAGAGGCTTCCGGTTTAGGTTCCAGAATAGAAAGGTTGTCATTTTGTTGTAGATGACTGACGTGCCTATTACATCATATAGCAAGAAAAAAGGTGCATTCCGTAGAATACACCTTCTTTTCAAGAATTAAACTGTATTGCGACCAGGAATTAACCCATCACTTCTTTGGCCTTTGCAACCACATTCTCAACAGTGAAACCATACTCTTCCATGATCTTGCCGCCAGGCGCAGAAGCACCAAAGCCTGGGGTACCAATCACTGCACCCTCAGAACCCACATAACGCTCCCAACCAAAGGGAGTACCGGCTTCCACAGCCAGGCGCTTGGTCGCCGCCTTAGGCAGAACTGACTCTTGATAGTCCGCAGACTGCTCAGCAAAGAGTTCCCAGCAGGGCATGGAAACCACACGCACCTTCTTACCCGTTGCCGCAATCTCTTCCGCCGCCTTGACACAGAGGCTCACTTCAGAACCCGTACCGATCAGGATAAGATCCGGCTCATTACAACCACAGTCCACCACGATGTATGCACCCTTGGCTACACCCTCGGCACTGGTGCCAGGGAGGTTGGGTAGACCTTGACGGGTGAACGCCAGGACAGAAGAACGATTGGGGCCATCCGCACGCTTGGCGTTGGTCACTGCCACTTGGTAAGCACCGGAAGACTCCTTGCCATCCGCCGGACGAATAACCAGCAAGTTGGGGATCACGCGTAAGGATGCGATCGTCTCGACAGGCTGGTGGGTGGGGCCGTCTTCCCCAAGGGCGATGGAATCGTGGGTGAGGACGTAGATCACGCCCGCTTCAGCCAAGGCAGAAAGACGCATCGCGCCGCGCATATAGTCGGCGAAGACCAAGAAAGTAGCGCAGTAAGGGATCAAACCGGAGTTATGGAGGGAAATGCCGTTGCAGATCGCCGCCATACCATGCTCCCGCACCCCAAAGCGGAGGTTACGGTTGTTGTAGTCGGTCTTCTGGAAGTCACCGGAGCACTTGAGTTCCGTGAGGTTGGAATGGGTCAAGTCCGCCGAACCACCAATCAATTCAGGCAGACTAGGCGCGATCGCGTTCAAGGCAGTTTGAGAATGCTTCCGGGTGGCCATTGAACTGTCTTCAGGGCCGGGCATGGGCAGTGCCGCATCCCAACCCTCGGGCAACGCACCACTAATGAACCGCTCAAACTCAGCCGCTTCGGTGGCGTACTTAGTCTTGTATTGGGCAAAGGTTTCTTCCCATTCCGCTTGGTAGCTCGCGCCGCGCTCCACAGCTTTGCGGAAGTGGGCCAGAGCATCAGCAGGTACATCAAACGGTTCATGCTCCCAACCCAGTTCTTTCCGAGTGAGGGCCACTTCATCATCACCGAGGGCCGCACCGTGAACCCCAGCAGTCCCGGCTTTGTTGGGAGAACCGTAGCCGATCGTGGTCGTAACCTTAATCATGGTCGGCTTGTCGGTGACGCTCTTGGCTTCTTCGATAGCCGCCGCGATCGCATCCAGGTCAGTGTTCCCATTCTCGACGTGGATGGTGTGCCAACCGTAGGCTTCAAAGCGCTTGCTCACATCTTCAGTGAACGAAATCGCAGTGTCGCCGTCAATTGAAATATGGTTGTCATCATAGAGGGCGATCAGTTTGCCCAAGCCCCAGTGACCCGCCAGGGAGCAGGCTTCACCGGAAACCCCTTCCATGTTGCAGCCATCACCCAAAATCACATAGGTGTAATGGTCAACAATTTTGGCATCGGGCTTGTTAAACTTCGCGGCTAAGTGCGCTTCAGCCGCAGCTAAACCCACTGCGTTACAAATCCCTTGACCGAGAGGGCCGGTGGTCACTTCCACACCAGCGGTCATAAAGTTTTCGGGGTGACCGGGGGTTTTGGACTCCCACTGACGGAACTGTTTAATATCATCCAGCGTGACGCTGTCGTAGCCCGTCAGATGCAACATGGCATATTGCAACATGCAACCATGACCCGCGGAGAGCACAAAGCGATCGCGGTTAAACCATTGGGGATTTTTGGGGTTAAAGCGCATAAAGCGATCCCAGAGCACAAAGGCCATGGGAGCTGCACCCATCGGCAAACCAGGGTGACCCGACTTCGCTTTCTGAACAGCATCGATCGCAAGGAAGCGAATAGCATTTATGCAGACTTGTTCGAGGGATTGGCTAGCAACGACCATATTTTCTTACGTTAAGATTTAATGTGGAACTAGGGTTTTTAAGGCAATGCTGCTCAGATCAGCAGACTGCAATATCGGGATCACCCCCGAATTTCAGTCCCTATCATCCCATCGGACGGATCGCAGGGCAAGGAATTTGCTTGAGCGTAGCGAGGCATACAGATAAGTCTCAGTTATCCGCTACTGGCCTGACCCCAATTCCCCGACCTGCAAGGGATATTCCGGTAGCTGAATCAGCAATGTGATCCCCTGACGACCGATAATCTGACAAACCTGCCCCTGACGGATGTAACAGGGTTGGAGCTGTTCCAGATTTACGCCAATTTCTCGGGCTTGCCAACTCGTTCCTTGCCAAAAAACACGCAGGCTGGGTTGAACTCGCGCGATCGTGCCCGCCAGGGTTTGGGGAAACAACAGGATTTTGGGTGTCCAGAAGTGAAGATCCATAGCACCTAGAAGAGAATGAAGGAGATTGTTAAGGTGAAGACAAAAGCAGATGCTCCCGATTTCGGTTCTACTGGTTCTTCTAGTTGCCGACTCTAAAAATATGCATCCTGTTGCGAAAGGTTAAAGATGACCCATCACCACTCTCACCCGACCCCCTCCAATTACAATCGCGCCTTTTTGATCGGCCTGATTCTCAATGGCGGCTTTGTGGTTATTGAGTTTGTCATGGGCATTGGTGCAGGTTCGATGGCCTTGGTGGCGGATGCGGGCCATAATCTCAGCGATGTGTTGGGTCTGGTGCTGGCCTGGGTGGCAACGGTGCTCACCCGTCGTCAACCTTCTAGCCGCTATACCTACGGTTGGCGCAAGTCTTCTATTTTGGCTGCCTTTTTAAATGGTTTGCTGTTACTTGTGGGCACGGGGGCAATTCTGTGGGAGTCCGTTGAACGTTTATTTACTCCGGAACCTGTGCAGGGCGGCTTAATGATTATTGTCGCAGCCATCGGGGTGGTGATTAATACAGGCACAGCGCTGCTTTTTGTTGGCGATCGCAACAAAGATCTGAATATTCAAGCGGCTTTTACCCATATGGCTGCGGATGCCTTGGTCTCAGTGGGGGTGGTCTTGGGGGGCGTTGGCATTGTTTTGACCCACTGGCTTTGGCTTGACCCAGTTTTGAGCATGGGGATTGGGGTTGTGATTGTTATGGGGTCTTGGGGGCTACTCAAGGACTCATTTAATTTAGCGATCGATGCTGTACCCAACTCCATCGAAGAGCTGGATGTGCGCCAATATTTAGGCAATTGTCCGGGTGTGACCCAAGTCCACGATTTGCATATTTGGAATCTCAGCACAGTAGAAACGGCCCTAACCGCCCATTTGATGATGCCGTCTGGGCATCCGGGGGATGAGTTCTTGAGTGCGATCGCTACCCATCTTGAAACTGAGTTTGGTATCCATCACACCACGATCCAGATCGAACAAGGGGATCAATTAACGCCTTGTCCTCTCCGAGCGGGTTGTGAGGGGAAGAGCATAGCGGAAAGTCATCTGCATCATGCCCATTAGGATGAAGAAGGTTTAGCCACCTTTTCTGTTGCAAGTATGGCAACCCATCTCATTCTGAGCATCATAACTCTTGCAAAGCTTTGGCTATCTCTGCACAAGTGCTCACGGAGATGATCGTGCGCGATTGTCCATTGTTGGATATTTGGTAATCGCGTCTCTCCACAGCTCATGCAACTGTGCAAACTGTTTATCGATGGATTTTAGCCGAAATTCTAAAAGCGTTATAATCCGGCTAAATCTCCCTTTAAGTCATGACGCCTCCCCCCACCACCAGTCCGCTGACTGACTCCCCACCTCCCCAAAATCCGGCTGTTGTTGAGTCCGATAAGCCCGACGCGGTTGCTGATTCTGTGCCCGAACCCGATATCCGTCATCTTGTCTTGGAGGATGAAGCACCTGTGGATAACCTGATTCAAGAAAAGCTCCAGCGCTTTTTAGTGCAATGCCTCTACAGTGCCTATGCGCCAGGGCAACCGTTTTTAGCGATGGCGGATGTGGGCATTTTTTTCGGGTTGTATCAACCCCCCATCGTCCCGGATGTGATGGTGAGTTTGGGGGTTGAGGTGAGCCCGGACTGGCACGAGAAAAAGCATCGCTCCTATTTGGTCTGGGAGTTTGGCAAGGTCCCGGAAGTGGTGATTGAAATTGTCTCGAATCGTAAGGGGAACGAACTCGGCCGCAAGCTAACGGACTACGCCCAGATGGGCATCACCTATTACGTGGTGTTCGACCCGTTGCAGCAGCTCTCTGACCCGTTGCTTCAGGCCTACATCCTCAATGGAGGCCAATATCAGCCACTCCCCCAAGCACAACTCCACAGTTTGGGTCTGGGCTTGACAGTTTGGGAGGGCACGTTTGAGGGCAAGCAGTACGATCGCTGGTTACGGTGGTGTGATTTGGATGGGAATTTGCTGTTGACGGGGGATGAGCAGGCGGCGTTGGCCCAGAAACGCGTTGAGGCGGAGTCGCAGCGGGCTGAGGCGGCGATGCAGCAGGTGGAGCAGGAGAAGCGGCGGGCGCAGAAGGCTGAGGCGCGGGCGGCACGTTTGGCGGCGTTGCTCCGGGCGCAGGGGATTGAGTTGGAGGAGGAGTGATGATGTGGCGTTATTGGTAATGGAGGCGACAAGACACAATGACAATTGTCTCCCCTTCAACCTTCAATCAGAGCATGTTCGGTGAATTTTCCGGCTTCAGCGTCTTGGATGGATTGGAGTAGGCGGTTGGCGTTGGCGGGGTTAGAAAGCAGATGGATGGTTTCTTGCCAAGCGTTGAATTCAGCAAGGGATATAAGTACAGCTTGTTGACCATCGGCATTTTGGAGGATCTTGGGTTCGGGGCTGGTGTTGACGCGATCGACGAGATTATCTAGATCGTCTTTGGCGGTTTGGGTGGTGATGGCATTCATTGTGGCTACAGATCGCGTTGAGGTCTTGGATGGCTTGCGTGGAAAAGGAATATTGATTCATTCTTGCAAGTCAAATTCGTTTCGTAAGCGCGACTGGAGTTGTTCAAACACAATTTCTCCATCAGTTGTTTCGCCTGCTTGGATTTGGGCTGTGCCAATGTCGATTTCTTCGTGCAGGGTATCAATGCGACGGTCAAGTTCTTGCTTTTGGGTTGGGGTTAAGTCTGGATAGGCTTGTTCGGCGGCGATGCTATCCCAGATTTCTTGCACCAGCAGGATGCGATCCTCAATGCTCAAGGATTTAATCTCGCTCAGGGTCGCTGTGATGTTCATGGCTGTGTTGAGGTGTTAGATAGCTTGTACCCATTCCAAATATAGCGGATGGGGTTTATGGGGGACTTGTGACGCGCTACTGCTTACTTGTTACTCTGCATTTTGTATTGCGGATAGTAGTCATCCAAAATGCCATGCAGAGGGTTGCGGGCAGCGCGATCTTTGCGTTGGCCCCAGACCCAGAGGATGCAGCAGGTGATGAAGAGGGTGAGCCAGATGGTGAGGGCGATCGGCCAGGGGTGGGGGGTATTGAGGTAGGTGAGGAGGTTTTTGAGGCCGAGGAGGGAGAAGATGGTGGTGATGGGGAACCAGCAGTAGAAGGGGAAGGCGAAGAGGGCGAGGAGCTTTGCCCAGAAGGGAATGGGTTTAGGATGTTCTTGCTGTTGATGTTCATAAACCTTGCTCCACACAGCTACACCACAGCCAAGTAAGGAAGATATTATTAAGGTTAGAACTAACGTCCACGGTTCAGCAAGGAGTATCAACACCACCAAAACTAAGCATAAAACCAAAACCACTAGAGCTTGAACCAAAGCTTTAGCAGCAGTCTTGGCCGGAGTCCTGACAAAAATCAGGGCCTTACTTGAAGTTCTTTCTATGGTCAAAAAGAAAGGATTTACGACTTCATAGATAAGTTTTACTCCTTCCCATAAAGGACGTTTTTTAAGTAAGTTAACGCTTTCCTGCCAGAAGGTTAACATTCCATAAAAGCCAAGTCGATGAAATGTATTTGGTTCTAGGGTATCGTTAATTCCTTCGTAAACGGAAAAACACAATAAAGTATTGGAAACAATTGTAGTTGCTATCACACTATTGAACAGATGTCCTGATTGTTGAACCATATGGAAAAACATCTGAGCAATTGCTCCTACTGATGTAATGAATGCGATCGCCAAAATCACCCAATACATCCAGCTTCTAGAGAAGTTGAATCGAGTTGGTTTATAGAGATTTATCCAGTCTCGCTTTTCGGGTTGGCGATCATGAACTTCCAACCTGTACAATAGATTGAGTTGTAACACTGGGTTTAAGTTTTTCAGCAGTATTCCCCAACGTGACTCCAGATTTTTTACACTCAATTGCCTCTGAACCCAAGACTTACTATGATTCTTGAATATATTCTGAGTCACAAAGTCTTCATTGAGTGAATTATCTGGATTCTGAAGATACTTTTTGAACCGATTCCGAGTCTCTTCAAGACCATTCTCTATAGTGGCCTTTATCTTTTCCAGGTCTTCAGGATTTATCTTAAGAGGTTCTATTGGCTTCTCTTTAAACAAGCAGAGTGGAATCAAAAGACGAGAATCTGCGTGTAGACTTACTGTGTAGTTGCCTCTATCAAGAATAGGTGGTTCAGGCTGGGTTAAAAGTAATTCAGCTATCCGGCCTGTAATCATCGATACTTTAGAGTTTTGGGATGTACTGAACGGATACCAAATCCATTCTAGATTATTTGAACTTATCGTAGGATCGCTGGATTGTTGTATTTCTTCTTCAAATCCACCACGCATTAGCATATTTGAAAGTAACCATGCAGCATGGACTTGCAATTTTGAATCCTTATACCAAAGTAGTGGCACTAACGCTTCCGCAGCACCTGGAGCATTGATACAATACAAATCGTCAACTGCATCAATATTTCCTTGGTAGGCCATTTCAGCAGTTGATGCTACTGCAATACTCCCCATTTTGATTAGGGCGTTAACAACTTCTGGCCGAGCTTTTGGATATCGTTCAGCAAGGATATTTGCTGCTTTTGGTAAATTTGTCCTTGCCAATGCATTAGCTGCGGCTACACGAGTTTCAATATTTAACCCTGTTTCCAACTGCTCTTGTAGAAACTCTAGAACGTCTCGACCTCTCGGCTTGCTAATATCCGCTGCTACAGAGCCAAATGCATTTGCAATCTCTTCATCTATTGCAGCTTTCTTGAGATACTGCCGCATTCTAAAAAAGATGAGGCCTGCTAAAGATCGTTCAACTTCTTGAGCCTCAGCTAAACATTCAAAAGCCAGCAACAATCCTTCCCAGCCAGACTCATACAATTTCTCGATCAACCCCGTACTATTCCCCACCAACCCACACCACAACTTCACCACCTCCCGCCAAGCTGCTACATCCCGCTCAAACCGCTCCACTAAACCCGCCTGGTCATTCTGCAACGCCGCCGCCGCAAAAAACTCCTGTAACGTTAGGTGAGCAAACTGGAACCGCTCCCCGCCATCAATCTCGAGCAGCAACCCACTCCGAGCAATAATCTCCTCTAAAATCCCATCCGTCTCCACAACCGAAAGGTTCAAATCTGGCAATACCTGCCCCACCTCTTGCCGCACCACCTGATGCGGAATACTCCGCCGATCCGGATTTTCTGGGTTTAAGGCATCCTGTGCTACCAACGCCAACCGCCGCAACACCTGCCGTTTTGCTATCGCGGCATACCGATTTGGAATATTCCGCTCCTGATCACGTAACTCTAACAACATATTCGTCGCCTTTTCATAAAACTCCGCCCGTGAATGGGGCAACACAAACGTTGTTTCCGTGTAGAGATACGTGATGATCGTCAACAACAGCGGATTTCGTGCCAACGTCTTGATCTTCGGGCGATCTTGCAACGTCTGCATCAACTGCTCCACCGACTTCTCCGCAGGCATCCGCGACTTCCACGCCTGCAAAAAATTCCGAATCTGATAATCCGTAAACTCCACCACCTCCAACAGGTTGCGGTCTAAAACCACATCAAACTCATGCTCATACACCGCCGTCCGGCAGGTGACGATCGCGGGACAATCCCCATACTTCTCCAGCACTCCATTGATCACCACCACCACGTCATCCCGAATCTCGCTCGGCACCTCATCCAAGCCATCCAGCAACAACAACAACTTGCCACTCTCTAGCCCTTGCTGCACAAAACGCTCTGCATTCGGGAAGCCATTCGCATCCAGCACCGCCACCAGCTTGCTCACAAACTGCGCTTCATCCAAATCCGCAGAACGCAAACTATTCAGCTCCAACCGCACCGGAATCCGCTGCTCCGGCAAATTCAACCGACTCTCTCCATATGTGAAGGCAATATGCTTAAGCAACACCGACTTTCCTGATCCTGGTGGACCAGTCACCATCAGCCGCTTGTGCCGCGCCATCGCCGTGTAAATATCCAACTCCGTGCCCTGGCTCAACGGCTGCGCCCTCGGTTCATCCTCCTCCGCCACCTGCTTAATCTTCAGCGGCACATACACCTCCGCCATCGCCAACGGCGGCTCAATTTTAAAGGGAGTGTCCAGATTGGTTAGTTTTTCCTGTAGTGTCTTTTGATATTTGCCCAGAGACCAGCTAAGGAAGATTGGGATGCCTGCAATCTTGGCGTAGAACCAAGTCCAAACTGTTTCAGCAAATGCGGTTACTTGCTCTTCTAGAATACTTTTGAAGATACTGCCAATCGCCACAAAAACAGCCACAATCCAGCCAAATGGCAACTCTTCCCACCAATCACTTCCTTGTTGTTGGCGCTCTTCCTGAAATTTGTTCTCGTAAATAGTTTGGATTTCCGTTCGCTCTAAGCCAAACCCATTGTCTTTAAACTCCTCATAGACTTCGCTCAGGTAAAGCTGATCACCAATTTGGGCATGGCTCACCGCCCGTGCTTCGATGAGTTCAATCAATTCTTCCTTATTTTCAGGTGAACTCTCCTGCGCCAAACTAAATCGACCCGGACTGAGCATCAGCGTCAACACCAACGCCACCGTAAACAACAGCACCCAAACTCCGGCTTGCCACCGTTGCCCAACCCTTCGCAATTGCTGACCCATTTGCGCGATACTCCTCAATACAATCTGTTCAGAATCGCCCCCTGCTCTCGACTGAGCCAGAACTGCAATTCTGTTGATTCCTGTTTTACCCCAACCATGCGGACAATGCGGTGGGTTTAATCATCTTGTTATGCTCATGGTAGAGAATCATCAACCACCCCGCCCCGCAAAAAACAACACCCCCACCCCCACCACACAAAATCCCACACCCAACCCCCCCAAAACCCAACTCAGCCCCCAAAGACCAAACCCAGTCCGCAATTGCGCCTGAGTCGGAGCGCCCGCCTTGTAAATCACCGACACCCCATCTCCCACCTTAAACCGAGGCGCTAAACTCCCCGATGTACCCTGGAACTGATACCGTCGTCCTTCTACCTCAAACGCCACCATTGGAGAATAGGCCGTACGATTACTACCTGGAACTTGGCGCTGCGCCACCCCAATCACTTGACCTGAACAGGTTTTTGCGGTGAGTAAGAACAAGCACGTGCGCCCCACAATACCCACCGCAATAATTAGCAGCAGCACACCGACGCCGCCCAAAATCAAACCAACATCAAGAAGAGAGAAATTCATGGGAGCAAAGAAGTCATCGATGCGTTGAGCGTACGCTGCCAGGGCGGAGTTGGATGAGGAGCGTGGGGGCGATGCAATTAACCCAGATCCTCAGGATCAACCCCCAACTCTTGCAGTTTTGCTATCAGTTTCGCATTCTTCTGGCGCTCCTGCTTGGCTTCAGCCTGTGCTTGCTCGGCCCGCTCTGGCCCAGTCAATAATAAATTCCCTGCTGCGTCCCACCAGCGCAACCACGGCAACGCCATATGATGGTAGACCCCCTGCCAAATGCCTAACTCTACACCCAACTGGGGTATGGCAACCCGCCCTTGGGTGTTGGGAGTCATCAGTTGATATTGGTTGGCTCGCAACTCATACACCTCAACTTGGGCTTTTTGCACTTCGTAGATCGCGTAATAAGCGGGTCGAATTGCAGTTTCATAGACCCAGAACTTGCCTGTCCAAGGGGTTTTATCCCGCTCTTCTGCCCCTGTTCCAGAGACAAACTCAATCACAATGCGGGGAGGAATAATTTCTTGCCAGAGTACGTAGGAACGGCGTATTTGCCCATCTAAAGTGGGGGGCACGTTGGGCACATAAAACCAGTCGGGAGCCTCAGCACCTTTTTGCGGCGGCTCGGGAGGGTTGACGGAGCGCCAATAAATGCCACTATCTTGTCCAATGCAATATTGGCCATCGGGGTGGAGGCGCTCGAGGACGGGACGAATCGACTCGGTCAGCAAAACGCTCTGGGGATGTTCCTGAAAGTTTTTCACGAAAGTCCCATCCTCACAGGGGAGCTGGGTATGGTCAGGCAGGGGAGTGACCGCTTCAACAGGGTTCATGGGTACACCAGCGCAGTATTGGTTTTATGGTAGCGCGATCGCTCTTATTCGCTTCAACTTGTGTGATTCAACTCAAGAATCACCCCAGACTAGTACCGTGAGGCGGAGTTCAGGGTTCAAAGTGCTTGTACAACAGGCATTCTGTGAATTTTGAATGGATGGCTTATTTCTGGCGTTCTGTACTAAAATTTCATCCACAAGGCATACAAAATCACGTATGCCAGATCGGCAACCCCCCTTGCCCCGCACCCCCCACAGGTGCTCAGATGAATAGCAACACCACTCCAGGAGATATTCACCCCATGACCCCCGACACCGTTCTACAACAGCTCAACTGGCGCTATGCGGTCAAAGCCTTTGACCCCGATCGCAAAATTCCTGATGATGTCTGGCATGCCCTCGAACAAAGCCTTGTCCTTGCCCCGTCATCCTTTGGTCTGCAACCCTGGAAATTCTTTATCGTTGATGATCCTGAGCTTCGTCAACAACTATTGCCCCATTCCTGGGGCCAAAAACAGGTCATCGATGCCTCCCATATGATTGTGTTAGCGATTAAAAAAGATGTGAATGCCGACGATGTCGATCGCTACCTGGCTCGGATGTCCGAAGTGCAAGGTACCCCCATCGAGCAACTCGAAGGCTTCGGCAAAATGGTCAAAGGCTTCTTGGTCAACCCCCCTTTCCCTTTTGAAGTGGACAGTTGGTCAACCCGCCAAGTCTATATTGCCCTGGGCCAACTGATGACCGCCGCCGCCATGCTTAATATTGATACCTGCCCGATGGAAGGCTTTATGCCCGATAAATATGATGAGGTTTTGGGTTTAGCTGAAAAGGGCTACCATGCGGTGGTGGCTTGCCCCGTGGGGTATCGCGCTGCGGATGATAAGTATGCGACTCGTCCGAAGGTGCGTTATGAGACTGCGGATGTAGTAGCGCATTTGTAGGGGGAGTGTCATTTAAACTGCCTCAATAATTGAGACCCGAGATCCCCCCGGTTACGCCGACCCCCTTATTAAGGGGGTTTATCAGTGAGTTTAATCCGTTTTTGAAGGTCTTCTATCCCAGCCGCTAGCGGCGTCACCCCCCTTACGAAGCAGGGTTGTTTTATGTTCCTGAAAGAAAAAAGAAAGCTCAGCGGTCCTCAGGTAGGGGCTGCGTTTCGCAGCCCTGCCACCCACCTAATTCTGGGCAGGATGGTGTTCAAGGTTACGTAGGGGCTCGGTTTCCGTGCCCCTACAAAAGATCTAGAATTTTCTCTGGTAAACATATAACAGCCCTACCCTTACGAAGCTAATCCTGTAGGGGTTTCAAATCGCTCCCTTGATTTTGCTAGGGTTCAGCGGTTTAGCCCTCAAAAGTGCGTTCGCAAGATCCTTGCTGTGAGGGGGGTCTGCAAAACCCCTACAAGGTTAGCTTAC
>JAAHHN010000186.1 GCA_010672165.1 Spirulina sp. SIO3F2 | reverse complement strand
TACGAGCGTAATGCCCACAACTTCCCCTTGGATTTGGCTTCTGCTGAGTCTGCTCCTGTGGCGCTCACTGCTCCTGCTATTAACGGTTAATTCGCTTGAGTTGACTGGCTTGCCTTCGGGTAAGTAACAAAAAAGCCGCTCCTATTAGGAGCGGCTTTTTGGCGTTGGATTAAACTCGTCTGAGCACAAAGAAAAACGGTTGCGTCATTCCCTTCATATCCATCATGCCCAAAACCGTCTGATCATCCACCTTTTTGAACGTGTCATGGATCGGCAAATGGTCGTAAATCATCGTGGCACTCACTTGATCCCGCACCCGCATCATTCTTAGTCGTGCTTGGGATTGTTGCGTTTCTAGCCAGGGACGGACAGCCCAAAAAAGCGGCTTGACAATGGGGTGTTGGAGGTGAGCCACATAAGGCAGCGCTAAACTGACCAAAAACGGTTTAGGGGCAACTTTAAAAATATTCTGATTGGTGTCAATAAACAATAAGGGATGAACTGTTTCGGCATCGCAGAATTCTTTGCCATACCAGTTGAAAAATCGCAACGCGCCATCCATTGGATGCTGGGTTGGGAATTCATCACCACGCCAGCGCCCCAGCATAAACTCTAAATCCACAAGTTCAAGGCGATCGAACAAATCTAGAGCTTGAGTAGCTGTCTTACTTGGCTGTTGCAGCAGCTCATCAAAGGTGGGTGGTGTTGGCATTGTTTTCATAACCTCAGCAGATGATCAATGCTCAGGGGTCAGAATTGTGAGACTGTAGATTGAGTTGAGCGTTTCAAAATTATGTTTAAGCTTCCCAAAACTGTAGCGATTGCACAGAGTGCAGCGCTAAAGGCGATCGCAACTCTCAGCCTCAGCCTACTCCCCTTACTCACTGCCCCTGCCTTCGCCCGAGATATTGGCTACCGCTTCACTGTAACTGTAACGGGCGGCTCCCTAGCAGGCAACACGTTTGAAGGCGTATTGGTTTACGATGATGCGACCCTCACGGGTGCGGGTACAGAAACCTTAACCGTAGACGCAGAGAATGGTGATTTGCGGGTGATTATGGAGTTGTTAGGCCAGTTCTACACCGAAGCTGAGGATGTGGATGCACCGAATTTTCCACAATTGGTTTTTGAAGATGGTGAAATTCAACAGCTTGATTTTTGGCTGGAGTCTGGCCCCCGCGTCAATTGGTGGGCGCTGCCGGGCTGGGAGGTGGAGCTAGAGCCGTGGGGAGCAAGCACCTCTGATACTGCGCAGAGCGCGATCGCGCCCTAATTGAGATATAAGTAAGTGAAATGACCCTAAAAGTCTCTGACTGGCTCCCAGCGTTCTGCGCTGAGGTAAATGAGCTTGAATTGGCTGAGCAGGGAGCAACGCTTGCCGAACTCCAACACATTGAGCAGGAGTTGGGCATCCCACTGCCTGTGTCCTACAAAGATTGTTTACGGATTTGGGATGGGGCCAAATCGTTTTGTTGCTGCTGGATTTTTGGGATCGCAGATCTCCGGGAAACCTTTGCCTATTATGGCTTCGAGCCAGGAATGAGTGAACCGATTGGGGCCGATCGCTCCTTTATGTATCGCGGCCGACCTCTGGGGCTGCTACCCTTTGCCCAACCAGAAGGAGAAGCAGATTTATTTTGCTTTGATACGCGGAACTGGCACGAGCAGGAATATGAGATCGCCAGATATGACCACGAAACGGGCGATGTAGTCGAAAAATATCATAGCTTTGCGGCGTTTCTCCAGGCTCAAGCTTGGAATATCACTGAGGACTTGGACTATTTTATGCGAGACGATCGCACCGATGAAGCAGCGGAACAGTTGTGTGAGGATTGGTCACAGCGGTTGCGTCTCTAAGAGTATTCATTTCATTAATGACAGCCCTAGTGCAGCGTCAAGCTTAAAACTGTGAGTTGTTCGTTTCCACATCACTTACTCGGCAATAGTGCTGTCGATAGACAACACACAAAATTAGAGCTGACAGAACACTAGTACTCGACAGCGGAAGTAAGCCACCTATTCAAAATCCACCCGATATCTGTCATACAGACACTTTGAACTTTGAACTCTGCACTTTGAACTTCCGCCCTGCGGTACTAGTTTTAGGGCGTGTCATCAGTTAACGCCAGAAGCCTGACGGGACAAAGGGTAGAGCGCCCGACCCAAACAATAGAAAAAGGGGCTGTAAGTCAGTCATAGCAAGAGTTTAAACTCCAACTCACGACAGCCCCTAGTTGTCATAAATTTTGGTAATAGGTCTTACAAAGACATCCTTTATCTTTCTTTAACATTTAGTTCTATAATTTAGAGCTACAAGCTTAAAAATTCTATGTAACACCCCTAATCAATGAAGAAGCTCATTCGTGGTTTAGATGAATTCCGCAAAACCTATGTCCATGAACATCAGGAGCTTCTGGAGCAGCTCTCCCACGGTCAGAAACCACGGGTTCTCTTCATTACCTGCTCTGATTCGAGGGTAGCGCCCAATCTTATTACCAGCACTGATATCGGTGAGTTATTCGTTATTCGTAATGCGGGCAATATTGTGCCACCGTTTGGTGCTGCCAATGGTGGTGAAGGTGGCACGATTGAGTACGCCATAACTGCTTTGGACATCAAACAGGTTATTGTGTGTGGGCATTCTCACTGTGGTGCAATGAAGGGGCTGCTCAAGCTTAATAAGTTGCAAGCAGATATGCCTTTGGTCTATGACTGGCTCAAACATGCTGAATCAACTCGTCGTCTGGTATTAGCGAATTATCCGCATCAGTCGGGTGAAGAATTGATTGAAACCTTGGTTGCGGAAAATGTGCTGATCCAGATCGAGAATCTGAAAACGTATCCGATGGTCAGAGCAAAGTTACATCAGGGTGAGTTGAACATTTATGGCTGGATTTACGAGATTGAAACGGGGGAGGTTTTGGCATATGATGCCGAGACCCATACGTATCTTCCTCCCCAAAGTCAATTGTCAGATAAGGGATCGAATGGTTTAAGGTCTTGTGATTTAGAACCAGACTCGACTTCAGAGAAGTTGAAAACTGTGCGGACCAAACTCAAAGCTTTACTTGCGGTTACGCCCCATTCTGCGGGTGCGGCTCAACTCGCGATTCGATCGCTTCAAGAATTATTTGAAGAGGCGAGTGAATTTGGGATGACAAACCGGGAGTTACGGGATTATCATTCTTTATTCGCGGAACCCATTCAGGCTTGGGCGAGAAGAGTTACGGCATCTGCAAACTAGGGATTGTCATCAGTTAGACCTCAATCCTTTCCCATGACTGCATACAGCCCCTCTTCCTGTTTTTTGAAGTCGGTAACTCTTCTCCATTCGAGCGGGTTGTTGGCGGCGAATGAGATTTTGCACTAGGAGGGGTTAAAACGGCGATCGCGCCTCTCGGTCATCCTGAAGGTTTTTTTCGGATTTAGACAAAAGTGATCACTTTTTATCACTTTTTACCCATTTCATATTGGAGATGAGTGATACACAATAGGACTCATACGGTGATGACAAGGGCAATATGCCCACACAAGAGCGAGATTGATGACTTGAGAATCGCTCACTTCGACAGCAACAATTCCCCTTAAATAACCCGTATGATCACCTTTCCTGATTCCATCCTTCGCTTGTTTACCAATGCGATCGCCAATGGCACAGTGAGCATCGCCGATCGCTATAGCCTGATGGCTGCACTCCTCGATCGCGATCTCCAGGACGCAGAGTTTGGGGCGGTTGATCAACTGATTGAAAGCATTCAATCCACCACTAGCGCTACAGTTTCATCCTTACCCAGCCGTCCAGCTCCTTACAGCCCAACTCCATCAACTCACCCCCAACTTATTCCGCTTTGGGGTCGTTGTTCTGGAAATCTTCGACTGGTAAGTTAGAGATTGTTCGATTAAATTGATTGTTGCAAAAACATAGAAATCAGGGTGCAGTGTAGGGTAGGCATAATTAAGCGACAAGAACTTCAGCGATCGCGAACACTCCATAAATTGTAGGTTGGGTTGACGCAGGAAACCCAACAGCAATCAAGTGTATAGCGAACGATAGTAATTTTCCCTGAGCAATATCATCAGCACATTGATATCGTTAAGTTACTCAAAAAAGATAGTTAAAAATTGCCGTGTTTCCTTGCTCAATCGCATAGTCAAAAGCAGTTCGTCCTTCTGCGGTTACAACATCAACATCTGCTCCATGCCCAACTAATAGCTTCACGATCTCAATGTGACCTTGGCAGGCAGCATAAGTCAGCGCAGTCCATCCTCCCCTTGTGGTCATGTTCCAGTCTTCCTCTATCCTTGCGTCAAGATCTGCACCATTTTTGATTAGGATTTTAGCGATTTCCAACTGTCCAAAGTGAGCAGCGCACATCAGTGGCGTCCAACGGCCCGGCTCACTTTCTACATTCCTGTTAACATCCATGCCAGCTTCAATAAAGGCTAAGATAATCTCCACTGAGCCTTTGGTGATTGCCAACGTTAACGGTAGGTCGAATAAACCGTAATACGGATCAAGACCCAGTTCTAATAACGTCTTGACGACTGCCACATTGTCTTGCTCAATTGCACATTCGAGAGGTGATTCCCCCCATTGCCAAGTCATCTTACGCACATTGATACCTTGTGCCCACAGTGCTTTGATTCTTGGCATGTCTCCAGAATGAACTGCATCAATAAATTGACTTTCCGAGCTACGCTCCCACTGAAGCTGTTCTTGTTCTGCTGCTGCCATGAACGCTTCTATCGGCAAAGAAAGCTGATGGTCATTCATTAACTTACGGCTCCTGCGCCAGGATCTGCAATTCATTATGCAAGATGAGCCAAGGGGCTGATGGGGTTCTTGATATCTGAGACAATTTTGTCTTATTTGAGCTAATATTGATCTTATGAGCGACTCAACCCCCACCAAAACCCAGCAAGCCCTGTTGCAAACCCTTACCCCTGTGTTGGCCTGCAATCCTGGTGCATCCTTGAGCGAGATCGCCAAACAAGCTGGGATTGGACGCGCCACCCTTTACCGCCACTTTGCCTCCCGCGATGCTTTGGTGAAAGCCGTGGCGATGGATGCGATCGCTGCCTTTGATCAAGCCACAGCAGAAGTCAAAGTTCAAAATCTCAATGCTGGCGATGCCCTCCTCGCTTTTTTGCAAAAAGTGATTCCCCTCGGCGATCGCTTTCACTTTCTGGCGATCGAGCCTGCGGCGTACAACGACCCCGAAATTGCCACCGCCTACGCCCGACAACTGCAGGAACTCAATGCCTTTATCACCACCCTCAAGCAAGCAGGCTTTATTGCTGTTGATGTCCCCAAGGCTTGGGTGACGACCGCGATCGACTCGCTGATTTGGTCAGCCTGGTCTGCGGTGCAAGCGGGTGATATTGCGCCGAATGATGCAGCGGCTTTGGCCTATCGCACCTTAATTCAGGGGTTAGGGCCGCTTAAATCCTGAATATTTCCCAGAAACAAATGCTGCATTAGTGGCTCACACCTAATCCCCCCCCTCCCAAGCTAATGCTTATACAGAAGTTGATCTCAAGTCCCAAAACTGGGCTTTAGCCCCCCTTTGAAAGGGGGGAAGCACTCAAAGTCCCCCTTCCAAAGGGGGATTTAGGGGGATTCAGGAGGCTGAATTGCACATTAGGTCAGGATTTACATTTTGTGTATAAGCGGCAGCCTCCCAAGAGGGGATTGAGAGCTTTGAAATCTCCTCTTGGGAGGAGTACCCGCAGGGGGAGGTGGGTCGCCAACTATTACACAAACAGAAATTTTCTTTCTTATGTCTGCCTACTCCCAGCAGACTCCAACATTGCTGAATCATCATTTATTGCCCATGATTCCCTTCGCCCTCAAACGCCCTGCCCTGCGCCTCTTGCTTTTGGTGAGCCTTGCCGTGCTCACCGCGATCGCTGGGAGCCAATGGAGCCCAGCCCAGAGCCAAACCGCAGCGCCCACCTACGCCCAAGACATCGCGCCGATCCTCAACAGTAGCTGCATTGAATGCCACTACCCTGGCGGGATTGGCCCGTTTTCGTTGCGCACCTATACCGACGCCAAAAACAATGCGGATAAAGTTGCAGGGGCGACCGCCGATCGCTTTATGCCCCCCTGGCGAGCCCAAGCAGGCTGGGGTGAGTTCCAGAACGAGCGACGCCTAAGTGAAACCGAGATTGCCAAGATTCAAGCCTGGGCGGCAGCGGGTGCGCCAGCAGGGAACTTGAGCCAGCTCGCACCACCACCCCCGATCCCTGCGTCTAACTGGCGCTTGGGACAGCCCGATCAAGTATTCACCATGCCCCAAGCCTTTGATGTGCCCGACCAAGGAGATGATATCTATCGTTATTTTGTCTTGGATGGGGCGCTGCTGGAGGATAAAACTGTAGTGGCGATCGACTTTCAGCCCGGAGCCAAGGCGGTGGTGCATCACGCCAACTTCTTTGTCGATTACGAAGGTCGGGGACGCAAGTTAGCAGCGGCTGACCCACTGCCGGGATTCTCGACGCGAGAAACCGGCGGCTTTATGGACTATGGCGGAGCCAGCGCGATCGGCGGTTGGGCACCGGGCGTTGACCCCTATCAACTGCCGCCAGGGATTGGGGGCTACCTACGCCAAGGTGGGGATATTGTGATTGAGATTCACTACCATCTCAATGGTGAGGCGCAGCGCGATCGCAGCCGCCTTGGTTTCTATTACGCCAAAGCGCCTGTGGAGAAATATATTGAAGGGCTGATCATCGGTACGCAGGATCTGGATATCCCAGCGGGTGAGACGGACTACTGGCGGCATTTTGGCATGGATGTTCCGGCAGATATGGAACTGGTGGATATCTCGCCCCATATGCATTATGTGGGGAAAGAAATGCAGGCGATCGCAACCCTGCCCAATGGCACGCAGAAACCTTTGATCTGCATCCCGGATTGGGATCTCGATTGGCAAAATACCTTTGTCTATCGTCAACCTGTTCCCATTCCCGCTGGGAGCCGCATTGATGCCTGGTTCCGCTATGACAACTCAGCGGCTAATCCCGCTAATCCGAATAAACCCCCGGTTAATGTGCAATGGGGCTGGCAATCCACTGACGAAATGAGTGAGATTTATCTGGGAATTGTGCCGGAGAATTGGCGCGATGGACCAAAAATTTTGGAGGCATCACAAGCTTCATGGTGGCAATGGGCAACGCCTGAGCAAATTCCTGCACCTTGTGGATAAGGGATGGGAGGAAGGGGGGATCTAACGGGTTCACTATTAAAATGCGTCAGTCTTCTCTCTTTCATCTACTCCCTACAGACTCATACTGTGCAAATTGCGAACTGAGATAGAACCATGCCCCTGAAAAACATTAAATGGCCGAATTCCTCACCCCAAGACTCTGATCCGGATTGGTCTATCTCGCCAACCCACAAAACAAAATGGCGCACAATCATCGGTTTGATTTTGATGTATATCGCTGTATTGCTGAATTGGTATTGGTTTTGGGGTTTGCTCTCGCTCTATTTAGTGCTTCCCAGTCTGTATTTTGGTGTGACCTACTTTGTTGAGCCGATCGCGCGTCAAGAAAATCCAATTCTGTTTTGGATTATTTCGATCACCTGGATTGCCTTCAGTATTGTGTTGTTGTTCCCTCAAGGAGGTTAACAAAATGTCCGTGACAAAACCGATGTTCATTCTGCCTAAAGAAGCCTATACATCTCAAGATTGGTTCGATCGCGAACAAGCATTAATCTTCAGTCGCACTTGGCGGTTTGCAGGGTTTGTCGAAGATCTCTGCGATCCGGGGGATTACATCACTGTACAAGCGGGACTTAACAACATTCTGGTGTTGCTGGATGAGCAAAAGCAACTCCGAGCCTTTCACAATGTTTGTCGCCACCGTGGGACACAATTGCTACGGGCTGCGGGCAAGAAAAAACAGTTTCTCACCTGTCCGTATCACGACTGGACATATAACCTGGAGGGTCAACTCACGGGCGTGCCTGACCGGAAGACTCAGTTTCCAGGTTTAGATCTCAGCACTTTTTGTCTACACAAAGCTGCGGTGAGCGTATGGAAAGGCATGTTGTTTGTGCATCCTGACCCAGAGGCGCAGCCATTGAGCCAATGGTTTGAACCAATTGAGCCCTATCTTGGCCCCCACCAACCGGAAAAGCTGGTGGAATATGTGGAGGGTCGGGAGCGCCATGAGATCAATGCCAATTGGAAAATCATTGTTGAGAACTATATTGATGGCTATCATCTTGCCCATCTCCATTCTGCAACATTATTTATGTATGACCACCGCAAACAGCAGTCTGGTTTTGTGGGTAATCATTTTTATTTTTATGAACCCCTGAGCCAAGATTATTTAGCTGACATCAAAAAGAATGCACCGTTGCCGCTGATTGATCATATTCCTCAAAATAAGCTGGGGGCCTATACGCCGATGCTGTTTCCATCTTTGGGGTTAGGGGCTGATGAATGCAATTGGTCAACATTTTTGGTGATTCCGGTTGCACCCGATCGCTCGATCGTGGAAATTCGAGCCAGAGCAATGCCGATGTCGGATTGGCAATATGTCCAGCAGCAATGGTCGTCTTGGAATCATTTCAAGAACTATAAATGGCGTAAGTATAAAACTGAAGATTCGGATGATCCGTTGGCGTCGGGAGATTTTACCCAGGAAGATATTTATGTCTGTGAGCAACAGCAAAAGTCGCTCAAGTCGCCGTATTTTTCGGTGGGGGCAATGGCTCAGGAGTTAGAGCAAGCGATCTATCAATATCAGCGAAATATTTGGGATTATCTTCAGAATGGGGAACTTCATGGGTGAATATCCAGAATTCAATGATGCTCTGATTATTAGAATGACACAATACTTTTATGCCCCAACAGTCTCAGTAACTTTCTTCTACTCTTCACCCACTAGTGCTGTCGATTCATATTGCCATTCCAACGCCAGATGCTGCTGAAGCTGACTCAGCAACGTCTTAGCCTCGATCGGCTTGGGCAAAAAATCATTACAGCCAATGTCCAGGCTGTGGGCTTGTTCTGTCTGATGCACACTGGCCGAGGAGGCAATAATCACCACCTGGTCATCGCCACGCTCCCGAATCCGCTGGGTGAGTTCAAAACCATCCAGCTCCGGCATAATCAGATCCGTCACAATCAGATCCGGCCGCTCGTTCTGATATTGGTTCCAGGCATCTTCACCATCTTCGGCCTCAGCGGTCTCAAACCCCAACGACTCCAGTAAATCCGCCATCACCATGCGGTTAACGGGGCGATCGTCTACGACCAACACCTTATATTGATAATCTTCTGGAATGGTATCGCCCGTGCAGATATACCCTACAATTTGTTCCTGCTGCGAAACCTGTAAATCGGCTTGCCAATCCTGAGCGATCGCCAAAGGAATCTCAAACCCAAATTGACTGCCCTGATCTACCTCACTCTGTACCTGAATCTCGCCGCCCATCTTCTCTACTAGTTGACGGCTGAGGGCCAAACCCAAACCTGTGCCTTGGGCTTGCTGACGCCGCCCACCCACCTGCTCAAAGGGCAAAAAAATCTTCTCAATTTGCTCCGGGGTCATGCCCACACCAGAGTCCTGCACTGTAAAGCGCACCGGCACACATTTCACATCCATCCCCGCCCTAAAGTCAGCATCACCAACGGGGGTCGCGGTTAAGGTGACCTGACCGCAATGGGTGAACTTCACCGCATTGCTCAGTAAATTGAGGAGCACTTGACGTAGGCGCTGGGCATCAACATAAACCCCTCTCGGTAAATCAGGGGAGGCGAGACAGTGGAACTGGAGTCGTTTCTGTTCGGCTCTGACACGAATGACCTGAGCCACATCTTCAATCAATTCGGGCAACAGTACCGACTGGGGCACAAGCTCTAGTTTCCGAGCTTCGATTTTAGCCAGATCCAAGATGTCATTGATAAGGTTGAGCAAATGCTTACCCGATTGATGAATCACCTCAATTCCTTTACTCTGCTTAGGCGAGAGTTCCCCCCGGCGGCGGAGGATTTGGGTGTAACCCAAGATGCCATTGAGCGGCGTGCGCAACTCATGACTCATATGGGCGAGGAATTCGCTTTTGGCTTCGCTGATATCCTCTGCAAGCTGTTTGGCTTGGGCCAATTCTTGGGTGCGTTCCTCCACTTTAGCCTCTAAGGTTGCGGAATATTGCACAACCAGGGCATGGGCAGCCACCAGGGATTCATGCTGCTGGGCAAGAGTGCGATGGGCCTGAGCCAGGTGCTGATGATGACCAATATTGAGCATGCCCAGCCCCCCCAAAATCAGCGCGAGGCTAGGCGCTGTCACCGGAATGACATACCCCTGACCAAAGGCCAGATAACTGCCCCCCACTAGGCTGGCTAGATTTAGCAGGATAAACCCAAGAATCAGCATTTCCGATCGCCTCTGCTGTTTTTGTTGGCTGTAATGGGCGAGGATACCGCTGCCGCTAGTACTCCAGACCGTCCAGGTGGCAATCCAAAGCCATTGGCCAATACCGATAAATGCCCGCAGCGGTGGACGACCTTCTAGGGCACTGTGCAGCAGTTGACTGGCCACATTGGCGTGGATGATCACGCCCGGGGTGGGTTGCCCAGACCGCAACAACGAGCGGCTATAGGGCGTGTTGAAAAAGTCATTCGTGCTCCTAGCGGTCGAACCAATTAGCACAATGCGATCGCGCATTAAATCCGCTTCAATCCGCCCTTGCAGCACATCATGCAACGATACCGTGATGAAGTTGTGGGTGTTCCCCCACCAATTGAGTAAGATTTGGTAGCCACCCACATCGTCTTGGGGATAGCCTGCGGCGCGGTTGCGGAGGGGCACAAACTCGGTTTTGCCCAGCTTGAACCGATTTTGTTCGAGATCGATAACCTCAAAGGTAAGGTTATGGTGATGCTCCAAATGATGGAGGGCAACCTTTGCCCCCAGGCCATATTTCAAGGTGCGGTTGGCTTGGGCGTCGATCGCTGAGAGTAAACCCCGACGGATGGTGCGATCGCCATCCAAAACAAAATCAGAAAGCCCTACATTGTCTCGATCGGCTAATATTGGCGGTGGGGCAATCCGCTCACCCGCCAACCGCTCTAGCCCAATTAAATTGGGAACCATACGATAGACCTGGAGCAAATCTTGATGACCGGGTTCTTCGGGTATATCTCGGTAGAGGTTCATACCGATAACGCTGGGGCGCTGGGCTTGAATTTGGGTCAGCAATGCGGCTAAATCTTGGTCGGGAATGGGCCAATCCCCGATGGTTTGGAGATCTTGTTCATCGATCGCCACTACCACAATTTGATCTTCAATTTGGTCTGAAGTGTGCGATCGCACCCATTGGTCATAAATCGCCCATTCAATCAAATTGAGCAGACCAAAATGGTTGGCAACCCCGGTGAGCACAGCAACGGTGAACGATAACAGCCCAATGGGCTGAATCGCTTGCCAAGAAGTGAGCACAGGGCGCTGCATATCTGAATTCATTGAGAAGCACTCCCTTATCTTGTCATGCCCAGTCTCAAACCCGACTTGCCTGCTAGTTAAATTCCCGGCATTGCATAATTGCGGGAGGAAACCGCCCTCTTCCCCAGCCCTTCTCCCACTGGGAGCAAGAAGCCCTCTCCCACGGGGAGAGGGTTGGGTGAGGGTAGCGCAAGATTCATCTTCAAAATCAGCAACGCCAAATTCCCGGGTGTTATGGCCCCCACCGTGATTAGCATTGTTTTACAGTTAATGGCAAACTTTGGAGCGATGAGCCTGAATTATCTATCTGATTAAGCTTATCGATCAGTGATTTTGGGTGAGAATTATGAACAATGTAGGTTAGAGGCAGAGCCTCTATCTAGGTCTGCGTTGACTAGATAGAGCCCGGTAACGAGCACAATACAATTTGCAAAATAATTTGAGATTGCCATCAATGCAGATTTAGCGATCGCTTGATGGCAGCGTTTCGGCAAACCGAGAACCACTACTATCACTTTGATTGGGCGCTTCCCCATCACTATCAGGGGTAAATTGAGCGGTTTGTGCTGGGAAATCAAGGATTACAGTTGCGGTGGCGGGTTGAATTGTCTGAATACCAACAATGGTTGCGAATCCGAAAGCCATGAGGATTTGTGTCGTTAAACCAAAGCTTTTCATAATGGATTGACCTCTGAAAAATCGAAAGAGTGTGAGTGTGTTTTGTGTCGCAGCACCATCAACAGTCAGCACATCTTTACATTCACAAATCCTGTTTTTTACAGGGTCAATGTAATGCTAAAAATGGTCTGGCTTTGCCTTGCAGGATTTCAGTCCACAGACGGATTTTTGAGCACAAGCTATCTATGCATTGCGTCACGTTTGAGTAGGTTGTGACGGTGCGAAGCTGGCGTTCAACAGAGCGTTGTAGAGCTGTTATGGGTTGCTATAGTTTAATCTTAGAAAGCACTTGTAAAGAAACAAGAAAGATTCTGAGATTGTTTTGCAAACATAAAGCTGGGTTCAACAGAGCGTTGCAGAGCTGTTATGGGTTGCTATCGTTCAATCTTAGAAAGCACTTGTAAAGAAACAAGAAAGATTCTGAGATTGTTTTGCAAACATAAAGCTGGTTTCAACAGAGCGTTGCAGAGCTGTTATGGGTTGCTATCGTTCAATCCTAGAAAGTACTTGTAAAGAAATAAGAAAGAGCCTACGGTTGGGTGGGAAAGCCTTAAACTCCGACCGCCCGCGAACAGAATTGCGGGCGGTCGGGGAGAGCGATCGCCCCGTCAAAGACTTATTGTTGTCAGTCTCACGACCCAAGATATTTTTGAATACAAGCCAAAACCGCTTCTTCTTCAAAGGGCTTGGTGATATATCCCACAGCACCCACTTTCCGGCTCTGCTTCGTAATGCTCCGATCGTCCAAGGCTGTAATCAAGATGATCGGAATGGAGTTCAGGTCTGGATCAGCTTTAAAGGCTTTGCAGGTTTCCAGTCCGTCCATCCCCGGCATCATGACATCCAACAATACAAGGCTGGGGTGTTCGCCTTTAGCCAGAGCGATCGCGTCATCCCCTGAGAAAGCCGAAGCTACCGCAAAACCTGCATCTTCGAGTAATTCCTCTAGCACATCAACATTGAGAGGATTATCATCAACGACCAAAATTAGCAGTTTTGGGGACATAGCAAACGGACTGGTGTGAGGGCTCTAGGGCGTATGATTAATCTAAGTCGATCGCCCGCGCTCTACAGGATATCGCTAAAAGTCTGCATCACTCTAGGACGCCTAAGCGCACCCGCCATTCTACAGTATGAAACTCTTGCATCATCCCTATTGGCTTATGTTGGGCGTGATCACCGTTTTGATTCTGGTGTTGGCCAACATGCTTTTCCTTGCACCAACTGTGAACCAATTGGAGATTAAAGGAGTGGTGTATGCGATCGCAGGGATATCTGTAGTGCTCCTCATGATCTTGGCGATTGGGTTGAGACGCCTCCTGGAAGAGTTTGCCCAATTTCAAAGCCAAAATCAGCCCCAGGAGATCGCCCATCAACCACAATCTGAAATCGCCTCAGAACCCCCTCAACCCAGTCCGACCTTGAGTGAACTCAAGCTCCAATTTGTTGCTAGGGTCTCCCATGAGTTTCGTACGCCCCTCAGCGCGATTTTAATTTCGGCGCAATTACTCGATAGCCCCAAAGCCCAACATTCCGAGCAAAAACGCCAGCGCAACCTTAAACGAATTCAATCGTCAGTCAAAAGTCTCAATCAACTGCTAGCAGATCTGTTGCTGTTAACCCATGCTGAAGCTGGCCAATTAGAACTGAATCCCCAAACCATTGATTTATCCTATTTCTGCCAAGAACTCCTCGAAGATATCAAAAAAAATATAAGTGAACCCCATGAGTTGGTGCTGAATATCACTGGCGATTGCCCGGATGCTCACCTAGATGAACAGATTGTGCGCTCTATGCTGATGAGCCTGCTCAGGAATGCAATTCAATATTCGCTGCCAGAGAGTCTCGTGACGCTAAAGGTTGTTGGCAATGCAAAACACACCCGTTTCCAAGTCTGCGATCAAGGAATTGGCATTCCTGTGGCCGAACAAGCGCAGGTTTTTGAGGTGTTCAAACGCGGCCAAAACGTGAAAGGAATACCGGGGAGTGGCTTGGGCTTAGCGGTAGTAAAGACTTGTCTAGAGCTGCATGGTGGGGCGATCGCGGTTGAAAGCCAACTCAATTGCGGAACAACGGTTACGGTTGATTTGCCGTGGCTGTTACCAGAGACAATGCAAGCATAATCACAGTGAGA
>JAAHHN010000185.1 GCA_010672165.1 Spirulina sp. SIO3F2 | reverse complement strand
TCGAATGCCCCCTTCCACCAGGGTGCGAGCGCCTGTTGCATCCAGCCAACCTTTGTACACGAACTGGGCTTCAAGGGTAGTGGCGTGGAGTTGAAGCCAGTCCCGAATTCCTGCTTCCACTAGGGTGCGATCGCCTGTTGCATCCAGCCAACTTTGATATACAAACCTAGCTTCGGGGGTAGTGGTATGGTGGTGGAGCCAGTCCCGAATTCCTGCTTCCACCAAGGTGCGATCGCCTTGGGCATCGAGCCAACCTTTGTACACAAACCGTGCTTCAGGGGTAGTGGCATGGTGCTTTAGCCAGTCTTGGATTCCCGTTTCCACCAGGGTGCGATCGCCTTGGGCATCGAGCCAGCCTTTGTACACGAACTGGGCTTCAAGGGCAGTGGCATGGTGCTTTAGCCAGTCCTGAATTCCCGTTTCCACTAGGGTGCGAGCGCCTTGGGCATCGAGCCAGCCTCTGTACACAAACCCAGCTTCAGGGGTAATGGCATGGTGCTTTAGCCAGTCCTGAATTCCCGTTTCCACTAGGGTGCGAGCGCCCTCAGCATCCAACCAGCTTTTATAAACGAACCCAGCTTCGGGAGCAGTAGCATGGCGCTTTAGCCAGTCCTGAATTCCCGTTTCCACTAGGGTGCGAGCGCCTTGGGCATCGAGCCAGCTTGTGTACACGAATCCAGCTCCAAGGGTAGTGGCGTGGAGTTGAAGCCAATCCCGAATTCCTGCTTCCACCAAGGTGCGATCGCCCTCGGCATCCAGCCACCCCTTATACACGAACCCAGCTCCAAGGGTAGTGGCGTGGAGTTGAAGCCAATCCCGAATCCCTGCTTCCACCAAGGTGCGATCGCCCTCGGCATCCAACCAGCTTTTATAAACGAATCCAGCTTCGGGAGCAGTAGCATGGCGCTTTAGCCAGTCCCGAATTCCCGCTTCAACCAGGGTGCGATCGCCTGTTGCATCTAGCCAACTTTTATAAACAAAAGATGCTTCCAAAGTTCGTTTGTGACGCTTCAACCACTTGCGTATTTCTGCTCGAATTTGCAGCGGCTCTCCACCAATTTTGAACCACACATAGAAAAGTCGAACTGTTGAGCGATTAAAGGGGTTCTGTTTGATCCATCTCAAGACTCTATCCTTCGCAATGGCCGGATCAAAATGTGCCCAGCTCAACAATGGCCATACCTTTGTCACATGAGGCAGTGCCTTCTCAATCCAGATTGCCAGACTGCCGTTATCTGCTGCCAACTCCTCAGAATTAGGCTTCATCGCCTGACGTGCCAACCCTGCCAAATAATTCTGAAACTCCAACTCCGTTTCAATATTCTGCCAAACCGTCTCATGCGCCTCCAGCAGCGCCAGCGTTTGGGTAGCAGGCATCAATGCACTCCGGAGCACCACATCTCGCACCGCCCGCCAAGCCAGTGGAGCTTCCGCCATCTGCTTGCTTATAATCTTGAACCAATCCAACTTGCCGAGCAACGGCACATCAGCCAGTCGCTGCAATGTATAAAGCGTCGATCGCAATCCTTCAAACTTCGTCGCTTCCCTCAGCAAGCTCCGAACAATAAGCTGGGTAGTAGCAGGATGATGCTTCAAATAGCCAGTGACCATTTGATCAGCCAAAACATCATGGGCAACAACCCATACCGACTCCCCATTCGGGTCACAGTCCAGTTCAACCCAACGGTCATTTGCCAGCCGATCAAATAGATCTCGATATTGACTCTGAGCAATCTGTTCTGCTGCCCGCTCAGTTATGGGAAACTGAGCCAACAAGAAAGCGAGTTCTTTTTGCAACTTTGAATCTTTTTGCTGGAAACTCAGTTTCAATCGGGTCAGTAGCCATTGCTGAAAGATCTGCTCTCCAAGTAGATCAGCGAGATCCAGTTCTCGACCTTGACTATATAAATAGGCCAAAAACACCGCCAAAATCGGCGTACTGCGACACACCGTCAGATAGCGCTCAAATTTCGGCAAACCACTCCGGCGCAAAATATGCCGAACCGTCTCTGCACGATAGTGCTCGAACCAGTCTTGAGCCTCGTCCGGCGGCGTCAGGTCAACTTGGTGATGCCGATCAATCCCCTCAACGTTTGCATAGTAAGTCGTGCGGCAGTTGGCAATATAGCGAAAGTGATAATCATCCTCGCTGTTAAGTTCGTCCAACACCTGGGTCAAGTTCTCAAAATCTTGCTGGGTTTCCGCATAATCCACCAGCAACATCACACGGGTTGGAGTCTCAATCTGGTCTGCTAGTTTTTCTAGCGCTTCGGCTTTAAGTCGTGTCTTAACCCGAAATACCAGCCACCCCTCAGCTAATGCCTGCCGCCCCAACTCAAAGGTGAGCCTTGTCTTACCAATGCCCCCGCTTCCGGTAATGATCAAGCCTGTGGTGTCTGGCTCATCCAAGCGTTGCAACAAGGCGGCTTCATCGGGAATAACAACCCCTTCGGGCGGTAGATCAACAGCGAGATGGGCTGATCGGCTATAGTACGGCAGCGTCTCATCGTTGAGATAGTCCCTGAAATGGTTTTGGGAAACCTTTGTATTCAGTGGGATGAGGCCAGAGATGCGGGAGATTTTTGAAGGTTTGTGTCCGTTTGAACGGTTATCCGTGGTGGGATAGGTCGTTAAGACAATCTCATGACCAGACTTCAGCACCACAGGTTCTTGCCCTTGACCCCGCAATTCATTGTCAATGACTTGGTTAAGCCTTGCAGTCCGCACTTGTCCATCTGGAGCATCAGGATCGGGAGAGCCTAAGGCTTTGAGCACTGCTTTGGTAAAGAGGCTATATTCTGGGCCTTCGTAGGCTTGTTCAAAGCTGCGACAGGCTGCTGCCAGGAAATAATTGCGATCGCCCTGGTTAAAGACCGTGAGCGTACTGGTGAAACTATTTTTTTCCAGTAGATGTCCTGCATGACAACAGTCCAAAAGCAACACCAAACTGCTAAATTCAGCATCCCGAATCGACCGATTGAGATCATCAAGGGAAAGACCACAGGTGGCGATGTTTTGCTCTGTACAGTACGAACGACCGTTGGTGGTCATGAAATATGAGGGGACTAAATAACCTTTGCTGTGCCCCATTTTGGTGATCTGCTCACCATGACCACTGAAATAAATGAGGGCTTCATTTTTGCCAACATTCTTTAAAAATTCTGAGATCTCACGTTCGAGGGTTTCAGAACTCAACGCATTCTCACTCACTTCATAATCTTGCTTTTCCTCACTCCAACAACGCGGTAGGCGATCGACCTTATCAAAATTGCCATACTTGTCTAAGAGTTGAGCAATAGCTTCCGCATCAGCTTGAGGTTTAGTCAGATTCTTATATCCAGAACCACCATAGTTCTGAATGCCAATGACCAATGCATATCGAGCCATACGAAACAGTAGAGCGAGAAGAGCTACATCTTCCAAGATAACCGAAGTATGATGGACGGAAACCCTCTCCAAACTGGATGAGTTGAACCGTCAATCTCCCCAAATCATGTCTCAACTGCAACGTCTGATCATCGAAGACAACGGCCAGCAAGTCGAACTCTACATCGAAGCCCCACCAGAACAACCCCTGCCATCAAAACCCAAATCAGGTGAACGTCCTGGGGCGAAAGGTAGTTCAACGGAGGACGTAATGCTCAAGATGGCAGAGGTTCAACAAAAAATTACCACCTATGCTAAGTTTGCGATCGGTGCCTTTCAAAATCTGGCTGGGGCACAGGTCGAGGAGATGACCCTGACGTTTGGCATGAAATTGGGAGGCAAAACAGGCGTCATTTTTACTGAAGGCAGCGCAGAAGGAAGTATGCAGGTATCGGTGAAGTGTAAATTTAAGCCTCCTGCACAGCCCGAGAACTCAGCGACAGATTGAGGGGAGGGGGGCGAGATCGTGCCTGATGTCGCCGTTTAACTCAACCTCATAATGGCTCCTGTCGCTGCCCATTTGGTTATCATTCACACTTACCCAAACTCAGGTTTGGAGCAAATAGCAAATTTTTGCTCCAGCAACCTTATTGAAGAAATCGATAGGCACAAGATTGCGCTGAGCGTTTATGCTTATGCCATTAATAACCTGCTTATAAATCTCAGGGGAATTTATGACCTCATCTTCGCCCAGTACAAACTCATCCCCAGCTCAACAGCCAGAATGGCTAAAACCCAATGCCATTCCAATCTCAGCGCAAGATGTGCAGCAGAAGTACGATCGCATTAGCGAAACCTATGATGCCTTTACCCACACTGCTCAATATCAAGCACCCGCAGCGGCGATCGCCCACTTAAAACAATTCGTGGCAGATACACAACATTCGCTAGCAGCCAATAGTGCAATCCTCGATGCAGGCTGTGGGACAGGCTTAGTGGGCCAAGCCCTCGCCGAGGGAGGCTTTGTCAACTTAACGGGGTGTGATATTTCTCAAAATTGTCTTCAACAAGCTGAATCCAAAGCGGTTTACACTCATTTAGTGCAGGCCAATCTGCTCGAACCCTTTCCCTTTACACCGGAACAATTCGCCGCAGTACTCTGTATTGGAGTATTTTCCCGCTTTGATGGGGAACAAATCCTGGCAATTTTGTTGGAATTTGTTAAAGTAACGCAACCCCAGGGTTTGCTTATGTTTTCGCATCGAACTGACCTCTTGCAGGAATCCGGTTTACTTGAAACCTTAGCGCAACACCCTCAATTCAAGGTGGAGCAGGTCTCTCAACCGTCTCCCTATCTACCCGGTTTAGCTGAGTATGAAAATATTGATATTCAATATGTCATCCTCACGAAAGCTTAATGCCTACGTTTGACCTCAACGGCCAACAGTTTGAGCAGCACGCTGCTCCTGTTTAGCCGTTGGATTTTCCCTTTACTTAACTGTTACTGTCTGTTGTCTACAAATCAAAATAGCTGATGCATATTGGTATTCTGCGAGAACGTAAACAAGATGAACGCCGGGTTGCCCTGCGGCCAAGCCAAGCCCAAGAATTAATTGCCCAAGGTCATACCGTTTGGGTTGAGTCTGGCGCGGGTCAAGCCGCTCAATATCCCGATCGCGCCTATCAAGAAGCGGGTGCCTTAATTGCAGAGAAGGCCAAGGTGCTTGAGCAATGTAAGCTGTTGCTGAAAGTTAAATGTCCGATTCCTGAAGAATACAGTGATTTTCGGGCTGATCATGTGCTGTTCACCTATCTCCATTTGGATGAAAACATCCCCCCTGCGCAGATCAATGCGTTAGTCCAACAGGGTTTTCTGGGGATTGCCTACGAATGGATTGAGCGGGAAGGTGACTATCCCCTGCTTGAGCCGATGAGTAAGCTCACAGGGCATTTGTTTTATCAGCGCTCGGTTGAATTGTTGGCTCAACATAAGGGCATTTTGGCAGGGAGTTACGGCCCTGCGTTGCCCGGTGCAAAATTGTTAATTATTGGTCTGGGGCGAATTGGCACAGAGGTTTTACGCTGTGCCTTGATGAATCGGCTCAATGTAATTGTGGTCGCTCGGAATGAACAACAGGTTGCTGATAAAACTCAGTTGGTGCTTCAGCAGATGTTTGGCGGTAATGGTTTAAGTATTAAACCGCCCTTTGTTGTTCCCTTTGATGACAATAACCCGGAGGCTTGCAAGCAACAGCTCAATGAGTTGATTCCGGATATTGATATTGTGATCAATTGCGCTGTGCGGCGGCCCAATTTGCCCAAAGAGAAGCTGGCCTATCTGGTGGATAAAACCATGATCCAACAGATGCAACCCTATAGTGTGGTCTGTGATGCAACGGCTTGCGATCGCGATCTGATTGAAACCTGTGTGTCTTCAGAGATTTTGACCCATTACGACCTGATTGAAGAGGTGGTTCACTATAGCCCTGATCATATTCCGTCCTATGTGCCCAAAACCTCCACGGATATGCTCACCGCAGTCACGTTTGATTACATCAAATTGATTGCCAATCTTGGCCCGGAAGCCGCGATCCGTGCCCATGCTGACTTACGGAGTGGGGTGTCCTGTTATAAAGGCCAAATCACCCATCCCTATACAGCCCAAAAGAAGGGATATGACTGTGCCGATATCCTAGATTTATTGGATTAAAAAGCGATCTTTAAATCCAATTGATTGTTGGCAGATAAGATGCTTGCACTACGGTTTTCTTGAGTTCAATATCCGTAGCGCGGGCATCTCGCCCGCTCTGGCTCACCTCATTTGCTACCGTCAACAAAATAAACTATGCCGTGAATGACTCATGTTGAACACCGTCAACAATCACCTTTTTCTTGCGCTTCAAGCACCTTGGACAGTCCGCTATGCCAAGTTTATGGCTCTGGTGCTGGGCTACGGGGCGACTGTTCACATTAGCAATATGCTGGGTCTGACCGGAACGCCTTGGCTCTCAACACCATTGCTTTGGCGCATCATGGATGTGACACTGCTGATTTTTGATGGGGTGACAGCGGTGAGTCTCTGGCGAGGAACAGTTTGGTCAGTGGGACTGTTGTTTAGTGGCATTGTGCTGCTGCAAATTTTGCCTTATACCGTGGCGCGATCGCAATTTGTCCTTAAACCAGAAGATGCCCAAACCCTCAATGGCTTGCTGGGGACAGAGGCTCTGCTTCTGGGGATTTTTGCACTGCTTATCTGGCTGAAGAAATAAAAATTGGAATGTTTCCAATATCGCCCGTGATTAGTCCAGACCAGAGCAAAAAGACGCCTGCGCTCAGGGGGGACAAGCGGGTGCGCCCTCCGAACGAATATTGATAATCGTGGCTGCGGTCAGGACGACGATTGCTACTAACGAGGCTGGCACTAAGGTGGTGAGGCGAGGTAGACCGTAAATGATGCCCAAGCCCACTGCAACCATACCGTAGACCAGCACTGAGCCGCCTTCCAGTTGGGGGAGTTGGGCTCGGAAGATCAAGATCGCTAGGGCATTGACAAAACCAATCATCACTGCCCTCGGCACAAAGCGCAGCCGATTCCCCAGTTTGAGCCAACCTCAGCCAATTTGCAGTACCCCGGTTAGGAGTGTGGTGGCTAAGAGATATTGCAGGCCATGCTCTTTAACCAGTGTGATCATCAGTAGCGCCATCGCTCCAGTCGCCGCCGAAATCATACCTGGACGACCCCCCACAAAGGCTATCGCGATCGCCATACAAAACGAGGTGTAGAGACCCACCGCAGGGTCGACGCCCGCGATAATCGAGAACGCGATCGCTTCGGGAATCAGCGCTAGCGCCACCACTGCGCCTGCGAGCAAGTCACTGCGGACATTACTGAACCAAGCTGAGGGTTTAAAAATTGTTCTAAAAGTACTGTCCACCGAGTTCTTTGTTATTAAAAGGATTTAAAAAGGCGCAATCGGCCGTTAAACACAGCAAGGACAAGCACCTTCACAGCAACTTGCAATTTTGCTTCCATGCATAAGTCAGCATCTCAGTATAGAGAAATAGATACAGCTCTGTAAAGATAGCATTGTGCAAAGTGATAAGAGTAGATAAGGTAATTAGTCTGAATTATGCACCAGATCGTTGAGACAACTACAAGACAATTTTTCGCTTTATTTTAAACCTTGTAGTTTGTTGGAAAAATCCTCCTTCTATCCAAACTAGAGCTGACGATATCTGAATGAGAGATTGCTTTTCAAGCCGTCTGAAAGCCACATTTTTTAGAGGCTGTCGTCAGTTAGATTGCAAACGATTGCTGTGATTGACTTACAGGCCCTTTTCTGATTCTTGAGGTCGGGTGCTCTATCCCTTGTCCTGTAAAACTTCTGGTCTTAACTGACGACGTGCCCTGATTTAAGCTTCGGAGCATTACTATGCTATCCTAGAAATTAGAGCCATGAACATATTACACACATAAAAACATTTGGCTTCATGATTTGGCTTCATGAGACGTAGTAAATTCTTTAAATAAAGATGTCGAGTGGATTGGCTCCTTCAAGGTTTGTTGCCAATGAGAAGTATAAAGAAAATGCATCTTTTTCTAGTGGATTTACACTTATTATCTTAAACACAAATCTACACTGACTGATTGTAAAAACCAAGGAGAATTGAAGATGGAAATTGGATTTGAGTTAAGGAAAGTTTCAGGTAAAGATGAAGGTGTTTTTGCAACCCAATCTTTTCAAATAGGAGAAAGGGTCATGATTGGAAAAATCGAGAAAGTACTAGACAAGAATGATTCTCATGCTTCACAAATAAGTAAAAATAAACATGTACGACATGCAGGTCTCATCTCTAAGGTGAATCATTCTTGTGAACCAAATTGTGGAATCAAAGTCAATGAAACAGGGGGACATGACTTTGTTGCGATGAAAAACATCAATGTCGATGAAGAAATCACATTTGATTATGCTATGCGAAACTACTCTATTGACTATTTCCCAGACCAATGTGCCTGTGGCTCGACAGACTGCCGTGGTCGGGTAACGGGTTGGAAAGATCTACCAGAAATGAGGAAGAACGCGTATAAAGGTTTTGTTGCCCCTTATCTCTATGAGTTGGATGAAACGAACACCTTATAGATACCGAGCTAATGCGTACATAAGTTAGTGATTCCCTTAAGTTCAGTTTACTACAATGAACAACGCCAACTAGCAGATGTGTCTAGCCACTCGTTAACTGATTCCAATAGCGATCGTAAAGCTCATCCCAGCATAGTAGGCTCCTTTTGGATTGGGGACGTTCTGGGAATGGCTAAAGTATCCACAAATACTGTTAAACCGCTCAGAGGCAACACATAGGCCAAATCCTCTTTTCTTCCATCATCTAATTGCCCAGGCCCGATAGGACAAGGACTAACGCGTCCCACCAACAACAGAAAGTGGGGCTGTAAGCTAGTGTTCTGTCAGCTCTAATTTTGTGTGTTGTCTATCGATAGCACTATTGCCGAATAAGTGATGTGGAAACAAACAACTCACAGCTTTAAGCTTGACGCTGCACTAGTCATAGTCAGCGCTTGGGACAGCCCCTAGAGCTGACCAATCTCCATCAGAAACTCCTCCAGATTGAGCACATCGTAAGCATCCTCCAACTCTGCCGCTGTATGAAAGCTAAATGTCCGTGTTCCCTCTGCTTGCTGCCATTGAGATTGAACAAAGGGGTGGGGATAGAGACCCTGATTGAGTTGAGCTAGAATACCTGGCCAGCGTTGACGGAGTTGATGGGCTGGGCCCACATAGAGCTTGCATTGGCCGATCTGTGCGATCGCATAAATTTGAGACCCCATAGCATCATTCGGTGGTGCGCTACCCACAGCTTATTAACAAGCTTTATGTCCAAGAAATATTGCTTTATGCCAGATGGCGAACAATTGAGCAGACTAGAATATTATGGAGAAACATTTCCGCGCGTTGCGATCTAAAGAACGCTTATCGCTCAATCCCCTTGAGATTAACCGAAATTTTCGCTAATGCGTAGCTGCCCACCCCATACAATTCAACCATTTATCCCCTTCAACTTAGTAACATCCAAACCTGGCCGCGATAAAGTCCGGCAAGTTGTTGGGATAGATACTTGCTGTTTTCCTGTTCGTTCTAACGTTACAGACACATTCATAATTACTCTGGTCCGACCTTATTTAGATCATCGTGTTGAAATGGATGGCAATGAAGCACGCTAATCTAGAGAGCCTCAGCCAAGCTCAACTGATCGCGCAAGTTGCCCAGTTGAAACAACAGTTGCTTGATGCCCAAGAGCATGTTGAAGAGCTGGAGTTATTGGTTGAAACGATTACCACCCATTCCACTGAGCAAGAGAATGAGCTCCATCGCCGCAATAAGCAGATGGCGGATTACATCCAACAGGTTGAACGGCTTACGGGCCTGATCAGCCGCGTAGGTACAGCTAACGCCGAACCAGCGGTGCTTCAAACTGTTGCCCAGCGCTCGGATGAGATTGGTCTGCTCGCCCAAACCTTTGGGCAAATGATGCAAAATCTCAATGTCCGTGAGCAGGAACTGGCTGAAGCGAAAGAACAACTCGAAGCCGTATTGGATGCTGTGCCTGGGACGATCGCCTGGATCAGCGAGGAGGGCTATTACATTGGGGTCAATCGTCATCTTGCCGATATTGTTGGCTTACACCCCCGTGATTTTATTGGCCAGGAGTTGGGGTTTTTAAACCAAAATCAGCGCTCGGACTTTACCGACTTTATTCGTAAGGTTTTGCGAAACGATCGCCCCACCGATACCATCCAAATTCCCTTGGAGATTGCGGGTGAACCCCGTTACTACCTGTTGGTGGCTCAGAAATATCACCAGGGTAGAGCGATCGTCCTGGTCGGCATTGATATTACCGAGCGCCAGCTCTATTACGAAGAGTTAGAACTGCGGGTGCAAGAGCGCACCGCTGAACTCGCTGTCGCCAAAGAAAAGGCGGAGATCGCCAACAAAGCCAAAAGTACCTTCTTGGCGAATATGAGTCATGAACTGCGATCGCCCCTCAATGCCATCTTAGGGTTCGCCCAATTGATGGCCCGCTCCAGCGATCTGACCCCAGAACAATTCGATAATGTCAGTGTGATCAATCGCAGTGGCGAATATTTGCTTTCCTTAATCAATCATGTTCTTGATCTCTCCAAGATCGAAGCAGGTAAAACCACCTTTAACCCGAAAAGTTTTGACCTTTATCGTCTCCTGGATGAAATCGAAGATCTTTTCCATCTCCGGGCTGAGAACAAAAATCTTCAGCTTCTCTTTAATCGTTGGGAAGATTTACCCCATTACATCAAAACCGATGATGTCAAACTCCGCCAGGTCTTGATCAATCTCCTAAACAACGCGCTGAAATTTACCCACGAAGGGGGCATTATGGTCAGCGTAACCGCGACAGAGCAGACGTCGCCCGCCTCCTGTCAGCAGGAATTGGTCTTTACGGTCGAAGATACGGGGGTGGGCATTGCGCCTGAGGAGCAAGATCGACTTTTTGAGGCCTTTGGACAAACGCAATCGGGGCGAGAAGCCCAAGAGGGCACTGGCTTAGGTCTACCCATTAGTCGTGAGTTTGTGCGACTGATGGGGGGAGACATGCAAGTAAGCAGTCACCCCGGCGAAGGGAGTAAGTTTACCTTCAATGTTCAAGCGCAACTGGTTGAGCTGCAAAGCATTGAGCAAACTCCAATCCGGAAGCGGGTGATTGCCCTAGCCCCCGATCAGCCCATTTATCGCATCCTAGTCGTTGATGACAAGGATAGTAATCGGCTTTTACTGATGAAACTGCTGGCCCCCCTCGGGTTTGCGCTCAAGGAGGCCCATAATGGCCAAGAGGCAATTGAAATTTGGGAGCAATGGAACCCCCACTTAATTTGGATGGATATGCGCATGCCAGTGATGGATGGCTACGATGCCACGCAGCATATTAAGGGCACGGTTAAAGGCAATGCCACCGCAGTTATTGCCCTGACCGCCAGTGTTCTGGAAGAAGAAAAAGCCATTGTCCTCGATGCTGGCTGCGATGACTTTGTTCGTAAACCCTTTCGGGAGTCGATTCTGTTTGAGATGATGGCAAAACATTTGGGAGTTGAGTACATTTATGAAGATGTGGCAACGCTAGAATCTAAAGTGGGTATCTCCCAAGCCCTGAAACCGGAGCAATTTGAGGTTATGCCTGTGGATTGGCAACAATGCCTCTATCAAGCCGCGATCGACCTCGATGAGGAGCAACTCCATACTTTAATTGGCGAAATTCCAGCTGAATACCCTGAGTTCATCGCCGTTCTCAACAGTCTTGTCAACAGCTACCGCACTGACCAAATTACCGCTATTCTTGAAGATCTGATCTCATGAGTGACCCCTGCCCCCTTTTTGGAAATATTCTGATTGTTGATGATCTGCCTGATAACTTGCGGGTGCTCTCGGAAATTTTGGAGGGTCAAGCCTATAAGGTTCGCAAGGCCATTAATGGCAAAACGGCGATTCGTTCTGCCCAGTCTACCCCGCCTGATTTGATTCTCCTCGATATCAAAATGCCGGAGATGGACGGGTATGAGGTCTGTGCTGCCCTTAAGGCTGATATTCGCACCCAAGACATTCCAATTATCTTTATCAGTGCCCTGGACGATGTGCTCGATAAAGTTCGAGCCTTTCAGGTGGGGGGTGTTGATTATGTCACCAAACCCTTTCATGCCGAGGAAGTCCTGGCCCGAATTGCCACCCAGTTAACGCTCCAACAACAGAAACAGCAACTCCAACATGAGATTGAGCAGCGCCGCGAAGCTGAGGAAGTGCTGCATCAATCCCGAGCCCTGCTCTCAAGTGTGCTCAATTCATCGCGGGATGGCATTGCGGCGATGCAGGCGGTGCGTGAATCCTCCAGTGGTGAGATTCGAGACTTTCGCTGTGTGGTCGCCAACCCTGTGATTGCTCATTTAGTGGGTCAACGGAAGGAGGATCTGCTGGGCAAATTGATGGTGCGCAAATTCCTGAATCGAGTGGACGCCAAACTCTTTGATGCGTTTGTGGCGGTTGTCGAAGAAGGCGACCCCTTAGAGCAACAATTTTGTCATGCCAATCGGCAGGGCGAAGAGATTTGGTATGGCTTTACCGCGATCAAGCTGGGGGATGGATTTGCGATTACCATCCATGACATTACCCGCCAACAGGAGGCCATTCTCTCATTGCAAGATGAAAACGAAGAGTTAGCCGAACTCTCCACCATTGACGGTCTAACAGAGATTGCGAACCGTCGGTATGGAGATGGTTATCTCCAGCAACAATGGGAGAGTTTAAGTCGAACCAAGGCTTCTCTGGCCCTTATCCTCTGTGACGTTGACTGTTTCAAGCAATATAACGATACCTATGGTCATCAAGCGGGAGACGAATGTCTCCGTACGATCGCCCACACCATGAAAGGCTTTCTGGGGCGTCCCAATGATTTGCTCTTGCGCTATGGAGGCGAAGAATTTTTAGCCGTTTTGCCCAATGCTGATGAAAACTGGGCAGTGCAAGTGGCAGAGCTGATTCGGACGGCGATCGAAGCCTTGAATATTGAGCACAACAGCTCATTTGTTTTGCCCCAGGTGACGGTTAGTCTCGGTGTGGCATCGCTGAAACCCAGTGCTCAGCAGTCCCCCGATGAGTTGGTCAGTATGGCCGATCAAGCCCTTTATAACGCCAAGCAAACTGGCCGCAATCGGACGATTATTTACCACACCAAGTTCGGCGAGGGGGTTGAGATGGTAGATATTGTGGCTGATTTTGAACCTGCCACAGAACCAGGCGTTGAACGCGGACTTGATTTAGAGGCTGAGCAAAGCACACCATCACCCAATTTATCGGTTTAATTGGATCTTCTGCATCAGCTCATTCTTGATAATCGAGATGTGTGGGGAGAACAATTACAGCACACCTAACCTAGAATGTCTTGCACAAGGCGAACCGTATTATTGGGAAAATACACGTTGATATCGCGTTAGTGAAATCTCCTCACTTTGTCGCCGCATCAACGCTGTACAATACCTTTGCACAACTCCCCTTACCCTAATCTTACACAGCACTATGGAAATCAAGCATGGTTTTGTCGGCACAGTGGGCAATACGCCTCTGATTCGTCTCAATAGCTTTAGTGATGAAACCGGTTGTGAAATTCTGGGCAAGGCTGAATTTTTGAATCCGGGGGGGTCGGTTAAAGATCGGGCTGCTCTATATATTGTGCAAGCGGCTGAAGCTAGCGGTGAGCTACGTCCGGGCGGGACTGTCGTTGAGGGCACAGCAGGCAATACGGGCATTGGTCTAGCGCATATTTGCAATGCGAAGGGCTACCGTTGCCTAATTATTATTCCGGAAACCCAGTCCCGCGAGAAAATGGATTTGCTCCGCACCCTGGGGGCGGAGGTGCGTCCAGTACCTGCGGTGCCCTACCGCGATCCGAATAACTACGTTAAGCTCTCGGGTCGGTTGGCCCAAGAAACTGAGAATGCCATTTGGGCCAACCAGTTTGATAATTTGGCCAATCGTCAAGCCCATTATGAAACCACAGGGCCAGAAATTTGGCAGCAAACCGAGGGCAAGGTGGATGCCTGGGTGGCGGCAACGGGTACAGGGGGGACCTATGCGGGCACAGCGATGTTTTTGAAAGAAAAAAGCTCAGCGGTGCGCTGCGTGGTGGCTGACCCGATGGGGAGTGGGTTGTATAGCTACGTGAAGACTGGCGAAATCAAACCGGAGGGGGGCTCAATCACCGAAGGGATTGGCAACAGTCGGATTACGGCGAATATGGAGGGGGCGCCAATTGATGATGCGATCCAGATTGATGACCCGGAGTGCCTACGGGTGGTGAGTCAATTGCTGAAGAAAGACGGTCTATTTATGGGGGGCTCGGTGGGGATTAATGTGGGGGCAGCCTATGCCCTAGC
>JAAHHN010000184.1 GCA_010672165.1 Spirulina sp. SIO3F2 | reverse complement strand
CAAGTTGCGCTCAAAAGCCTCGACTATTATCAAGGGGAAGCGACAGGAGAGTTTGATCAAGCAACCCAAAAAGCAGTTGCAGACTTCCAAGCCGATCAGGGTCTAGAACCCACTGGTAGTTTTGACTTAGCGACCTACGATGCTCTAGAGAACCAAACTCGCCGAGCCGGACGCGAGGCGAAACAGGCCGCTCAGCAGCAGGCAGCCCGGCATCGTAAATTCGCTCTGGTGGGTGTGGCGGGTATTATTGGTTTAGCAGGTTTGGCTGGGGGAGCGTATATCTTGCTGCGGTTTGTCAATCGTACCCCCACGGAAGCTGACGGATGGCTGGATGACGATGAGGAGGGAGTGGAAGAGGACGTTACCGATGAGATTGAGCAGTTTGTTGAACCTGTTACCCCCTTGCCGCCGGAACCGCTCCCGCCTCGGCAACCCCTGAAATTAACTCCCATTGCAACTTTGCAACCGATTGACCCGCCTAAATTCGAGACGATCGCCACAATTGAAGATACTCCACCGCAACCGACATCCGCATCATCGCCACCTCCACCATTGACCCAGGACGTATGGACAGAAACAGAGCCCAAAGATACGCTTCCCAGTGCTAAGCATGCCCTTGCAGCCCCGCCCCCCGCTGCACCACCCGTAGGGCAGAATGGCCAAGCTGCTCATCAGGCGCTCACGGTGCGTCCTGCACCGGAACCCCTGCCGAAAACCGATGTTATTGAGGAATTGATTCGGGAATTACAATCGCCGAGTCCAGAGGTGCGGCGGCAGGCGATTTGGGAGCTGGCCCAAAAAGCCGATTCGCGGGCGGTACAACCCTTGGTGAACCTGTTGCTCGATTCGGATTCGCAGCAGCAGAGTTTAGTGTTAGAAGCGCTCTCGCAAATTGGAGTGCGTACGCTCAAGCCGATCAACCGGGCATTGGCGTTATCGTTGCAGGATGAAAATGCTCAAGTCCGCAAGAACGCGATCCGGGATGTGTCGCGGATCTATGCGTTGCTCTCACAGTTGAGTCAGCTCATTTATTATGCGACGGATGATCCGGATGCAGATGTGCAGGAAACGGCACAATGGGCGCTGGAGCAACTGAAGAAAATTCGTGTACCCCATCCAGGTGAATCTTGAAAATCCAGTCTTTACAGGTATTCCAGGAAAAAATATGAAATTTAGACCTTAGAGAAAATCACCTTAAAGACTGCTATTCAAGACTCGTACAATCCTGGGCCAATTCATCTTCTGGGCTAAATCGATCGTGGACTCTCCCTTTACATTCGGTGCAGTCGGATCAGCACCATATTGCAGCAAAATACGGACAGGGGTTAAATTCCCTGCCAATGCTTCTCGATGCAGCAGAGACCAGCCGGATTCATCAACCGTTGTTGCCATGGTGGGGTTTTCCGCCAACGCCTGTTTAATTTGCTCCGTCATATTTTCGCTCATGGGATGTTCCGGCTCCGCGACATCATCGAGTACTGCATTATCTTGGAGTCGTACTTGCGTGGCAGATGTGACCTGAATAACCGTGGGATCACCAAATTCCAACCCCCAGGCCGCATCATGTTGTGCAAGCTCAGACGGGGTCATCTGCGATCGCATCACATTAACGGTATATGCCCCATACACCTGCCCATTAATTGCATACATCCAATCACTCATGTCCCCCCAATGCATCGCCACAGCCTCCCCCGCACCAATCGAGTCAAGCCACTGGGGTTTATTCAGCAAAACCCCAGTTATCGTTTCACCATCAAACTCAATTTCACCAATCCACATCTGCTCGACTTCGGGTGCATCAGCTACACCTTCAGGCACTGGAAACGGCATTTTGATCGCAGCGATCTCCAAACCGGGAATAATACGGCGATATTCCCAAGAGAGTTCTCGCCAGAAATATTTGAAGGTTTGACGAGCCATCTCACTGGCTCGAACCATGGCCTGGTTGAACTCTGCAAAATAGATCGGTGCATCATTCATAGATCCAACAACTTCAGTGTCATACCTGCTATGTTAGCGACTCTGTTTAACGGATAAGCATAGCGGCAGCATGGCTGAAAACGTTAGTGTGATCTGAAACGACAGATAACACGCCTTAAAACATCAACCTTAACCCCCCAACCAATGCCCAGTTATCCACTGCTTCCCCTTCAGCACGAGCAAATTCAGCCGTATCACCAAACTTGCGCGACCAATTCACCCCAACATAGGGAGCAAACTTGCGGGTGATGTCGTAGCGCAAGCGTAGCCCCAAAATCAGATCATTCAAACCAGAGCCAACGCCAAAATCCGTCACGGTCTGGGCGGCAAGATTCACTTCCAATTCCGGTTGTAAAACCCAGCGTTGGGAGAGCAGCAGTTCCCGCTCTAACGTCAGACGGGCTGAGATATCGCCCGCTTCACTGACAAAGAGGGCAGCATCTGTTTCGATGAAATACGGTGCTAAACCTTGGAAACCCAGCACCCCAAAAAAGCGATCGCGCTCCGGTGTTGTGCCAAATTCCCGGTCGTAGCGTAAGCCTGCTTGGAACTCGAAAAATGGTGAAATAAGCTTGGAGTGCAACAATTGCACCTCAAATTCCCCCCCTTCCTGCTCATCCACACTCACATCGCCTTCAGTCTTCAGCCACCAGCGGGTGTAGTCACCGCCCACCCAACCACTCACTTCCCAATTCAAAGTATCATGCCCCTCATTGGCACGATATTCCAACTGTTCAACCTGCAAGCGCCAATAGATCGGCTCAGGATGAGGATGCACTTCCGGTAACGGGGGTAAATCACTCAGGAGCGGTGTGCTCTGCTGCCCATCGGGGTCAGACGGCTGCTGCTCGTTGTGCTCCTGATGATGGTGATGTTGATGGTTTTGGGCTGTGAGCCTGCCGGATAAAGGCGCGGCTGTGGTCGCAGGGGTGGGAAACGTGGCTAAAGTTTCAGGCGGGCTGAACGGTTGGGTTTCTGCAACTGCCAGGTTGGGGCGATCGCGGGAAACCGGGGGTTCAGCCTCAGCCGAGGCGATCGCAGGCAGCGCCATCAGACCCAGCATAGCCAAGCTCCCTAAGGCCAGGGTGTAACGCTTGATCATGCTGCACCCCCAGCGGCAGGCTCAACAACGGCAACGGTACGCATCATGCCTGCTTCCATGTGGTAGAGCAAATGGCAATGGAACGCCCAGTTCCCCGGCGCATCCACGGTAATTTCCACCGAGCATTTTTCCGCAGGTTTAACGATCAACACGTGCTTACGCGGTTTATACGCTCCTGTACCGTTATCCACTTCCATCCACATGCCATGTAAATGCATGGGGTGCTCCATCATCGTGTCATTGACAAAGGTGAGACGAAGACGCTCACCGTGATAGAACGTCAGCATCGGCGACTCCGAATATTTCTTGCCATCGAATGACCACATGTACCGTTCCATGTTGCCCGTGAGGTGCAATTCCAACTCTCGTTCAGGCGATCGCTGGTCGTAGCCTGGTTCGCGGCTGCGCAAATCGGTATACACCAAAACCCGGTGCTCGGGTGTGTTTTCTAAACCAATACCCGGTTCATGGAGACGATTACTCACCATCATCGGCACACCTGCGTTGCCTGGGCCATGATCATCGGGGCCATGAGGTTCCAGGTTGCCCATACCGCTGTGATCGTTGGCGTGATTGGGCATCTCGTGTCCAGAATGATCCATATCGCTCATGTCATGCCCGGAGTGATCGATCGGGGGCTGCTGTTTCTGGTTTGATGTTTGATGGCCAGCTCCATGACTACCATGGTCACCGTGTCCCATATCCGCCATCGTGCGGAGGGGTCGAGTGCGGCGGACGGGGAGTGCAGCCACTAAGCCTGGTTGGGTAGCAAGCGTCCCCCGAGCATAACCACTGCGATCCATCGTCTCCGCGAAAATGGTATAGGTTTGATCCGCTTCAGGTTCGACAATCACGTCGTAGGTTTCTGCCACACCAATCCGAAACTCATCCACGGTCACGGGCTGTACATTCTGGCCATCCGCTTGGATCACCGTCAGTTTTAAGCCTGGAATTTGCACATCAAAAAAGGTCATCGCTGAAGCATTAATAAAGCGCAATCTGACCTTTTCACCCGGATTAAACAACGCTGTCCAATTGGTCTCTGGCGTCAAGCCATTCATCAAGTAGGTATAGGTTGCGCCCGTAACATCGGCAATATCGGTGGCATCCATCCGCATTTGGCCCCATTCGAGATCGTCAAAGAAGTTGCCAATGGTGCGCCGCTGTTGGTTGTAATAGGTGCTCACTTTCTTGAGATTTCTTAGAATCTGGCGGGGATTGGTATCTGTCCAATCAGAGAGCATCACCACATAATCCCGGTCATAGGCAATCGGTTCCGGGATGGCCGGATCAATAATCAAGGCCCCGAAATGCCCTTGCTGCTCTTGCAAACCGCTATGACTGTGATACCAATAGGTGCCGTTTTGGTTGAGGGGAAAGCGATAGCTAAAGGTTTGACCGGGTTTGATGCCGTGGAAGCTAACGCCCGGAACGCCGTCCATCTGGGCGGGCAAGATCAGGCCATGCCAATGAATGGAGGTGTCGGTCTCCAGTTGGTTGGTGACATTGAGCGTGATGGTTTGGCCTTCTTGGAAGCGAAGAATAGGGCCTGGCACAATGCCATTGACCGTGAGCGCGTCGCGGGGGCGATCGCCGATCATCACCTCATTAGCCAAGACTCGCAGATCCACGCGATCGGGGTAATGGTCAAGTTTGGGGAGTTCGCCAAGTACTGTTGGTCGGGCGGTGGCGCTTTTGGACATCAGGGCCGGCAAACCTGCCGTAACGCCGAGCGCGGCTGCAAAACGAAGGAGGTTGCGTCGAGAGAATTGATAAGGGAGAGCATTCATAAGCCGTTTGAATTGCGAGACATCATGTGGATTGTGAAAAATTGCGCATGGTAAGCCACGCTAGGATGTTGTCCGTTCCATCAACTAGCGCCAAGATCTGAGCGTCCCTCGACCGTCAGTGTGTTGGGAATTGCTATTCCATCGGGGGTCGGGATGTTTTGCGTCGTCCGCTTTGCAGCCAGAGCATTAGGCCGGTTGCCAAGATGAATAACAAGCCTGCCCCATTAAAAAACACATAAATTGCTTCGAGGTTAATGCTGCCAAAGCGACCCCGGTGCAGAGCCAAGAGCCAAAGATATTGGTCTTCTTGGCCGGTTAGGGCGGCAATATGGAAGAGCACCCCAGTTACCAGCGTTAAGGTCAGGGGAAAGACCATCAACGGTGCTAGAGCACGATGGAGTTGGCGGGCAGGGCGTGGAGCCATAACGTCATGGGCTAGGGGTGATAGTTCTAGCGGTGATATTTATGCTGATAGAGGTGGAGGCTAACCGGAACGACAAAGAGCAAGCCAAAGAGCGTCTCACCCAAGCCTTGAGGAAAAGTGCTAGCGGTTTTGAAAGCTGTTTCAGGCGAAGCTTCGTGTTCCTTTATCTCTGGTTCTCGGGTTGCATCATGGGGCATCCCTTCTGTTGCCATCATGGGGTCTGGCTCAACAGTTTGGTCGGGCTCTGCTGTCTGTTCAATAGGGGTTTCATCATAGTCATGGCGCTCATCCCCGTGGGCATCGCTCGGGAAGGTGATGGCCAGTGAAATGCCTGTGAGCAGGAGAAAGACCGTGAATCGCATCAAGACAGAATTCATGATGGATGAATGTTTGAATGTGTGATTGGGTTAGCCAATTTTGATTATGCCAAGTGGTTATGAAATTGGCGTGAAATCATTGATTTGGCGCGAAAATAAGCAGCCATAGACCCCATTTTGGAGACTCCCCATTCTGGAGACCTAAACATGCGAATTTTGCTGGTTGAAGATGAACCGGATTTAGGCCGAGCCATTAAGCGAACGTTAGTGCAACACCGCTATGTGGTGGATTGGGTCATGGACGGCCGTATGGCCTGGGACTACCTGGACTATCCGGATATGGCCTATCAACTGGCAATTTTCGACTGGTTGCTGCCGGGTATTTCTGGTTTGGAGTTGGTGCAGCGGTTGCGCGATCGCGGCTGTGCCTTACCCGTGTTGATGCTCACCGCCCGCGATCGCATGGCGGACAAAATCCAGGGTTTAGATGCAGGCGCTGATGATTATTTGGTGAAACCGTTCCAAATGCTCGAACTCCTGGCGCGTCTGCGAGCCTTGCTGCGGCGCTCGCCCCAGCTTGAACCCCAAATTCTGCGCATAGGTCAGCTCTCTCTCAACTGTGCCACTCGGGTGGCGACCTACCAAGCCACACCAGAGCAGTACCAAACGATTGAGTTGACCAACAAGGAATTTCAGCTATTGGAATATCTCATGCATAATCCGGGTCAGGTGCTCACCACCGAGCAGATCCGAGCACAACTGTGGGCGATGGACACCGAACCCTTGAGCAATGTGGTGGCGGCTCAGATGCGTTTGCTGCGTCGGAAGCTGGCAACGTTGGGGCTGGCCGTCCCCATTGAAACCTTGCATGGTGTGGGCTATCGCTTGAATGGTAATACCCTATGAATCGACAGCGTCTGTTCCAGCGATCGCGGCAACAACTCGCCTTAGCCTACAGTGGCGTAATGTGGCTCATCCTGACCGGATTGGGTTTGGGCGTTTATCAAGCGATTGTCCATGCTCACGCCGTTACTATCGAGCGGGAGCTTCAGTCGGTGGCGGGTACACTCCACGATAGTTTGCAGTGGAAATTGGTGCAGCCGGGCCAGCTCGAACCCATCGTTACAGCTCTCTTGCCCAATCTTTGCCCAGTCTCCCAGGTGTGTTCCCCAGCCTTACCCCCCCGCGATCGCTATACCCTGAGCGCCATTAATCAGGGCAATTATTATGTGCGGCTGTGGGATGCCAGCGGGCAATTGGTGGCCAGCGCGGGTCGGATGCCCCGTTCTTTGCCTGCCACCTTTAACCCCCAAGCCCAGCAGATTTTGCGGGATCGAGACCAACGCATCTATCATCAAGTTTCCCTGGCACTCCACACCCGCGATCGCCAAGATTGGGGCACTTTGCAAGTGGGGCGTTCACGACAAGATGCCGAAATGTATCTGAGAACGGTACGGTGGTGCTTGGGTCTGGGGATTTTAGCTGCGTTGGGACTTGCGGCAGTCGCTAGTTATTGGCTAGCAGGTCTGGCCCTCAAGCCCATTGATCGTGCCTATCAAGCCATTCAACAGTTCACTGCTGATGCGGCTCATGAACTCCGCACCCCCATCGCGGCGGTTTTGGCCACCGTGGAAGCCGCCCAACTCGCCCCAACCCCCACCATTCAAGACCAAGCGGAAGTGTTAATGATTGTTCATCGCCAAAACCAGCGCCTGAGCACATTAGTGGCCGATTTATTATTCCTGGCCCGGCTGGAACAAGAGCCTGATCCAGGTCTGCCCCAGTCTTGCTGTTTAAATGAGCTGATTCTTGATTTAACTGAAGAGATGGCCGCCTTGGCGATCGCGGCTGACTTAGACTTCACCACAGAAGTCACCACCATGACAGCGCTCTGGGTGCAGGGCAACAGTGACCAGCTTTATCGCTTGGTGAGTAACCTGCTCATCAATGCGATTCAATATACGCCAGCGGGTGGCAAGATTTGCCTACATCTGCATCATCATCGGCAGTCTGCTTATCTCCAAGTCCGGGATACGGGGCCAGGGATTGCGATGGAGGAGCAGCCTAAGGTTTTCGATCGCTTCTATCGTCTAGATTGCGATCGCTCCCGGAAAACAGGCGGTGCAGGTTTGGGGTTGGCGATCGCGCAAGCCATTGCCCAATCCCACGGCGGTGAGCTTCACCTTGAGAGCCAACCAGGGCAGGGCAGCACTTTTACTGTGATTCTGCCACTGGCTTAAGCTGTCTTGACAAACTTAGGAATGCTCTGAAAAGACTGCTGTCGCGCCCTCATCGGTAAACGAAAATACCGTATACGGTTCTATGTAATCTCCTGATTCCATCCCCGGTGAACCAATGGGCATCCCAGGCACAGCAATCCCAGCCACATCGGGACGCTCGGTTAATAGCCGCGCCACATCAGCCGCTGGAATATGACCCTCAATCACATAGCCCGCAGCCACTGTAGTGTGACAAGACGCTAACTCATCCGCCACGTCATATTTAGCTTTGATCGCATCCATGTCTTCGGTGATTTGATCATTAATACGAAATCCGGCGGCTTCCATATGTTCAATCCAAGCGCCACAACAACCACAAGTCGGACTTCGGAACACCGTCAGCTCCACATCTGGAGCATGCTTAATGGCTTGATGGTCAGCTTGGGGCATCGTGGTTGTCGCACAGCTAGTCAGTACCAGACTGAGAACGAGAAATCCAGCGGACAGGAAACGGGTCTGAAAATATTGTTGTGGCATGGGCATTGTCTATCTCGGTGGGATAACGTTGAGTGCATTAATACAACGGTTTAATCTTCACCATAGAGTCTCTAGCTAGCTGTAGAGTCAAGAACCCTACTTTACTATTGACTCTCTAGCTAACTTGAAGGTTTAGGCTGAAGTCAGAATTCTCCTCCAACATATGCACCGTCGAAACTTTTTGCTGTTGAGCATTGGTGCTGCCTCAGCCGCTGCCCTGACCCAATGTGCGACCTCTCAACCATCCACCGTTCAGTCTTCTGCAACCTCACCCCAAATCTATCGCAGTCAGGCCGGGCAGTTGAGCCTAGATTTAGTGGCTCAAGCTCAAACTGTACAGTTGGGCGATCGCCGCGCCAACCTACTCACCTACAACGGCCAAGTTCCTGGCCCACGTTTAGAAGTTCGACCAGGCGATCGCGTACAAATTCACTTCACCAACCAACTCAAGCAGCCCACAAATCTGCATTACCATGGCCTGCATATTCCACAGGATGGCACGGCTGACAATGTCTTTTTGCAGGTTCATCCCGGTGAACGTTACACCTATCAATTCGAAATTCCTGCTAATCATCCAGCAGGAACCTTCTGGTACCATCCCCATGTCCATGGCCAAGTTGCAAAACAACTTTTCGGCGGCTTGGCAGGTTTATTGGTTGTACGGGGTGAGCTGGATGAAATCTCCGAAATCCAAGCAGCCCAAGAAGAATTCTTAGTATTTAAAGACTTTGCGCTCGGTGCCCAAGGCAATATTCCGGCACCAGGTCATATGGCTTATATGACGGGGCGCGTGGGGGATCTGCTCACGACCAACGGGCAACTTAATCCCCAATTCACTCTCGCTCAAGGGGGACTCCTCCGGTTGCGGCTACTTAATGCTTCGGTGTCACGCTTTTTGCGGTTGTCGTTAGAAGCACATTCTTTCTATTTGATGGCCACCGATGGTGGGGCGATCGCTCACCCTGTCGAATTAGAAACACTCGACCTCGCGCCCGGTGAACGGACAGAAGTGTTGATTCAAGGCATACATGCATCCGGACAATACCGACTGCTCAACACACCATTTAACCCAGCCCAAAGCATGGGGATGGGTCGAATGCATGGGGGTTCAAGAAATGCACGGACAGAAACGGTGGCAACTGTGAGATACAGCGGGTCTCGCTCCCCATTAGCTATGCCGGAACAATTAATTCCGGTTGAACTCCTCCCGGAACCCCAAATCACACGGCAGTTCACGCTCAATCATGGGGCTGGGATGGTGTTTTTGATTAATGGGCAAGCGTTTGATCCAGACCGGGTAGACACAACAGTTCAGCTCAACACCACTGAAGATTGGCTGATTCAAAATACAGGGATGATGGCTCATCCGTTCCATGTTCATGTGAATAAGTTTCAGGTGATGAGCCGGAATGGGCAGCCGATGCCGTATCTGGCTTGGAAAGATGTGGTTTCAATTCAGCCGGGAGAACAGGTGCGTTTACGGATGCAGTTTAAAGATTTCTCGGGCAAAACGGTTTATCACTGCCATGTGCTTGATCATGAGGATCGGGGCATGATGGGGATCTTAGACATTCAATCGGCAGATTCTATATAGCTTCTACGGCTTGCAATGTCTGCTCAGCAAGGAGTTTGACGATTGTGTGTTGCACCCTCTTGGTGATTTCACTCACATTCTTCGGAGAGGGCGATTGCGCTGAAGCGCAGTGCCAGGGGCAATCGCTCCTCAAGCTAACCGTTCCCACTCTGTCATCGTTAGCCCCATCAACCTCAATACCCCTCAATGTTCACACCAAGAGGCATGACCCCATCACGGAGCACATCAGGCAAAAACGGGATACTTAGAACTGTAGAGAGAGAAACCCATCCGACCCATGCCCCAACTCGTACTCATTCCTGGCTCCATCCCTGCAATCTTCGCTGATTCTGCCCAAACAAAAACGTTGACTGAAGCGGATCGCTACGGCTTACTCGCTGCTATCCTCACGGAAGATATTGAAGATGACGAGCGCCGCGCTGTTGACCGTATTCTTCGTTCTGTGTATCGCGGCCGGTTGAGCATCAGCTAATTCAGATTTTCAGTTTTCCTTCTCTCTCTATCTCCTCCTCAATATCATCACACCAACCCAGCTTCACGGCTGGGTTTTTCTTTTGGGCAGCGTATCCAGCTTGATACAGGGGTGGGCAAATCTGCATGGTGTACTTTTGAATACCAGAGTGCCGAAGGTTGCCCACCTTACAATTAGAAATAACCTATTGCATACGTTCATCGAAAAACTCGATCATTTGCTCTGGGTTTTCACCAAAGTAGTTATAACCGTCAAAGCGTTTAGTCGTACCCTCCACCCAGAACAATTTTTTGTCTTCAATAGTCAACAGATCAAAGGTTGTTTGAACGTCTTCCGGCTTTGTCCAAATATCATCTTTCACCTGAATGATGAACGTCGGAACTTTTACGTTAGCCGCGTAATGGTGTGCAGACATATCAGCATTGGCATATCCACCAAGTTTGATCTGTTCTTGATCAAGTTCATCCATAAAATCGCCAACACCTTGTAGGGTAGCGATCTCCTTCATGCCAATATTCATGGAGGAGGGTTGCGGGCAAACAAATGCCTTTACATCCTCAAATAGCTCAGGGCATTTTGTCATCGCAACCATGGCGGCGTTCCCACCTGCACAAGGATTAAATAAACCTACGGTCATCTTCTTCAGCTTGTCGTGTCTCTGGACATAAACCATTGCACCCGCAACATCGCGCCATTCGTTTAAGCCAACGGAGGCAACACCACCATGGGCCGCACCGCTTCTGCCGTGATTGCGCATATCATAGGTGAGAACGTTATAACCCGCATTATGCAATGCTTTATAGACCTTATTGAAATCTACTTCAATATCATTGAACTGTTTCCATGGATCAAGATGGCCGGGGAAACCGTAGCGGTTCATAGTCATGGGATGATTGCAGATGATCAGCTTATCCGAGTCTGCCGGAATAAACCATGCTTCGAGCGGAACGCCATCGAGTGCGGGAAAGAAGATATCTTCATATTCCAGTCCATAATCGGCGGGTGTTTTAATGATTGGCGCACGCTTAGGCTTAACTGTGCCTTCTGATAATGCTTTTATTATTGCTATTTGTTCTTCAGTGGGTATGCGTTTCTCGGTCATTTTATTATTCCTTTGAGTTCAAGAACGATGGGCTTAGTTGAATGAACTTATTAAAGCTCGCACCTTTTCTGGATTTTTGGTCTTAGCCGATTGATAGAACTTTTAATGTTCCTCCAAGCTCTGCACGGAACTAAGCTACACATCCCATCTCACACTCGTTGCCGTTTCTGACAATTTCCACAATTGGCGTGTTTCACCTATTTCGAGAACCCTTTTTCTAGGGTACATTCCCTCACAGATCCCACCATTTCACCCCACTGGATCGGGTTATAATAAGCCTTGCAAGTATTCTCAGTTGTGCACAGCTTTATTATCAGTGATAACATACTGACTCCAGGCAGGTCGGCATTTATATCTGATGGTGACTATTTCCTCACCCTAACAAATCCCCTCATTACCTTTAGGATTCTACCTAGTTCAACATTGTATCTGCTGAACATTAGTCAAATTGATATATTTTTTATTTCTTGAACAGTCATATCTTTTCTAGAAAATAGCCTTTTGCATAAAATATTCACAAAAGTCTCTACATAAAATTCAACCAACTTAAGCTAAATACGTATTAACAAAGCTGATTGTAATGACTACTTATTAAAGAATTCTGCCACCGCATCTGTAGATACTTTGACCGCTTCTGGCTTGTAATAGAAGTCAACATGACTAAATTCATCCAAAGCCATCACCTCAGGATTATTTGTCAGCTTCTCAATAAAGCCAGTTGAACAAAGCGCTGTCGAAGCACTTGTGCCGTAGATTACTAGCGTTGGCTGTATGATCTTGTCGGCATATGCTTCTCCGATCGAGATCAGAGATTGCATGGCTTGGTCGCCGATATGCATATTGGTGAAGTTCTCAACCGCTTTTGGGCCGCGGAACCCGTCACGACCGTAGTAGTCATACGTTTCCCCAGCCATTGGATTAGCATCTAATTCAACGAACTCTTCTTTACTATATTCATCTCTCAATCCAACTGGGGCAACATAGTCTGGCTCTCCAGTTTCATACATCTTTTGTGTTGAAGCATTGGCAGCAGCAATCAATTGATTGGCTGCTTCTCGATCAGTCCACTGGAAGGCATCGGCTGCCATCATGCCTGAAATCATCGCAATTTTCTTGATGCGATGGTCGGTTACCGCTGCTGACGCGATGATGGAACCACCCTGACACACTCCTAGTCCGTAAATCTCTTCGACGAATGGGAGTGTTCCTAGATATGAAACTGCGTCCCAGGTGTTTTCAATCAGTCTGAACATATATCGAGACTGCTTGAATTCTCCGGGTAGTGCTGGAGAATACCCCATTCCAAGGTAATCAAAACCCAGGAAGACAAATCCCCGATTTGACATTTCTGGCCCATAGGTTGCCATGATCTGTTCCTTGACTTGTGGGAACGGGCTAGCGCTGACAATCGCTTTATATTTTTTGTTTTCATCAAAACCTTCTGGAAGGTAGAGATCCCCAACGAGCTCAACGCCGAAGGATTTGAATGTTACGCTGTTTTTTCCTGAGTTCATATTGCTGGTCTTTAATTGAAGTTTAATATGCCTAGTGAGTACTGACTTGTGTTTTACTTTTGTAATACCAAAAACCAAAAGTCTGACTACAGATAAAACTCAGTTCTGATTGCCGAGCTTCGACTCCGATCAGCCCTCACTTTTTGATCTGTAGTCCTAATTTTCAAATTTGGTATAAATCATGATTGCAACTCTATTGACTCAAAGTGATGGGGTTCTGACCCGCTTTGAGTGTTGTCATGGTTTGGGTGACTCTAGGCTGCGTGTGGGATGAGTTAGCGATCGCTATCTATTTGCAGATTAATTCCCCAGACACGGAGACAACAGCCTGATTCCTCTCATTCTTTTGCCTATTTGTCTCAGCCTGTTCAAAAGTCAGCGCCATGGGTCACGCTAGAAGGATGGACAAGCATGACATTATCCAACTCATCGACCGGCACACGAACGCTGACGGGACAACCGATACGCCTATAGAGGGGCTGCGGCTGTTTCGCATGAGCGAGCGGCTGGAACGCTTACCCGGAATCTACGAGTCAGGGATCTGCGCAGTTGTTCAGGGTTGCAAACGGGCCTACTTAAATGGAACCACTCATCTCTACAATGCCGACCAATATTTGTGTTGTACGATGCCCATCCCTGTAGAGGGCGAGGTGGTGGAGGCCTCACCGGAAAAACCCCTGCTGGGCCTGTTCTTGAGTATGGAAACTCAGACAATGGTGGAGACCCTGCTTGAGCTGGTCAATTCGGATAGTGCCGATGACACTGACACTGAGGTGATGCCTGGATTGGCTGTTGCTCGGTGGCATGATCATGACGGGTTTACCGAAGCCTTGGGTCGCCTGTTAGCGTTGCTCGATGATCCGACTGCGCTCCGTTTGCTCAGCAATGGCCGCCTGAAAGAGGTAATGTTTGCAATTCTGCGGGGTGAGGCGGGGGCGACTGTGCGTCAGGCGTTTGGGGGACTGCATGATATATCGCAGGCGCTGACCTTCCTCAGAGCGAATCTCTACGAGGCGATTTCGATTGATGATCTGGCTAAGCAGGCTGGCATGAGCCGCGCTGCATTTCATCGTAAATTCAAGGCCGTCACGACCTATTCTCCGATTCAATTTATCAAGCTCCATCGTCTCAATGCGGCATCGTGGCTGATTGCCAGGGGCACAACCGTGAGTGAGACGACAACTGATACCAAATCCGCAAAGTAAAGGGAGAACAGGAATCAAGCAGGCCACCAATAAAAATGGGTCAGATCACGAATCTGCTCCTGCATAGAATGGGCTAAAGTCAAGCAGCGTT
>JAAHHN010000183.1 GCA_010672165.1 Spirulina sp. SIO3F2 | reverse complement strand
GAAACCATTCCCCTACACCATGCTGCCAAGTTGGGGCAACGAGAAATGGTGCAAACACTGATTGAAGCCGGGGCAGATATTGCGGCGACGGATCACCAAGACAAAACGGCAACTGCGATCGCAGTTTATGAAGGGCATCAGGATATTGTTGACTTATTAAAGAAAGCGGGTGCAAGTAGCGAACTAAGCTACACCGAACAGTCTGAAGATGCACTAATGGGTGCAGCTAAACAAGGAAATGTCAAAATTTTACAAGCCGCTTTAGAGGCTGGCGTTGATCCCAACCTAAGCGTTCCACTCACAGGGAGGCACAGTCGCAGGCGGAGAAACGTCTTAATGTTTGCGGCTCAGGAGGGCCATTTGGAGGCGGTGCAATGTTTAGTTGCAGGGGGAGCCAATGTGAATTTGAGCGATCGCCCAGGTAAACGCTTTGGTAGAACACCACTCATGTATGCGGCAAGTAGTGGCCATGGGGATGTGGTGCGTTTTTTGCTGGAGTCAGGGGCGATTGTCGATGCTCAGGATAAACGAGGGCAAACCGCCTTGTTTTATGCAGTGGAAAAAGGTTCGGCAGCAGCCGTTCAGGTTCTGCTGGAGTTTGGAGCTGATCCTCACAAGCAGAGTTGGGAGGGAACCCCCTTTAAACGGTCTGAATACGCAGGTTATGAGGTGCGTGAGCTGTTCGCTCAGGAAGCCGTGAAAAATACAGATCCTGAAGACAAAACTGCACTAGAAGCAGCGCTGCGATCGGCCGCATTAAACGGCTACATAGACATCGCACAAAACTTAATTCAGCAAGGTGTTGATGTGAATTCAACACAGTTCAATACCGAAGAAGACTATATTGATATCCCCGTGGATAAAAACACGACGCTGATGTATCGCACTAATCAGGATGGTTGGACTCCACTTTTTGCAAGTGTGATTCATGGGCACTTAGAAATTGTCGAACTCCTCCTATCCAATGGTGCGGATGTAGGAATCGCCACGGCATTAGGCAAGACGCCTTTGTCTGAAGCTGTATATTGGGGTCATGAAGCAATTGTCAGACGTTTTCTCTCGGCGGGGGCGGATATCAATCATATTGATCAAGATCAGGGCTTAACACCCCTGATGAACACAGTGGATTTTGAGCGAGTTGAGATTCTTCAGATTCTCCTGGATGCGGGGGCGGATGTAACGATAAGAAATAAAAAATCTCGAACGGTTTTTGAGCTTGCGCTTAAGGAAAATAAACAAGCGATCTTGGACGTCCTTCACCAGTTTGGCGTGACCGCATAAAGCAATTCTCTCTCCAGCTAGAACGGGATGCTATCCCAAAAATCATCCTCATCATCCTGAGATTGGCCAGCATCACCATTCTCGCCACGCACGCTAGCAATGATTTTGGCAACTGTCTCATCAACTGGCGGGACGTTTGGTTTGAAACGCAAGATTAAATCAACCCGTTCTAACCAAGGGTCAGAAACCAGCATCTCTAGAGATGGTAAATAAACACCCTCTTGAATAAATGTCTCATCAAAGAAACGATTGATTACCATCGATTCAGACTCATCGAAATTATCAAACTCCGGCTCCTCACGAATCTCGGAATCAAACGAGAACTCTTCGCCAAACATGTCTTCTCCACCTGGACACCATTCACCCCCCTCTATGCTCTTGCCGCAATGATACAGGTTATAACCCACTGCACCGGATGTATCTTCTTCCCCTAAAGAAATTGCCCGAGTATTAAGTTTTAGAGAAAGCGTCTGGCATTGGGCATGAGTGCTGTGCCAATTCCCTACCATCCAATAAACAACCGTCCATTCATTTTGAGTAGGCTGGATCATGGGTACCCAATACCCATCTTTTAAGTAAGCCGCTTCGTCAATGCTTCGGGTCGTCTTTAGGTCTTTTTGCCATTCCTGAAGATTAAACTCTTGCTGCAATACTTGCCCCACCTGCTCGATGGGAGCCTTAACCGCAAAAATTCCATATTCAGGATGCCCGATGCAATCCTGAAATTCGATGATCCCCAAGGGGAATTCCGGTAGTGTCAAAACATCACACCGCTCAATCTTGGCATTGGCCAAATCGAAATCAAGACCCACAACGTTGAGATCTAGCTCAGATAATAATTGATCAACCGCATTGTCTAGAGCGGGTCGAAGTTCAGGTTCGGAGAGTTGATCAAACTGAATGTGTCGTCGTAATGAAGACTCAAAATACACAGAGTTCCCTTCATAGTGCATTCGCTCCCCAAACTCTAGATCGTCATAATCCTGATATAGAAACCACTCTAGCCATTGAGAGGCGTCCGACTCAATTAAATTCAATACTCTTGTCTTAAGATCACTAGATAAGATGCGACAGCGTCCCTTGAGCAAATGCGATCGCCCCACTGACCAATAAACCACCACCCAAGGACTATCCTTGAACTTCACCACAGGCACACCGGGTAAATCCGCCAAGATTCCCACCAGCGGCACATTGATCCGATGCTGCTCAATGCGGAACTGCTTTTGCAATGCAGTGACCAACTCATCTATCGACGTAGCGGCGGCAAAAATGCTGTAGGGCAAATGGCGCTGACGTGCCCAATCTCGAAATCCAAATACTGACATGCTGCAAAATTTGTATCGTACGCCTTGTTTAAATAAGTTTGACGGGGGCGTTTTAACTCGTCAGGTTCATGCTCCTGAATCAATCGCAGTCGAGGCATGAGTAACCTCCCATGCCTTACTAAACCGGAAAGTCAACTAACCCGCCAACGTAGTGCGGATCGCTTCCACCCGCTTACGATTCACGCCCAAATCTGACTTGCCCAACCGTGACGCTGATCGCACCTGAATCACATTCGCTGCTGTATCCAGATAAAATTCCACATCATCCACATAGCCCATCAGTTGGCTTTTGAACTCAGCGTAGAGATAATTATCAGTAGCCTCGATGATCGTGGTGCGCTCCATTTTTTCAATCACCTGCTTGAGGTCAGCGATCGCCACGGGAGGCAATGGCTCCACCTGCTCAGCAGCGCGATCGCTCTGGGAGCAAACACAATTAGGCGTACCTGGGCAAGGGGTCAGTTTGCCATCGGTTACACCCAGATTTGTCGGGCGTTGACCCGCAAAATTAAACACCATCAGAAATTAAATTTCTCCATCACAACACAAAACCCCCTTATTGTAGAGGTTTAGGCTGGCTGGATATACTAGGGGCTGTCATTGATCAAATCTCAAAGTATTGCTATGGAGGGGTTTACAGCCCCTCAGTGGTTTCTTGAATCAGGCGCTCTGCTCGTGCTCCAAGTTTCCACTATTAATCGATGACGTGCCCTACGGAGAAAGCGATTCAGGTGTATCTCAACAAACTCCCACACAATATGAACGGATTCTGCTGCCAAAACTAATGACCCTTGCCAATGTAATCTCTGACCGACCCGCTGTGGCCCAAAACCTGACCCTACGCTATCAGGTGGCGATGCCCCAACCCGAAAACCACTGCTTTGAAGTGACCCTGGCGATCGACGCCTGGACAGACCCCACGCTGGTGCTACAAATGGCCGTGTGGACGCCCGGTTCCTATCTAGTGCGAGAATATGCCCGCCATGTGCAAGCCTTTAGTGCTGCAGCTACTGAGACGGGCCAGCCCCTGACGGCTGCCAAAATCAGTAAAAACCAATGGCAAATCGAGATACCAGAAAAGTCGCAAAATTCTGATATCACGGTACGCTACACCGTCTATGCTCATGAGCTGACGGTGCGCACGAATCATCTCGATGCCAGTCACGGCTATTTCAACGGAGCAGCTCTTTTCTTCTATATTCCGGGTCAGGAACAGAGCAACTTTGAGGTGGAGATTCTGCCGCCCCAACCTACTTGGCAGGTCTTTACCTCCCTTGCGCCTCATCTCGATCGCGCCCATACCTACCTTGCTCCCGATCTGGACACCCTGATCGATAGCCCCTTTGAGATTGGCCCCTCAACGGTTTATGACTTTGAAGCCGAGGGTAAACCCCACCAATGGGTGATTTGGGGCAGCGGCAATTACGATATTCAGAAAATCATTGCTGATACCCAAGCGGTGATCACCACTGAAAAGGAAATTTTTGGGGAGTTGCCTTACGAGCAATACGCCTTTTTGTTACATCTGGCGATGAACAAATATGGTGGCCTGGAGCATAAAAACTGCTGTTCGCTGATCTATAACCGTTTGGGCTTCCGCGATCGCGATAAATATTGTCGCTTTATGCAATTGGTTGCTCACGAATTCTTCCATTTATGGAATGTCAAACGTCTGCGTCCTGAAGCGTTGGAAAAATTTGATTACGGCCAAGAAAACTACACGCGATCGCTGTGGTTCTGTGAAGGCACAACCAGCTATTACGATGTGTTGATTCCCCATTTAGCAGGAATTTATGGCTTACAAGGGTTTTGTGAAGCCCTCACCAAAGATATCAGTCGTTATTTGCTAACACCAGGACGCACAATCCAAACTCTCACCGAATCCAGTTTTGATGCTTGGATTAAGCTCTACCGTCGGGAGGCCCACAGCGAGAATAACCAGATTTCCTATTACCTCAAGGGGGAGATGGTGTCGTTATTGTTGGATCTGCTCATTCGTAAGCGGCATGAGAATCGGCGATCGCTTGATGATGTGATGCGGCAGATGTGGGAGCAGTTTGGCCGAGATGAAGTGGGCTACAGCGAAGACCAATTGCGCAGTGTGGTTGAGTCGGTAGCGGATTGCGATCTGACGGAATTTTTTGCCCAATATCTGGATGGTTTGGCAGAATTACCCCTGGCTGAAGCCCTGGCCGACTTTGGTCTTCAAATCCAACCCCAACTCAGTGCCAAAACCCCGCCTTATCTGGGCATTCGCGCCACAGATGACCAAGGCAAAGCCAAGGTGAAGTTTGTGGCAGCGGGATCGCCTGCGGCGGCGGTGGGGATCGCGCCTGACAATGAACTTTTGGCCCTCGATGGTTGGCGGCTAACGGCAAAGCAATTAAACGATCGCCTTCTGGACTATCAACCCCAAGAGCGCATCCAGCTCACGGTGTTTCAGGATGAAGCGCTCCAGACCTATGAGATCCAATTAGGCGATCGCCGACCTCAAAGCTACAAGGTGCTTCCGGTCAAAAATCCCACACCGGAACAATCAAAGTTACTCAAAGGGTGGCTCAAGGTCTAGCAACAGTTTTATGACTAAAACAATCCAGACGTTTCTCAGCCTTGGTGTTGTCCTGCTTACCTTGAATCCGATTGTGGCTTGCTCACCGGCTGCTGATTCTGGAGGGGAGCAAGCTGAATCAGCCATCAATCAGTCTGTAACTGAGCAATGGCAAGCTGCTGGCACCATTCCCCTCTCGGTGGAATCCCACCAAACCGTAGTAGTGGGGGATTTCGTCTATCTCTTGGGTGGCTGGAATTCCCGCACCTATGCCCATGATGAGGTGTTTTTTACCCGCTTGAGTGCCGAAGGCACATTAACTGATTGGCAGGAAGCCACAGCCCCCATGCCCTTGAAGCTCCAGCACCACCAAGCGAGCGCCCACGCTGGATCTATCTACGTCATCGGGGGTGATGATCAGTTTGGCCCCAAAAGTAACGTTTCCGATCGCATTTTTCGAGCGGTTCCCGATTCCGAGGGTGATATTCCCGATTGGGAAGAGGTGGGACGGTTGCCAGCGCCGCGTACGATCCATGCAGTGACGATTGTGCGCGATCGCCTCTATGTGATTGGCGGCAGTCGGGAGTTTCATAAGGGGGCAGTGATGGCAGATACGGTTTTTGCAGCGGTGATCGCAACCGATGGCAGTGTGGGAGAATTTGAGGAGCTTAACCCGTTTCCTACTCCGATTAGCTGGTTAACGGCAACAGCAGTGGACGATCGGATTGTGGCAATTTCGGGCAAGGTGGGTTGGGATGCACCGTTGACAAATCAGGTTTGGTTGGCTGCGGTGACTGAAGATGGCTCACTTTCAGGGTTTGAACCGATTGGGGAGACGGTGGCGCGGCAGCGTCATACGACGGTGTTGATAGATGGACGTTTGATATTGATTGCAGGCGGTGCGAGACGGGTGCTTTCAAGAGTGGAGGCGGCGACAGTGGAAGCCGATGGGTCACTGAGTGATTGGCAAATGCTCCCTCCATTGCCAGCGGCACGGTATGCCCATGCGGCGTTTGTGCATGGGGGGTCAGTGTATGTGTCGGGGGGGTTTGTGAAATATGGCAGTGGGGAAACGAGCAATAAGATCTTTCGGTTAGACTTGGAGAAATAATTCTAGTACCGCGAGGCGGAGTTCAGAGTTCAAAGTTCAAAGTGCTTGTACAACAGGGATTCTGTGAATTTTGAATGGATAGCTTATTTCTGCCGTTCTGTACTAGTTCTAGGCAAAATATCAAATTTTTGTTGAGAGGCTCTTTCTTTGCCCCTCAACTTTACCTTCATGACTTTGCAAACACTTTCTTAGTCGCCCAGGATATAAGTTTCGACGGGGCGATCGGCATATTTTTCTAAATTTCCCGCCGCCAAGCCTTGTTGCCATGCTTCTGGGTTCGTTTCACGCTCAGCAAACCAAGCTTCAAGCTCTTCATGCCACGGACGGGGTGTTATGGCTGCATCACCAGGTTCTAGACGATGAATCCAGCCTCCTACATAAATCGCGGCATCACTGCTTGGTTCACAATAGACCGATAATCTCCAATAGTAGCTGTTCTCAACCGTGGGGGTCGGCGATAGTTGAACTGACTCTGGGAGTACCAGCCGAGCAATCGTATCGGCAGTCTTGAGTTCAAAATCGCTGTCAAAGATTGCTGCTTGAGTCTCAGAATCAATTATCTTGAGCACTTCCAGAGCGGCATATTTATTGGTCTCAGGTGGAATATATATGTATAGATTCACTCGCTCCTGTTCCGTGGAAATGATTTGATTCTGAGGAGTAATTGGTGTTAGTTCTAGTTGATTTTCATCTTCGGTCGATGCAGCACAGGAACCGCCAGAGCCACCTTCGCGCGTTCCGCCACTGGCAGTCTGAGGAGGGGCTTCACCTGACCCGCCTTGAGAAGCAGGGGAAGATGTGGTTTGAGCTAGAAGTGGAGATGTACTGTTGAGCAGGCACAAGAGAGACAACCCAAGTAAAGAAGAGAGATGGCGGTGCATTGTATACCTCAAAAAATGGTTTGGTCTTGGGTAGATGGCTGATGAGAGGGAATTATTTTTGATTTTTCAAGCGCAAAGAAAAGAAACCGGAAAGATTAAATAATTTGTCTTACGTGAGAAGAAAATCTTTTGTTTTTCTTCCGTCGAGGTCAAGTTTCTCAAATTATATCGATGCATAAATCATCGCTAAACAGTTGCTTTTATCTCAGCATTAGAATGTAAATAACTATGCTATCCATATCGAAACAGCCAAATTAGTCATTGATCAGGACAGCATCATTGATTTAATTGTAATTTGGTTTTCCTGGTTTGCGAAGCGCTGAGATTACGTTATTGTATATATCTTGGTCACAATCTTGGGATGCACCTTTACATTTTAGTTGTGATGATTATCACTGTATCGGCATTTTTAGCTGACGCCATCTTGCTAGCCCCTGTTCCAGAAGTCTATCTAAATTCTAGGAGCTATATCACGTTCAGCTCTCTACCCTTACTTTTTCAGTTCTCTCTGGAGAGCTGAGCAATAATTGCCAAGAAACATTCGGTAATTTCCGTTGGCTTAGCTGTAAATTCAATATCGAACAAAAGATCTGCCTCCCCAGAATGACGCACCTTGGCATAAATATCATCACTTTTCTGGGTGTTATTTTGCCAGTTCAGCAGATTTAGCTTGAGATTGGTTAACGGTTTTGGCGAAATTTCACCAACGTCAGCGAGGACTTTGGCTCCTTTGTTTGAAAGCTGAACAAGCTGACCCCGAGAGAATTGTTCGCTAACTTGTTTGCCGTCTAATCGTGCATACACGAGCGCCAAAGGTTCAGCGAGTTCCACAAATATCTCCTCAATCTTTGGTAGCTCAAGATTGTAAGGCTGGCCAATCCCTCCCACTTCGTAAATTGCGATTGGCCCTTGTACACCTTTGGGACTGACTTGACGCACAGTATCAATTCGCAATCGGCTGCGATCGACATCTTGCAAGACGGCCTCTGACACGAAAATCTGTCCACTGGTGGTGTAAGACTCAATCCGAAAGGCTAGGTTGACCTCTGCACCGATCGCGCTGTATTCCGTATGTAATTCAGAGCCAAGATTCCCCACAATACATTCGCCAGTGTTGATACCAATGCCGATCTCTAGAACAGGAAAGTTCTGGGCTCGCAGCTCTTGGTTGATTTTGTCCATGGCCAGTTGCATTGCCAGAGCGCAGGCGATCGCTCGCTCCGTATCATCCGGCTGTGGGGTGGGCGCACCAAAAAAAATCAGCAGACCATCACCCATAATTTCATTAATCGTGCCGCGATAGTTGGCGACGATCTCCAACATCACTTTAAGGTAGCAGTTGAGGATAGTCACTACCTCGGCGGGTGTATGTTGCCCGGAGAGGGCGGTAAAGCCGCGAATATCGGATGTGAGAATGGTGATTTTTTGGCTTACGCCGCCCAGGTCTAAGCCACCAGGTTGCTCTAGCAGTTTGGTCACCACATCATTGGTGAGATAGCGCCCAAAGGTTTGCCGCAGTTGAGCGGCTTTGTTGGCGGTGTAGATTGTGACTCCCATGCCAGACAGCCCCAAACTTAAAACCGCTGGAACCACCGGAATTAACAATTGAAACCACAGGAACGCACCATAGGCGCTGCCGACCAATGCAGTTACTAACACCAATGGCCAGAGCAATTGCTGGGCCCATAACCGACGCGAACGTTGCTGGCTCTGGATTTGGATGCCTAAGTGCCAGTGAAAAACGATTGTTGCCCCAATGACTGACCATAGTAGAATCCAAAGGATTTCTAAGGGTTCTGGAATGGGTTTAAGTAGAGGTCGAGTGCCTTGGGCTGCGTCCAAAACCTGAGAAATAATATGAGCCTGAACTTCGACACCCGAGAGCGGAATGGGTAGCTTGAAGGAACCGAAAATGTGACTAAACGGAGTAAAAAATATATCGCCGGAACTTTCAGCAACATTACCAATGAGTACGATGCGATCACGTGCCCAGCCATTTGGGAGTTTGCCTGCAACCACATCTCGAAATGGGATCGTTTCAAACTGTTGACCTGCACCTCGATAGTTGATGAGAATTTGATAGCTCCCCGTATCTGCCCGAATGTAGCCTCCATCAAATCCCCCAAAACGTTTAAACGTTGCTGCACCTAAGCGCCAATGCTTTTCTGAAAGTTTCTCAAGATATATACCCTCTGCCTCTAATAACCATAATGCTAAGTAGGGAGCAAAGGCGTCGTAGGCTTGCCCAGCCTCATCAATGACAAACAAAAACCCTCGACGAATTTGATTATCCCTATCGATAAGAAGATCGTTAGCCACTGCTCGTCCATCTGCTAGCAAAAGTGGTGGGGGGGCAACCTTGGGGTGGGCCACTTTCTGAATCCCCACAATATTGGGAATTTCACGGAAGGCGGCTGATAGTTCTGCTTGTCCAGGCAAAACAGGTAGATCCCGGTAAATATCCAGGCCGATAACGTGGGGGTTTTGGGCTGACAAATAGCGTAATGCTTTGGCGAGAGCGCGATCGGAAATTAGTGCTTGACCACCCGAATGGAGATCAGGTTCATCGATCGTGACAATTTTGATACGAGGATCAACCTGCTCATTCCCTGCGGTCTGCCAGCGCATAAATTGATCATAAGTTGCCAATTCTAAGTCTTGCAAAAACGCAAGATATCGCGCTCCTAAAACAGTAAAGGTTGCCAAAAAAACAGAAATACAAAAAGTTCGCCACCATGAATCTAGCTTCAGCCAATGGAAAGCTCTCAAAATTCACCTGCTTCATGAAGAGAATCAGGCGATGTAAAAACATAGGTTTGTACAGGATAATTAGCATAATGCTCTAGAGCCTCAGTTGCTAATCCTTCTAACCATACATCCGGATCTTCATCCCGTTGAGCAAACCACAGCTCAAGATTTTCGTGCCAAAGTACTGAATTTGAATCACTGTTCAGATCTAAGCGGTTAATCCAGCCCTCTGCCAATAACTGTGCTGTAGTTTGTTGACTACAGTAGGAGGAGAGCCGCCATTGATAGCGTTGCTCTGAGGGCTGAGTGGTTGCCAACGCGATGGTATTAGGCAGCACTAATCGAGCGATCACCTCGGTGCTCTCAAATTCCAAAAACTCTATAAAAACTATCTCTTGGCTGCTGAGATCGACGATTTCCAGCATTGCCGTTTTGTTTGTGATTGTTGGCGGAACATAAATGTAGAGATTAACACGCTCTTGCTGGGTCAGGATGATGTTATTTTGAGGGACAAGTGGTGTAACAAGAGCTTGTGTCGGTGTTGATGATTGAGATGAGGAACTGCAAGCCTCCCCTTCCTGGTTATTGTCTTCTGGGGGAAACGAATCTTCATTGCGAGTCCCTCCACCAACAGTTCGGTGTACGGGTTCACCTGAAGCATCTTGGGATGTGGGCGCTGATCTGGGCTTGGCAAGTAATGATGTTGTGAAACTAAAGCAGAGGAGTAACGATAATCCAAGAAGGGAAGAGAGCTTACTGAGCATGTCGTACCTCGCAAGAGACTGGTGTAGATGTGCGTATACGTAAGGTTAGTGTACCTTCAGGCAGGTTTCCAGTGGTAATGAAATCACTTGTTGTGTCGAATGACTGTCCTTCAATTCCCTAAGAAAACTGGCTAAAGCCTTGTTAATAATCAGAATCTTGAGAGTAGGCAACACAATATCCACTCGGGTTGCCCGATAATCCTCAATCTGCGGCAACCGCATTTAAAAAATGTACGCCTCTAAAACCTTTTGTAACGAATTGTTTTAGTTCGAGTGCTCGACCCCTAGCATTGTATATAAACCAAGAAAAATCGGCCGTTTGCCGAATTGCGAAAACGCACCCCATATATATTCCCCTGACTCACCCTTCCATGAATCAGCGTCCCCATCATGCTCAGCCCAATGCCTCGGGAGAATTGATACCGAATCAAGGAAGACGGATACAATCGCCCTTTAATCTGCAAGCGTCTCTGCTGCTCTTTGTCCTGGTGGTGCTGGGCTGCATCGGCAACTATCTCAACGTGCAGTTGTTCTTGGGCGTTAACTTTCTGTTTGGCAGTATCGCCACCCTGACAATTGTTTACTTCTTTGGGATGCTACCCGGCGTTGTTGCGGCTGCCATTGTTAGCGCCTACACCTATGTTCTCTGGTCGCATCCTTATGCAATCATTATTTTCACGATCGAAGCTGCCTTTGTCGGCTGGCGACTGCGCCAACGGCAGCAGAGCCTAGTGATTGCTGACTGTATTTACTGGCTGCTGATTGGCATCCCTCTCGTTTGGCTGTTCTATGCTCAGCTCCTGAATGCACCCTTTGCGTCAGTGCTACTCATTCTGATTAAGCAAGCCGTCAATGGGATTTTCAATGCCGTTGTTGCCACATTGCTGATTGTTCATACCCCCATCTATCGCTGGTTTGGCCGTTGGAGTAATGCCCAGGTCATCCCGTTGCAGCATACTCTCCTCAATTTATTTGTGGCTTTTGTCTTTTTCCCCGCCCTGCTGTTGACTGTTTTGGGCAGCCAGGACGCCCTTCGGGAACTTGAACAGGAAATTCCAGCTCAACTGGAGCTGACCTCCGGCTATGTGGCAACCAACCTCAATACATGGCATCGTCAACAACAAAAGACCTTAGCGGCGCTAGCGGCTGCCATCTCAACCCCCAACATCAATAGTGGTGCTGTGCGTGATCAGCTCAAGTTGGGCCATGAGATTTTGTTGGACTCATTGCGGACGTACTGTCTAGATGCCAATGGCAATGTTCTGACTGCCTATCCTGAGCCCCCCACCTATTTGCCCACCATCAATGCCAAGATCGCGTCTGGCTTAACCACGCAATTGGCAACCGTGCCCAAACTATCGGATGTTTTGCTTCAACTGTTCCCTATTGATAAAAACGATCGCGCTTTAGGATTTCTGGTCAATGAAGTGAGCCGTCAGGTGCTAGAGCAGTTTGCGATCGGGGAACCCGCATTTGCTGCTGAGCGGTTGCAGGTCACAATTCTCAATGAGCAGCAGCAGATCTTGGCCAGTAGCCGAGCCGCCCTCTATGAATCCCCAGGGTTTGATCATCCCCAAGTAGAATCCACCCGCGTTTTGAGCGGGAACATTTATCATTGGTTGCCCACCGGGGGCAAAATGCCGTTGTTTGCCCGTTGGCGAAAATCTTTCTATGTGCAGGAAACCCAGCTATCGGCTGTCCCGTGGACGATTTTGGCAGAAGTGCCTGCTGCCCCGTATTTTGACCAACTGCAACTATATTACATTCAACGTTTGGGCTTGAGTTTAGGCATTGTAGTGGTTGCGATCGCCTTCGCACAGGTTGTTAGCCATTGGCTGGTTGCGCCTATACTCCACCTTGCTGAAGTGACAACAAATTTACCCGATCGTTTATCAGACCAAGAACGGATTCGCTGGCCTGACACCACAGTTTGGGAAATGCAACTGCTGATACGTAACTTTAAGTCCATGGCCAGTAGTTTAGAACAACAATTTCAAGCCATTCAGCACACGAACCAAAATCTAGAACAACATACTCAAGAACTCTCGCAACGAACGGCAGAAGCCAATGAAAAAGCGATCGCTCTAGAAAAACTCCTAAAGGAATTGCATCGCACTCAAACCCAGCTGATTCAAGCCGAGAAAATGTCAAGTTTGGGTCAATTGGTGGCTGGCATTGCCCATGAAATTAATAATCCCGTTAATTTTATTTATGGCAACCTCTTTCATATTGAGGGCTACGCTAATGATCTGTTGGGGTTAATTGATTTATATCAGCAGTCTTACCCCACAGCCTTGCCTGAAATTCAAGCTGAAGCAGACGCTATCGAATTGGATTTTTTGCGAGAAGACCTACCTAATGTGATGGGCTCAATTAAAGTCGGTGCTGACCGCATCCGGACAATAGTGCTCTCACTCCGTAACTTTTCTCGTCTGGATGAGACGGACTGTAAAGCTGTTGATATTCATGAGGGGATTGATAACACGCTGCTGATTTTGCAACATCGGCTGAAGGCTCGGCCCAATCGTCCAGCGATTGAGGTGATTAAGCATTATGGTGATGTGCCTTTGATCCCCTGCTATCCAGGGCCGCTTAATCAAGTATTTATGAATATTCTCGCCAATGCCATTGATGCATTGGAGGAGCGGGAAACCCACGAACAACCAGGACAGATCACGATTTCCAGCACCTTGGTTGAGGATGAATGGCTGGAAGTGGCGATCGCGGATAATGGGCCAGGTATCCCAGACACGATTCGCTCCCAAATCTTTAACCCCTTTTTCACGACCAAAGCTGTGGGTAAGGGCACGGGAATGGGGATGTCAATTAGTTATCAGATTGTTGTGGAGCAGCATGCGGGTGAACTCACCTGCCGTTCTGAGCTGGGTGAAGGAACGGTGTTTGTGATTAGAATTCCGCGTTAATCCGCCGAGTGGGAGTGACATGGGAAGCACGATTGCGTTCCACGCAGTGCAGGCGATCGCGTTCCACGCAGCGTAAACGATTGCGTTCCACGCAGCGCAAGCGATCGCGCCGCTGATATTGACCATACTGGCGGGGTAGGCTCTCGTAGGTGACGAGATAATTGTTGCGCCATTGGTCGAGGCGATCGCTAAACCAAACATCTGCTGGAATTAGGTCGTGGCTGTCGGCTTTACCGCGATTATGGCTCAGGTGAATTGCGCCCACTTGCCCGGATTGGAGCAGGGTTTCGCAAGTCTGTTCGGTTTGCGCCCAGTCGCCGCGATGCCAGATCAGCACATGGGACACATCCAGAAGCAGGGGGCAGTCTACAAGGCTCTCGGGGCTGGAGCACCAATGTTCAGGAAAGGGCATGACTTCGAGAAAGACGGGAACTTGTAGCGTTTGTTGGAGTTGGGCGATCGTGCTCTCTAACTCTTGGCGAGTGCAGTCAGGGCGGCGGGGCGGATGGAGGGAGAGGGCACAGACGTTGTGCGTGGCGATGAATTGGGCGTAGGGTTGCCAGGTTTTGGGACACAGGGGATTGAGGCGCAGGCGGTAGCGCTGGTGATAGAGGCAGTTGTCGTGGAGGAGGAGGGGAACGTTGGGGTAGGGGTAGTCGGTGGGGCAGGGGCTACCGATGGCGAGTTCAAGGAAGTCGAGGTGAAGGGGGGTTTGGAGGGTGTGGAAGATGTTAATGCAGTCCGCGATCGGCCTCATGCCGATGGCGGTGATACTGA
>JAAHHN010000182.1 GCA_010672165.1 Spirulina sp. SIO3F2 | reverse complement strand
CCGGGGGGTTAAGAAAAAACGTCCTCCTCTCATTGTTGACCCTAGGCATCGACACCTCTCTACTGCCCGGAAGTTACAGGAGTATGCAAACTGATAGTAGACCTTCTCTTCAAGTTGAAAGGGCTGGCGATGCCCACCCTACGCAAGAGTTTGGCCTTTGCTATGCGGATATTAGTATCAGACCTCTGGTGTTCACTGACGACACGCATTAAAAAAGCTATTGACTCTTGTCAATAGCTTTTTATTCAAATCCAATAACACGTAAGAGTCTAGAGCACACCAATGCTAGATAGACCCAAAATGGCACCAAAACCCAACACATGGCCAAAGCTTGTTGTTGCTAGTAAGGCAGGGAAACCCATACCACCAAACATCTCGGGCATCGGAAGAGCAGGGCCTGCACTGGGGTTAGAAATTGTGGCTTTACCAAAGGCGATCGCTAGGATATTGCAGATCACCATAACAGCCCCCACCTTGGGACTCCAAACTACTGTCGCGGGAACAGCTGCTGCTGCTAATAGCATTAAGTTCATTGTTCAAATAAGCTCCAAATAAAACCGTAAATTCATGCCTTAATTGTCCATCTCAACCGTTTCATTACATTGAGATTGATTGACATCTACTAACAACTCCATAATTTCCTCTACAGAATTAACAGGCATCTGAACTCTGCCCAAAAAACTGGAGATTACAGAATCTAAAAATCTGGAAGAAGCTCATCTCTAAGGCTAAAGATGAATCTCTCTCGTAATTAGCCGATGACAAAGGATGAATTATTCATCACTCTCGATATGCATAAACAGGACGCCCATAGCAACTGCCGGCATGACTAAACCAACCAAAGGGACGAAAATTGCAGGTAAAAAAGAAGCAGGGTACATAATTCAGTGAAGTTCTCCTATCAATAAAGTTTGTCAAGCAACCCGATCTATGGTCAAACCATAAACTGTAGCTAACCCACAGACCAGATCTGATGAACAATGCCTTGAATCGAGGCCAGGTGAGGCGTTAAACACAATCCATAAGCGGTCAATGCACCACCGCAACCGCCGAGAAAGAAACCGCTCGCAAAGTCGCTCCAGCCTTCCTTTGTCCCTAAATTCTCAGGAGGGTTTGGTGTTGTATGGGTGGCAATGGGTTTACCGGACCCCACACCACCATAGATCGATAGGCACATTGTCAGTAGGACAACCAAGCCAACTGCTGCCATTAAACCAGCAAGTTCAGCTGAGTCCGTGTTCCGTAGGGGGCCAAGAACAGCAAAGGGCCCATAAAGCAGATAGCCATGCGCCATACCCACTTCTAAACCACGGCGGTTTGCTGACAACCCAGCACGGTAGGCGGGCAGATTATTGATGAATGCTTTGGAAAAACCGGAAGAATTCAGTGGTGTGGCTAGGTTCCCAATCTGGGGATCACCACCGGATGTAATCGCATCTAAAGCCATGAATGTTATCTCCTCGTCAATGCAAAAAACGCACTTGAATGAATGTGATGTTGTAGGGGTGATGTCTCCAGCAAGCTAAAGAACGAGCACCGCATCACAAAGCGTTAAGATTAGTCTATTTCTATCAGACTCGGGGAAATCCTGAGCTGGATTCGGCGCAAGCGTTAAGAAAAGTTAATGTTTGTGCTAACCACCTGAAACATCATCCATACAATCACCCAGACGACTTTGCAGAGGACAAGACAATAAAACGTCTGACGTCTTAAACAAAACCAGCGAAGGCGAGTGCTCTGTCAGTTCTAGGATTTCGGGTCAATTTTCTCTGAAACTCTTATACACCCAATCTTTCCGGAATCAGCAACCCGGATTCTAAGTCTTGACACTGCACTGTCAGCATTGCTGTAGCAATGTTTATTGGTATTTAAAAATCGAAGTCATTCTGTATAGTCCTGCGTTTACCGCCTGGAAACACACAGTAAAGGCACACTAAGCCTTTAGAATAGAGCCTAATATTTTAGTATTTTCATCTGGAGGGTTTTGGTTATGAGGCCGTTGAGTTCTCTTCGCCGCTGGTGGCTGCGTAGTTGTCTGTTGGTGCTCACTGTTCTGCTAAGTTGGAGTTTGGTCGGGATAGCTGCTGTTCAAGCGACCACTGTGCGAGAGTTCCCCTTCCTTGCTAGTGATGATATTGCTGGGGTTGTCGATCGCGCCAAGGTTGTTAGCCGCAGTAGTAACATCGCACTAACAAAATCCCTACAAAAACTCGCAAACCAAACACAACAGCAGGTTCATTTCGTGACGATCGATCGCCTGGACTACGGAGATACGATTGAGAGCTTTACTGCCCAGCTTTTTGACCGTTGGTTCCCCACCCCTGACCAACAAGCTAACCAACTTCTGCTGGTGCTCGACACCTTGACCAACAAAGGCGCTATCCAGAAAGGTACAGCCGTTAACCTCAGTGACGACGTTGCCACTAGCATTGCAACAGAAACCCTAATTGCACCACTCATTCAAGGGGCTAAGTATAACCAGGCTTTGCTCGATGCCAGCGATCGCCTCGTTGCAGTTCTCTCTGGAAACCCCGACCCTGGTGCACCGCAATTGGTTGCTGACTTGAATATTGAAGCGACCTTTACGAAGGCAGAAGATACCGATGATCGCAACGCCACAATCTGGGTGGTGGTGTTTTTGGTGGTAGCAACTATTATTCCGATGGTGACCTACTTTGCCTATGTTGGCTTCCCTGGGCAATAAGTATTTTCGTTCCAGAGATGAACTTTGTAACATTTAAGGCAACCCGATTTCGATGGTGAAGGTTGTGCCTTCACCGATAACAGAATGGCAGGTTAGCAAGCCATTATGCTTTTCCGTAATGAGTTGTTGGGCGATCGCCATGCCAAGCCCTGTCCCCTTACCCATTCCCTTGGTGGTAAAACCGGATTCAAAGATTCTCGATTCGACCTCAGGTGGCATCCCCCCTGCGTTGTCTTGGATTTTGATTGTGGCTATCTTCTGCGCCACTAAGCTGGTTATGACTCGAATTTGGGGACGATATGCTTGCTCTGTTAGCAAGCCTGGACTTTCGCACTTTTCATCAATTGCATCAATGGCATTGGCCAGAATATTCATCACCACTTGGCTAAACTCACCCGGAAATCCTTCAATTTCAGGGAGTTGGGAATCATATTGGGTCTGTATCTTGATCTCAGAACGATGATCGCTCGGCTTCAAGCGATGTTTCAGAATCAAGATGGTACTCTCAATGACTTCATGAAGATCAAATTGGGTCGCTGTATCCGAATCCCCCCGGCCAAAAATTCGCAATGAACGGCTAATATTGCGGATGCGTTCAGCTCCTATTTTCATCGATTGCAGAAGTTTGGGTAAATCTTGCCGAATAAAACCCAGATCCATCGAGTCTGATTCCGCTTCAATTTCCTCCCCTGGAGTGGGAAAGGTTTGTTGATAGAGATCAATCAAATTCAGCAAATCCTGGACATAATCTTGGGCAGGTTGTAGATTGCCAATGATAAAATTCAAGGGATTATTGATTTCATGAGCAATGCCAGCAACCAAACCACCTAAGGCTGCCATCTTCTCTTGCTGTACAAGCTGAGTCTGGGTCTGTTGCACTTCTTGAATCGATGATTCTAAAAGTTGCACAGTGTTTTGGAGCTGTTGGTTTTGAGTAGCAAGCTGTTCTGCTTGAGCGACATTGGTATTGGAGAGCTGACGGGTCAGGCGGGAAAGATTCAGATGAGTGGCAACCCGCGCGAGAACCTCTTCTGCTTGGAAAGGTTTGGTAATATAATCAACACCTCCTTTTTCAAAGGCTTGAACTTTGTCAAAGGCTTCGTCTAAAGCACTAATAAACAGAACAGGAATATCCTGAGTTTCAGGGTTAGATTTGAGATGTTCACAAACCTGGTATCCATTCATCTCAGGCATTTGAATATCAAGCAGGATAAGATCAGGTAAGGCATATTTCATGCCCTCTAACGCCAAAGTTCCCTTAGGAAAAGCCCGCACATCATAGTTATGGCTTTCCAGAACATTCATTAATAGGCGAAGATTTGCGGGCTGATCGTCAATAATGGCAACTTGGCTGCGATCGCCCTGAGATAGGCTCATACTAATTCTCCTCTGTGGTTAATAGGTTTAACACCCGGTCGTACTCAAAATTATGCACACAATGAGCGATCGCCTCCGCAAGATTTTGGTTTTGCTCATGGATTTGGCCGATCGCGGCTTTCATCTGTTGTCGATCACCACTAAAAATTGCCCGCTGAAGCTCCTGTTGTAGTTCTGGGGACAGGGCCTGTATGGCTTCTGGAGTCAAAAACTGATTCCGATTGAGTGCTTGATCCACAACGGAGGTCAGTTCTTCTTCCGCATAAATATATTCCACACCCAAATGCTTGTGCATCACCTCAAAAATATCCGTATCCCGGAAGGGTTTGCGCAAAAACGAATCACAACCGGCTGCCAACACCACAGCTCGCTCCTCTTCCAAAACACTGGCAGTCAAGGCAACGACAATAGCTTTATCCCCTGTTTCGTGGGCTTTGATTTGTCGAGTTGCCTCAAACCCATCCATCACCGGCATCCGGATATCCATCCAGATCAAATTCGGTTGCCATTGTTGCCATTGTTCAACGGCCTCTTGACCATTGGCAGCTTCTCGAAGTTCAAACCCCAAGGGTTGAAGCAGTTTAACCAGTAACTGTCGATTGATGGGTTTATCATCCACAATCAAAATCCGATATCGGGGCTGATTGGGAGCCAAGGCAATCACTTGACGCTCAGCTTGGGGACGTTCTACAGAACTTTCGTCAACCGTTGGGGCGACAATTTCAAACTTAAAGATAGTGCCTTGACCAAGTTGGGAAGAAACAGCAATATCGCCGCCCATTAATTGGATGAATTGCCGCGAAATGGGCAGCCCCAGACCTGTTCCTTCTTGAAATTGTTTGCCTGTTTCAGTTTGAGTAAAGGCTTCAAACAAGGTTTCGACCTCATCAGCAGCGATACCGGCCCCCGTGTCTTCTACTTCAAAATAAATGCGATCGCCTGCTCGACCTGCGATTCGAATACTCACCCCCCCACTTTCAGTAAATTTAAGGGCATTGTTAATCAGGTTAATGAGAACCTGTCGTAACTTAATTGCATCGGTTTGCACATAGCGCGGTACAGCATCATCTCGCTCTAAGAGCAGATTTAAACGTTTATCCGATGCCTTGAGCTGAAACATGTCATGGATATCGTCCAGTAGACGATGTAAATCGAAGTTGGTAGGGTTGAGGGTGGTTTTCCCTGATTCGATCTTCGCCAAATCTAAGACATTATTAATGAGGGTTAGAAGATGCTCACCACTCCGGTTGATAATGCCGACATACTCTTGATTTTCCGGAGAGAGAGTTTGGCTGCGGGTCATCACCTGAGTGAAGCCTAAAATTGCATTAAGCGGACTGCGTAACTCATGACTCATACTGGCAATAAATGTACTTTTGGCTTGGTTAGCCACCTCCGCTTTTTCCTTAGCAACCTGAAGTTCCTGGGTACGCTCTTGCACCCGCTGCTCTAGCTCTGAAACTGCCGCTCTTAAGCGACTGGTCATCTCTGCAAAGGAATGATTTAGCACATCGAGTTCATCAGCGTTTTTGGGAATGCTTAAAGGTGATTCTCCTGTAACTGCCAGATCATCAGCGCGAATAACCGTGTGACATTCCTGCAAGATAGGTTTGAGTCGCTCATTTAAACGCCGTACAAACGCTAGCACCACAAAAACCAAGATAATCCCTGCCCCTACAGCCGAACCAATTGTGGTTGTTAGCACCGGCATGAGCACAACGGATTGGGGGACAGAGGCCAACATCATCCAGTTTGTTCCTTCAACTCGCTGATAGGCCCAATAGCTGCCATCACTAACCAACACCCCTTGATCTTCCTCACTGATTTGCTCCCAGACTTTTTTGAGATTAGGAATGTCAGCATAGCTAGATAGTTCGCTAGCCAGCTCTGGATCGGGGGGATAAGCCAGCAAGTTACCTTCTGCACTCAAAATCACAAAATAGCCATCTCCCCATCCCTCTGGGGCTTTCACTCGCTCGCTCAAAGCAGTGACGTTCATATCGAGGCCAACAACACCCAACTTGACACCACTATCATCAAACATAGGGCCAATCACCGTTGTCATCACAATGCCAGTCCAAGGATAGGGTTCTAACCAAACGGTTGCCCCTGGAGCATCTAATGCGAACGGCTCCTCCCAGAAGAACTGTTTAAAACAATCATTACCCAGCTCTTTTTCAATTTCACAAACATCTGAAACTCGAATATGTTCATTGGGCGGAGGCAAGGGCACACCCACTTGATCTGGGACATTCTGATCGAGAAAAAAATAGGGCCAATAGGCTTTGCGATCTTGGAGAATTGCATAGGGCGCTTGACCAAAATTCAAGGCCATGGTCAAGTCAGAGCGTGGCTCAAAGGCATCTAAAATCGTTTTTTCATAGGCTTTGGGATCGCTATTGCCCAAGTCATACAAAGTTGGCACAGTTGTGGCCAAGCCTTGCATCATCTGCTCAGCTTCGGCCATTTCCCCCTCTATGGCTGTTACTTCCGTATCTAAGCGCCCTTGAATATCGTCTTTAGCACGATTTTCTAGCACTTGATAGAACACATAGGCCATTCCCCCTAGACCCAAAAAAGCGGCACTGAGGGTGTAGAGCAGTAGGCGTGAGCCAATCGAGCGACGGGATAGACTCTGGGCTGAGGGCTGCTGATGTTGTGGCTCTGCTGAATAAGAGGGTTTTTGAGGTTTGGGTAGCAATGAACTATCGCTATCTACTTTAGGAGAAGGCATTGATCAATTAAATCGAACAAACGAATCGAGAACGCTAAGTAAAAATCGGGCCAAGGTAGATTGTGTTCAGTCTATAGCGGCTTTGAGCAAACTACGCCTCAAAATTCTTGATGCTGAAGGCCAGGATGAACCCTAAAGTGGCATACCCTTTTTAAAAGGCTCATACATGGGACTGGCAAAACCATAAGCACGAGTGCTTGGGTTATTATCCACCTTCTGGTGAATTAATCCGCATAGTTTTGGTTTATTTTCTGATCTTGCAAGATTCTGTTGTTGAATTTGGAGTGAAAATAGCTTCTAATGTTAAGGGAACCTCGATTAATTGCTATTTTTATGATTTTCGAGAGCCAAAACAACGAGAATTCGTTCTAATCTAGCTCAGAATCTGAATTTTTCGAGGTTCCCTTAAGACGTACGCAACATTTAGCTCTTCTAAAAATTGCATCATGATAGCCCCATCTGACCCCGGTTGTCATCGTCAACAACTCACATCTGAAGTCAGCCAATTGCAGGGTCTTTTGCAACGGCTTGAGCAAAATCTACAGCGTGATCGCCTCGTACAAGACACAGTTAATGAACTCCAACAGGTTCTTCAGGTCAATCGGGTGTTAATCTATTATTTCTATCGCCAATGGGAAGGACAAGTAACCTTTGAGTCTCTAAGTCATCCTCATTTCTCGATTTTCGGCTCGACGGGGCCTGATCAATGCTTTAACGACGATTACGCAGATTTATATTTGGCAGGTCGGGTTCGGGCGATTGCAGATATTGAAACAGAGCCGATCGCCCCGTGTCACCGGGATTTCTTACGCCAGCTTCAGGTGCGGGCCAACTTATCTGTGCCCATCCTCATTGCCCAAGGTTTATGGGGGCTACTAATCGCCCATCATTGTCAAGAGTCGAGAGCTTGGACACAAGTTGATATTGAACGAATGCAGTCAGGAGCAATGATGCTGGCTTCAGCAACTGCCATTGGAGAACAATAAATGCAGTTCCTCAACTTGCAATCATCATAATTGTTCTGAATTCAACTCAATCAATTTAGACTCTCAACACAATCCGACCAGCAGGCTTTTCATTCCTGAGCTTGGCGATCGCTGCATTCACCTGAACCAATGGCAATACCTCCACCTCAGGCTGAATGTTATGCTGCGCCGCAAAGTTAAGCATTTGAGTGATATTCGACGGACTGCAATCGGGGCTAGAGCCGATGCTTTTCTGACCCATCATCAACTCAAAAACATCCTCCAAACCCAAATTTAGCCCCGGGGCAACCCCCACCAACAAGAGTTGCCCCTTCTTATGTAAAGCGCCCAAATATAGACTCCACGGTAGTTCAACATTGACTGTTGAGAAAATAAAATTGAATTTATCAGCCAACACCGCCAAGGCTGCCCCATCACGGGAGTTTACACAATCAGTTGCTCCCAATTCCTTGGCTTTGACCGCTTTAGCAGGGCTACTGGAGAAGACTGTCACCTCGCAGCCCCAGGCGACCAAAAATTCAACTGCCATGTGACCGAGACCGCCCAAACCAATTACCCCCACGCGATCGGTGGGCTTAACCCCCGCTTGCACAATGGCGTTAAACACCGTTGCCCCCCCACAGAGCAATGGTCCCGCAGCCTCAGACGCTAGGACTTCAGGAATGGGAAATACAAAATTTTGATGGGCACGGACATGACTGGCAAACCCCCCATTGGGAATCCCCGGTTCCTGAGCACCCCCATTACCGGGAGGACGCATGATCAGCGGCTGGGCCTCACCACACAGGTTCTCATCGCCCACCTGACAATATTCGCAGGTGCCACAGGTTTCACCGTTCCAGCCAATACCGACCCGTTGACCGGGTTCCAGAGTTGTTACACCAGTTCCGACTGCCGCTACGATGCCAATTACTTCATGACCCGGTACCAACGGATATTCGGTGATCTCCCAATCATTGTTGAGCATACTTAAGTCACTATGGCAAAGTCCGCAATAGTCCACCTTGACTTCGACTTCTTCTGGCGCAAGTTCACCGACTTCATAGGTAAAGGGTTCGAGTTGCCCCCCCGGTTGGTGAGCCGCATAGGCACTAATGGTTTTGGGGTAGGATTTCAGTTGCCCCACCGGTCGGTGGGCTGCATAGATGCTAAAGGTTGTCATGATGCGAAAAAGTAGTAGATGCAATTAACTATGTGCCCCTGAATGTAACGCTTTTTGGGGTCAACACTTAAGTACTGTTCATGAAAGGCAACATTGATACGTAAGTGTTCGAGCTTATGTGAGAATCTCTAGTTTTCACCCCAAAACAATTGTTAATTCTCTATAATTCCTGCTAATTCTCAATAACTTCCAGGCTCGACTTCGCTTCTTCTTGGCTGCACTTTGAGTTAGGTGTTCAGATTAGGTAAAAACGTGACCAGCGGTGGAAAGAGAATAATCAGCAATAGTACAATAAGTTGCAATGTAATAAACGGGATCGCGCCCCGATAAATCTCAGCAGTCTTAACTTCAGGCGGTGCGACGCCGCGCAGGTAAAATAGCGCAAAGCCAAAGGGCGGGGTCAGGAAAGAGGTTTGTAAATTGGCTCCCAAGATGACGCCATACCAGAGTAGATCTAAGCCTAAAGCTTGGGCGATGGGTGCAAAGATGGGGATGATGATAAAGGCGATTTCAAAAAAGTCGATAAAGAAACCCAAAATAAAGACCGTGAGCATATTGACAAGCAAAAATGTCCATTGACCCCCTGGTAAATTCGCCAGCAAATCAAACATAAAGCGATCGCCATGTAAGGCTCGAAAGACCAAACTAAACGCGGTTGAGCCAATCAGGATAAAGATCACCATGCTGCTGATGCGTAATGTGGCATCGCAAGCTGTTCGCAAAGTAGACCAACTTAGTTGGCGATTCAGTCCCGCCAGAATGATCGCCCCCAACGAGCCCACCGCTCCCGCTTCAGTCGGCGTGGCTAACCCAAAAAAGATACTGCCAAGTACCAAAAGGATCAGTCCCAGTGGTGGCAGCATTACGGTTACAACCCGTCGGAATAGAACAATGCCAGTCAGATTACGCACTTCAGCAGGTAATGCCGGAGCAAAATCGGGGCGTAAAAATGCCACGATTACCACATGTAGCGCGAAGGCTGTCGCCATCAATAATCCCGGAATCATCGAGCCAATAAATAAATCCCCCACCGAAATCCCCAACTGATCTCCCAAGACAACCAACACGACACTAGGAGGAATAATTTGTCCCAAGGTTCCGGATGCCACAATCACTCCTGTAGCGAGTTCCTTGTTGTAGCCGTAGCGCAGCATGATTGGCAGGGAAATCAACCCCATCGCCACCACAGTAGCTGCAACAACGCCTGTGGAAGCGGCGAGCAATGCCCCCACTACAATCACGGCTAAAGCCAGTCCGCCCCGCAGCCGACCAAACAGAATTCCCATCGTCTCTAAGAGCCGTTCAGCGATACCTGTTTTTTCCAGCATCGCCCCCAGAAAAATGAAGTAGGGAATTGCCAACAGGGTGTAGTTGGACATGATCGCAAAGATGCGTTGGGGCATGGCGGCCATCAGCATGGGGTTAAAAATGTCCAGCGCCACCCCAATGCAACCAAAAATAATTGCCACGCCACCCAGTGAGAAAGCTACCGGATATCCCAGCGATAGCAATATCAGAGCGCCCCCAAACATCACCGGGCCGAGCCAGTCGTAACCCATCCTATTGCTCCTCCCCAACGTCTAGCAGAATGACTAAGCTTTTCACGATTTCAGCCAGGCCTTGAACAATGAGGAGCACAAAACTCACAATGATCATGGACTTAATCGGAGCACGAGGTAAGCCTCCCGGATCAGGGGAAAGCTCCCAAATAGCCCAAGAGTTGGCGATCGTCTCCCAGGAGAAGTAAATCACCAAGCCACTAAACGGAATTAAGAATAACAGTGTCCCCAACAAATTAACCCAGGCTTTTTGGCGACGAGAAAACCCTTTGTAAAATACATCAACACGGACATGGGCATTGTGCTTGAGGGTGTAGGCTGCGCCAAGAAAAAAAACTAAATCAAAGAGATACCACTGAATTTCAATTAGTGCATTAGAGGTGAGATTTTGCCCGATCGCCCGCCCGATGTAGCGACCCAGAACATTCCAAACCCCCACACCCACCATCACCAGGATTAAGCCAGCGGTGAGACGGCCAGTCCATTCACTCCAAGTATCGATTGCCCCCGCTAGCCGGGATGCGGTTTTCATTTGGGGTTTCATAGGATCAAGAGGGCAGGTTTAAGGGGTTGTATCCAAAGCGAACGCAAAACTGTAGGGTCTCCACTACTCAGGGTTAGAGTGCTGTATTTTAGCGATCGACTCAAACCGCTATAGTGAAACCAGCTCATTTTATACCCTGATTCATCCCATCATTACAATTACACCCAGTCCTTGTAACCACTCATTACAGCACCAATGACAGGCAGACCGACGTTCACACTACGCGCATTGATCAAAGTCTACGCAATCTGCGCTCAGCCTCCTATCAGGATTATCTGAAAATATTCCCTGAGAATATAGTGAATCTTGGATAATGAAATTGAACAGGAAACAGTCACGAAGATGGCTTAAATGGGGACTTGCCTGCTTACTCGTTCTGGGGATATTTTTTCGATTTCTAAATCTTGATCGCAAAATATATTGGCATGATGAAGTTGTGACTTCTCTAAGAATTGCAGGCTACACCGGATCGGAATTGATTGCAGAAAACTTCACAGGTCAGGTTCGAAGTGTTTCAGACTTACAAAAATACCAACAGTTTACACCTGAGAAAAAACTGAAGGATCTGATTCGGAGTTTGGCGATAGAAGATCCTCAACATCCCCCACTGTATTACATCATTGCTCGGTTTTGGGCTCAGCTCTTCGGTAGCTCGGTCGCCGTTAATCGTGCGCTCGTCGCATTGATGAGTCTGCTAATTTTTCCAGGTCTCTACTGGCTATCAATGGAACTCTGGTCATCGCCAAGGGTAGGCTATTTTGCAATGGCACTGATCTCAGTTTCCCCGATCCATATTCTCTATGCCCAAGAAGCCAGACAATACACACTGGGTCTGGTTATGACTGTATTCTCAACGGTGGCCTTACTCCGAGCCATGCGTCGCCAAACTTTCGCCAGTTGGGTGGTCTATATTGCTTCCGTTATTTTCGGTTTTTATACCTTTTTGTTCTCTGCCTTAGTCACTATTGGGCACGGTTTATATGTTGGATTACTTGAAAATTTGCGATGGACGAAAACTGTCCGAGCTTATCTAATTTCAGCAATAGTCAGTAGTCTTTGCTGTTTACCCTGGGTTTTGGTTGTCGTGTTCAATTGGTCAGCTTTTAAGGCAGGGTCGAGCTGGACGACTGAACCAATTTCACTTTCTGATTTAGTCGGATCATGGCTCTTTAATTCCAGCGCTATCTTTATTGATTTTGGAATACCCTGGAATCCTTTATATCGCCAGATCGTGTTCCCAATAACTCTTATTTTAATCACGTATACAATTTACTATCTTCGTCGCTATACTCCCAGACATGTTTGGCTGCTCATCGTTTTACTGACAACAATTACGCCTCTATTTCTGATCGTGCCAGATATTATTTCAGGTGGTCAGCGCTCAGTTTCAACCCGCTACTTGATGCCCTATTATTTGGGGGTTCAACTGGCTATATCAATTTTACTCAGCGATAAATTCAGTCAAAAGGGGAACACTTCTAGAATCTGGCAAGGAATTACTGTGGGAATACTGATTTTTGGGATCATTTCTTGCACCGTCAGCGCTCAAGCTCAAGTCTGGTGGCATCGGATTGTAGGGCTAAATAACCTGCAAATTGCACAAATTGTTAATCAAACTGAGCAACCGTTGCTCATTAGTCCTTTTCGTGGTTCCAATACAGCTAACATCCTTGCCCTGTCATATCTGCTTGATCCCAAGGTAAAGTTTCAGCTTGTGCTCGACCCCAATATTCCCAAAATCCCTGTTGGTTTTAGCGATGTGTTTTTGTTTCATCCTTCAGAAGGATTACAAATCGGAATTGAAGACAACTATCAAGCTGAGATTGAATCGGTACTCGGTTCATCATTGTTGACAGTTGAAGTCCCTGAACAAGATAAATAAACTCTATGGTGTTGCTTCGCCTCGGGCGATCGGCAATTTCTGCTGACGCCAGACAACCATATCCCCTTGTAAATGCAACACTGCGGTAAACCCTGACGCAGCTAGCGTTCTTTCCGCTACACCGGCTCGTACCCCTTGCTCGCAATAGACTACGATCGCCTCATCCGGTGCGATCGGCAACTCAGCCAATCGGGCTTCAAGTTCTCGAAATTCAATATTGATCGCTCCTGGTATATGACCCGCAGCATATTCTTGGGGAGTGCGCACATCCAAAACCAGCGGTGCGGTCTGCGTTTGGATTTGGGCGGCAAGGGTCTCTGGTGCGATCTGAGCAACTGAATTTACAGCACAAGCCACTGTTGACGTACAGAGGAAAACTGCGAGGAGCCAATGATGTTGGCGATGAGGGACAGTGAACATACAAGTTGAATCAGTAATTGTAAAGAACTTCCCATGCGAATAAGGAAAATCCGGATGAGCCGGAGCTTGAACAAGCGCTCACCGCCCACCCATCAACCCAGAAAACCCGTTTCATAATAATCTCCTTAATTATTCTGGACAATTTCGCTATCCTCATAGAAAAATGGGCAAAACCCGCAAATTGAACGGAAATTATCCGATGATTGGTGTAGAACAATATTATGCATCAATCACCCCAACAGCAGGATGGGGTAACACGATAAACGTTGAGGATGAGCTGCTACTCTCCCCCCACTTTTTCTAATCTTGTCTATCCATTGCTGGGGATTGGGCTTGTGGCAGCACTGCAAACGCGAACTCAGGGGCATCACCAAATTCTCGCTTTCGCCAGGAGGCGCTATCGTTGTGGTTGCAGGTGTCTTAATGACTCACATCTTAGTGGTAGAAGATAGCCGCACTCAACGGCATCTGATAGCCCGCTGGTTAGTTAAAAAAAATTTTCAGGTCACTACAGTGCGAGATGGGCTAGAAGCCCTCAAACAAATTCGCAAACAGCCGCCGGACATTGTGCTGCTGGATGTGGTGATGCCTCATATGAATGGGTACGAGATTTGTCGCTTCCTCAAAAGCAATCGGCGGACTGAACAGATCCGTGTGATCCTCTGCTCAACCAAAAGCACCCAAATCGATCGCTATTGGGGACTCAAACAAGGGGCAGATGCATATTTATGTAAACCGTTTAAGTCCAAAGAACTACTTCAAACGATTCTCCGTTTAGTCCCACCACCAACAGCGACTTAGCCTTAACAGGTATGATTTTGGGAGTTGGCGATCGCGCCATCACCCCCGATTCTGAGGTGCATCGTGGGTCAGGAATTTGAACTTTCTTAACCCACCATGGTTTATTGTCTCAATCCCCAATGCGCTCAACCCCAGAATGACCCGGAACATCGCTTTTGCATCACCTGCGGTTCAGTCTTAGCCTTAGGCGATCGCCACCGTGCCATCAAACCCCTGGGGTCAAACCAGCGCTGTCAGACTTGGCTGGCAACCGATGACCGTGATCCTTATACACCCTATTGTGTGCTCAAGCAAATTGCCCTCCGGACTCCTGAGGAATTTACACAGGTTGTCGAAGTATTTCAGGTGTTGGA
>JAAHHN010000181.1 GCA_010672165.1 Spirulina sp. SIO3F2 | reverse complement strand
CTATCCCCCCGCTGCACCAAATCATGATCCCCCACTTGCAACAAGGCTCCCGTGGAGACCCGATAGGGACGCCCTAAGCGGAGCACTACCTCCTCCGGGGTGGTTTTGAGCACACAACCAGATTGGATGGCTTTCACGCCAGGGGCAACCGCTTGGCCCGCCACGACTAAATCACCGGGTTGCACCGTAGCCTTCTCGGTAATAGCGAGGTGGCTCACATCACTTTCCCGTACCACCAATAGACGGCGCATAGCTTCAGCTTCCGCTTGGATACCACAAATTTCACCCCCTTCTTTACATTTGATTTCAGTGCGGGCCACAACCGCCCCCTTGGGAATTTCATCCCCATCTTTCACAACAACATGGGTCTGGGTTCCACCACTGGTGGTATCCGCATCAATATCACGCCGAATCACCAAGGATTCCAAAATTACAATTTGGAGGCGGTAATCCGTATCTTCATCGTCGGGGTCATTGGCAATCAGTTCAATGTCAGCACTGAGACTGTCCACATCATGGCTCTCTTCATCGGTGATCTGAAGTACCAGTTGAGTGCTGAGCAATTCCACGCCATTGACGGACTTGACCCGCTCACCATCCTTGTAAAAGAGCCGCTGCACCGCTCGGAGAGAAATGGTCTGCCCCCCATCCTCATTGATCGATTCCTGAGATGGCACATTGGGGGTGTCGGCGATCGTAAATTCATGCACTGGGCGCAGCAGAACAGCTAAGCCCTCAGGGGTATCCACATATTCGCCATAGCGTAGCTCCTCGACCGTTAGTTCAGGGAAAAGGGTGGTGCCGGGCTGGAGGAGTTGGCCATCGGCCTCAACAGCAGGTGGCTCATCCATCAAATGCAGCTCACCTGGCTTGATCACCATTTCCCGGAGAATATCGTTTTTCTGGGTGATTTCTACAATCCCCGCCGATTGGCAGAAGATATCTTTGACCACTTCAGTACCCGCCTCGACATATTGACCCTCTTCGACCATCAATAGTGAGATATCTTTATTCACTTCATGACATTCTTCGGGAATCCAAAGGAGAGAACCGCCTTGGGTCACTTCATAACCCTGCTTTTTACCCCGTGCCTTGCCCGTTTCCACACCTGCGTATTTGACAATGCCACCGGTATTGGTTTGGTAGCGATCGTCATTGAGTTCAGCAATCACCTGATGATTGAGCACTTTGGTGCCGGGGGCAGCTTTGAGGAAGAATTGCTGGCCATGGGGGGTTTGGATAATGTATTGCTCACGGGTGCCTGAGGCTGACCGTTGGACTTGAGCTTGATCAAGTTGAACTGAGGCCGTGATGATTTCAATTTCACGGCCTTGCTCAGCCCGACGCACTACACCACCATGAGCTGTGCGCAGTTGGGTTTCAGCCAGCACATCTCCCTGCTCAACGCGATCGCCATCTTTAACAACCGGTTCAGCGCCTGGCAGCAGATTATATACGCCCCCGGACAAGACCCAAAGCAGTCCTCCCCGTTGAGCAATATGGGTGATGTTGCCCTGACGGTCTTTCTTTTCTTCCGCAGCGAGGCGATCAAACAGTACCTCTCCCGCCAAGTCCGTTGCCACATCCTTGGTCGCTTTTTCTGTAGATTTCTGGCGCTTAACCGCTTCCACTTGGGCTAGCAGTTGACCCGTCGTTACTGTATCGCCGCTTTTCACCAACAACAACGTTCCAGCCGTGAGGGCATGACGCTGTTTTTTACCCTTAGCATTGACAACAATTAAGTCACCCGCCACATCCACTTGTTCCCGATCATCGCCATGACGAGTCCGCACAGAACGGGTACGTAGTGTTTTACCAAACTCCACTACTCCTGATGCTTCTGCCTTAACGGTGCGTGCAACTTCACCCGTGAACACCCCGCCAGTATGGAATGTCCGCATTGTCAGTTGTGTGCCCGGTTCCCCGATAGATTGAGCCGCAATAATGCCGATTGCTTCACCGAGATCCACCAAATGACCGTGAGCAAGGCTCCAACCATAGCAATGTTGACACACGGAGCGAGCCGCTTCGCAGGTTAGGGGCGATCGTACCTTAATGATCTCGAATGTATCGCCAAGACGCTTCCCTAACGTTTCATCAATGGTGTCATTGCGTTTAGCAACCACTTCACCCGTCTCCGGATGGATCATGTCCTCGGCCAGCGTTCGCCCTAATAAGCGTGTTGACAGCGGGATAAGGACGCGGTTGCCATCCTTCATTGCCGTCAGCTCAACCCCCCGATGGGTGCCACAATCCACTTCTCGGACAATCACATCTTGGCTTACATCTACCAAACGACGGGTTAGATAACCCGAATCAGCCGTCCGCAGGGCTGTATCCACCAAACCTTTACGCGCACCGTAGGACGAAATAATGTATTCCGTAACGGTTAAGCCCTCACGAAAGTTGGTTTTAATGGGTTGGTCAATGATTTCACCCTGAGGATCGGCCATTAATCCCCGCATCCCCACCAACTGCCGCACCTGGGAAAGATTACCCCGTGCTCCACTAAACGCCATCATATACACACTATTGAGGGGGTCAGTGGCTCGGAAGTTATGCACCACTTCCTCTTTGAGGGCCTCAGATGTGCCATTCCAGGTATCAATCACCTTTTGAAAGCGTTCGACTTCGGTGATTTCACCCGTGCGGTAGCGGCTCTCAGTGGTTTCAATGGTGATTTCCGCCTCAGCGAGCATCGCTTTTTTAACGGGGGGCACTTGCAAGTCATCCACACTAATTGAGACGCCAGCCCGGGTGGCATAGTGGAATCCCATCCCTTTAAGTTCATCTGCAACTTGGGAAGAGCGAGCACTGCCATAGTTGGTGTAAGCCCAAGCAATGAGCTTCTTGAGCTGACCTTTATCAACAATATGGTTAAAGAAGACGGGTTTTTGAGTGGCCATAAATCTAGTTGAGCAAGTAAGGGGGCGAACAGATGGGCGGTGGTCAAGGAGTGCTATACGAGCGCCCCGTGGATAGTTTGGTTATAGATGATGCGTCCAGGAGTTGTGTAAATATACTGGAACTGTTCTCCGGCTTCAGTTTCCCGCACAAACCGCGTGGGCAAAAACTGGGATTCTCCTCGCGGTTGCACGTAGTAACGAGTCACACTGCCATCGGTTTGGGTCTCTTCATGGAAAATCGTTTCATCTTCTCCTTTGGTAGTGGATTCAACTGCTCCGGTATACCGCAGCCAGAGATAGTTGTGAATATTAATTTGACCCTGGTCAAAGGCTTTGATGGCATCCTCCATCGAAGCAAAGCGGCGCTCAATCCCTTGGCGGAGGCGATCGAGTAGTTCTTCAGGGGATTGAACAAATTCTTGCAACTGGGGGTTTTCGGCGGTGAGATAGTAACAACCCAAGACCATATCCTGAGAGGGGGCCACAATCGGTTTACCGGTAGCAGGGGATAGGATATTATGACAAGCCAGCATCAGCAAACGAGCCTCAGCTTGAGCTTCTAAAGAGAGGGGCACATGTACCGCCATTTGGTCACCGTCAAAGTCAGCGTTAAAGGCGGGACAAACCAGTGGATGAAGTTGAATCGCTCGCCCATCCACCAAAATCGGCTCAAATGCCTGAATCCCCAAGCGGTGGAGTGTCGGCGCACGGTTGAGCATAACGGGGTGGCCGGCAATGACCTCTTCGAGCACATCCCATACAGAACTATCGCCCCGCTGAATCAGCTTCTTGGCAGCCTTGATGTTGTTAACCAACCCACTCTTGATTAGACGATGGATCACAAAAGGTTGGAATAGCTCGATCGCCATCTCGCGCGGGAGACCACATTGATAGATCTTGAGCTTGGGACCGACCACAATCACGGAACGTCCGGAATAGTCCACCCGCTTACCTAAGAGGTTCTGACGGAAGCGACCCTGTTTACCCTCAATGATGTCCGAGAGGGATTTGAGGGGGCGGTTATTGGCGCCCACCACCGTGCGACCCCGCCGACCATTATCAATCAGCGCATCGACCGCTTCTTGGAGCATCCGCTTCTCGTTGCGGACAATAATTTCCGGAGCCAGGATCTCTTGGAGCCTCGCCAGACGGTTATTGCGGTTAATCACCCGACGGTAGAGATCATTGAGGTCAGAGGTAGCAAAGCGACCGCCATCGAGTTGCACCATCGGGCGCAAGTCAGGAGGGATCACTGGAATGTAGGTGAGTACCATCCAATCGGGACGCGCACCAGTGGCGACAAAATTATCAATTACCCGCAGCCGCTTAATCAGCTTGGCCCGTTTTTGGCCCTTGGCCGTGCCGATCATTTCCCGGAGCTTTTCGGCTTCTTCTTCAAGGTTAATGTCCTCAAGCAGCCGCTGAACCGCTTCCGCACCGATGCCGACCTCAATGCCTTCAATTTGGGAGTCCTCTTCGTAGAGCTGCTCTTCTACTTCGAGCCATTGATCTTCCGTCAGCAGTTGACGATAGCTGAGGTTGCTGGCGTTGCCTTCATTCAACACCACGTAGGAATTGAAATAGACGATTTGCTCCACATCTCGCAGCGCCATATCCAGCAGGATACTCAGGTAGCTGGGAATCCCCTTGAGATACCACACATGGGTTACGGGAGCTGCCAGCTTGATATAGCCCATGCGATGACGACGCACCCGGGACTCAGTCACTTCAACCCCGCACCGCTCACAAACAATACCCCGATGGCGCACTCGCTTGTATTTGCCACAATGGCATTCCCAGTCTTTGGCGGGGCCAAAGATGCGTTCGCAAAACAGCCCGTCCATTTCTGGCTTGAGGGTGCGGTAATTGATCGTCTCGGGTTTGGTGACTTCCCCGACCATTTGACCATTGGGCAGGGTGCGTTCCCCCCACTGGCGAATGCGATCGGGCGAGGCAATCCCGATTTTGACATAGTCGAAGCGTTGCTCAGTTTGTTTACTCATCGTGTGGTGGTTAGTTTGGTGCAGTAGAGTTTTTCCCAGAACCGCCAAGGCGGGGGTTGACATCCGCTCGGCTGCTGAGTATATCAAGGCTTAGGTGGCAGGAGTCTCTTCCGATTCGTGAAGATCTTCCGTCGTCAGGGATTCATAGGTGGGTCGGCTGGGAGCGCGACGTCGCTCATGATCTGCCATCAGATCCACTTCCGAATCATTACTCATGCCATCAGGTGTGGTTTCAACCTTGTGAACGGCAATATCGAGGCCGAGGGATTGCAACTCACGCATCAGCACCTTGAAGGATTCTGGAGTTCCTGGCCGGGGGATGGGTTTACCCTTAACGATCGCATTCAGCGCTTCATTTCGCCCCTGCATATCGTCGGATTTAACTGTCAACAACTCTTGCAAAATATAGCCTGCACCATAAGCTTCCAGGGCCCAGACTTCCATCTCTCCAAACCGCTGACCCCCTTGCTGAGCCTTACCGCCCAAGGGTTGCTGGGTGACTAAGGAGTAGGGGCCTGTGGAACGGGCGTGAATCTTGTCATCGACCAGGTGAACAAGTTTGAGCATATAGGCAATCCCAACTGTAACGGGGCGATCGAAGGGCTCACCGGTACGGCCGTCATACACTTGAATTTTGCCAGGGTTGTCTGGATCATAAGCCCAATCCTTACCTGGTTTCTGGCTGCCTTCGGTCAGTTTGCCATGCACCGAGAGTCGGGACGCTTCCTCACCATGCATCTCATCAAAGGGGGTAATTTTAAAGCGAACACCCAGGTCCTCACCGGCCCAACCCAAGAGACATTCAAACACTTGACCCACATTCATCCGGGAGGGCACACCCAAGGGATTCAACACAATATCCACTGGCCGGCCATCAGGGAGATACGGCATATCTTCTAGAGCCATAATCCGCGAAATGATCCCTTTGTTGCCGTGGCGACCCGCCATCTTATCACCCACTTGGATTTTGCGCTTTTGAGCCACATACACCCGCACGACCATGTTTGCACCTGGTGGCAACTCATCACCCTGCTCCCGGGTAAAGACTCGCACATCCACAACTCGGCCTTTCTCACCATTGGGAACCCGCAGGGAGTTATCCCGTACATCTCGGGCTTTCTCACCGAAGATGGCCCGCAATAGCTTTTCTTCTGGGGGCTGATCCGATTCCCCTTTGGGGGTGACTTTCCCAACCAAGATATCGCCTGCTTCCACCCAGGCCCCAATCCGGATGATGCCGCGCTCATCTAGGTTACGCAGGGAATCTTCCCCCACGTTGGGAATCTCGCGCGTAATTTCTTCAGGGCCGAGCTTGGTTTGACGGGCTTCGATCTCGAACTTCTCCACGTGGATAGACGTGTAGACATCATCCATGACTAGGCGCTCACTGATCAAGATCGCGTCTTCGTAGTTGTACCCTTCCCAGGGCATATAGGAGACCAGAATGTTTTGCCCCAAGGCCAGCTCACCCCCCTCAGTGGAAGAACCATCAGCTAGCACTTGCCCCGGTACTACAGGTTCCCCTTCAAAAACCAGAGGGCGCTGATTCAGGCAGGTGTCTTGGTTGGAGCGTTGATATTTCTGGAGTTCGTATTCCACTTCAGCGGGTGGCTTATCGCCCGCATCTGGATTGGCTTGCTCCCAATCCACCTTAATGCGGACTCGGTTGGCATCGACATAGCTTACGGTTCCCGTGTGCTTGGAGACAACGACCATCCCTGAGTCACGGGCAGCTTGGGCCTCTAACCCTGTACCCACAAGGGGACGCTCAGGACGCAATAGAGGCACGGCCTGCCGCTGCATATTCGATCCCATCAGAGCCCGGTTGGCATCGTCATGCTCCAAAAAGGGAATCAAGGAGGTGGCAACCGAAACAATTTGTACTGGTGAAATTGCCACATAGTCCACCTGCTCTGGGGTGGTGGTGGAAAACTCCTGACGATAGCGCACCGAGATGCGATCGCCCTTGATATAGCCCTCTTCATCAGTAGCCACATCCCCAGGAGCCACCCGAAGATCATCCTCTTGGTCGGCAGTAAGATATTCCGGCGCTCGGCTATGGTCAATTCGTCCCCCTTCGACCCGGTGATAGGGGGTTTCAATAAAGCCATATTCGTTAACCCGGGCATAGGTTGCCAAAGAGCCAATCAGACCTGCGTTAGGGCCTTCTGGCGTTTCCACTGGACAAATGCGACCATAGTGGGAGGGGTGAATATCCCGCACAGCAAAACCGGCTCGTTCTCGCGTTAAGCCGCCCGGCCCCAAAGCAGACAGGCGCCGCTTATGGGTTAACTCTGCCAGGGGATTGGTTTGATCCATAAACTGGGAGAGCTGTGAGGAGCCAAAGAATTCTTTGATCGCCGCCACCAAAGGTTTGGGGTTAACCAGGGAAGCGGGGGTGAGGGAATCCGCCTCAGAAACTGTCATCCGTTCCCGGATAATCCGCTCTAAACGGTTTAGTCCCACCCGCACCTGGTTTTGGAGCAGCTCCCCAACCGAGCGCACCCGACGGTTACCGAGGTGGTCAATATCATCCGTATTCCCTACATCAAATTCCAGGTTAATCAGATAGTTGATCGACGCCAGAATATCCTCTGAGGTCAAGACTCGCATGGCATCTGGAGTATTCAGGCGCAATTTCTTATTGAGCTTGTAGCGCCCCACTTTGCCAAGATCGTAGCGTTTGTTATCAAAGAAACGGGATTCCAGGAGTTGCCGTCCTCCATTAACGGTGGGCGGCTCACCTGGACGCAGTTTGCGATACAACTCCATAAGCGCATCTTCTTCGCTGGGATTCCCTTCTTTTTCAAGGGTTTTTTGGAAGAAGTCAGGGTGACGCAGGGCATCAAAAATTTCGTTGTCTCCAAGGCCAATCGCTTTGAGGAGGACTTGAGCCGAGAGCTTGCGGGTTTTGTCAATCCGTACCCAAACCAGACTATTTTTATCGGTTTCAAACTTAAGCCAAGCCCCACGGTTGGGAATGAGTGAGGCGGAATAGGTGCGACGCCCGTTTTTATCAATTTCGGCCTTGTAATAAACCCCTGGCGATCGCACGATTTGATTAACGATTACTCGCTCAGCCCCGTTGATAATAAACGTGCCGCGATCGGTCATCAGCGGTAAATCACCAATAAAGACTTCTTGCTCTTTAATCTCGCCCGTTTCTTTATTAATTAGCCGCGTAGGCACATACATCTGCACCGAGTAGCTGGCGTCCCGCCGCTTCGCTTCATCCACATCATATTTCGGGGCATGGAGTTTGTAATTATCACCAATAAAGTGCAACTCCAGCTTGCCGGTATAGTCGGTGATGGGGGAGAAGCTGTTGAGTTCTTCAATCAAACCAGCTTCCAGGAACCAACGGAAACTGGCACGCTGAATCTCAATCAAATCAGGGAGCAGACTTTGCGTTAAATTGGTCATCAGTTTCAGGGGTTAAACGGCGGGAATAGGGGGCAAAAAGCGTATTGTGGCCAAGGGCGAGCACGGCTGGGGAAATCAAATCACACAGATAAAAACTCATCCCCCTTCAGGGCGGGAATGGGTAACTTAAAAAGCTGGCGGGCATTGGTGGTGGTTTGGTGAGCAATTGCATCTAGGGTGGTGTTTCGCAACTGAGCGAGGGTCGTTGCTACGTGATAGACATAGCTGGGCTCATTGCGTTTACCTCGATAAGGCATCGGGGCGAGGAAAGGACAATCGGTTTCAATCAGGAGGCGATCATCGGGCACAAGTTGGGCTGAGGCTTTGACCTGTTTGGCGTTTTTAAACGTAACAATGCCACTAAAGCTGATGTAAAGACCACGGTCTAAAAACCATTGGGTCTCTTCAGGAGAGCCACTCCAACAATGCATCACACCTCGCACAGGCAGACCCACTTCATCCTGAATTTGGGTAAGCAGCTGGGCCATCGGAGCAGCCGCGTCACGACAATGGATAATCACTGGCTTATCCAAAGCCACTGCCAGCCGGAGTTGCTGGGCACAAATGTCCTGCTGCAATGCTTGATCTTGGGCTTTGTAGAAATCCAGACCCAACTCTCCAATAGCGACAACGCGTGGGTCAGATTGGGCAAAATCTTGAATCTCCTGGAGCATCGCGGGTGTCCAGCGCTCCGTATCCAGCGGATGTAGACCCACAGCAAAAAACAGTTCAGGAAAGCGATCGGCTAAGGTGCGAATCTCAGTAAATTCGCCCGGATGCACACAAGAATGAACCAATTGAACAACGCCTACTTCTTGCCAGCGCGAACGGACACTTTCGAGATCTGCCTCAAAAGTCGAAAAGTTTAAATGAATATGCGTATCAATCAGTTGCATTCAACCCAGCATGCGACGAGATTACGTTGACTTCTGGTGAATCTCCAAAGTGCGGATCAGCACTTGGCTCTCACAAGGTTCACGCCTAGATGCTCAATAGATTCTGGGCGTGACACAGGCTAGGAGATATCATCAACTAAAATATTGATGCAGCAAATTGCCTAACCCCTAGCGAATTGGGTTGGGTTGGCACGTTATCACTAAATGTCTCAAAGCTCCGCAGTGAATCGATAACGTGCCCTAATGCTTGCTTCAAGCAGAAGGCGCCTCCAAACTCGCAGTACTTCGCCGCCAGTAGCGTACGAGGCGTGACTTTTTGCGAGAGCCATTGTTGGCATGTAAAACACCACGCTTGACTGCCTTGTCGATTTTGCTATAGGCCTTGGATTGAGCCTGATTGACCTCCGTGAGCAATGCTTCACTCGGTGAGGCAACATACGCCTCAACGGTCTCAAAATACCGTTTCATTAGGGTTCTCACTGCTGATTTATACGTCCGATTGCGCAGACGGTTGCGCTCGGCAATCTTGATCCGTTTAATTGCAGATTTGGAGTTAGCCACAGTCGTCTTTTATAGATGGGGGGTGGGAATAGGGGGTGTGCTGTTTAGGATATAGTCACACTGCACAGGACATAATAATATAACACCAAAAATCGCAAAACTGCAATCATTTGGTTAGCGTGAATTGATTACCTTTTAACTGAATCGCTCCTGAGCATCGGCAAACTTTTAACTTGTGATTGCCCCCAATGGTTAGGCGATCCAAGTTAAGCTGTATTTAAGTGGAACTTTGCCCAATTTGTCTGTGCTGACTCATTTGCGCGGGCTTAACCGAGAGAAATGTTCTGCACCTAACCCCGTTTGCCTTGTTTGGGATACCCCAATTGCTGTGAACCTATGCTGAGAATTGTAACTGAGCTGTCGGAAGCCCGCTCTGAATTAGAGCGCATTAGTGCCCGCACTCAATCTGGCCAGATCCAAACCCAAGAAGATGCGGTTTGCACGATTGTTCATCGGGTTCAACAACAAAAAGATACCGCCTTAATCCATTATACGGAGCAATTTGATGGTCTGAGGCTCTCGCCTGCACAGCTTAAAGTGACAGGCTCAGAAATTGATGCTGCCTACCAACAGGTTTCGACAGAACTACTCGATGCGATTGTCCTAGCACGTCAGCAAATTGAAGCTTTCCATCGTCAACGCGTTCCTCAATCTTGGGTGCAGTTTGGCGCTAACAATGTGGTTTTGGGCAAACGCTACACCCCAGTCGATCGCGCTGGTCTTTATGTACCAGGAGGGCGAGCGTCTTACCCTAGCACGGTGTTGATGAATGCTGTACCTGCGATGGTGGCCCAAGTGCCCCGGGTAGTGATGGTGACACCGCCAGGTAAAGACGGCAAAATTAACCCGGTGGTCTTGGTGGCGGCTCAAGAAGCAGGGGTGAATGAAATCTATCGGGTGGGGGGTGCACAGGCGATCGCAGCTTTGGCCTATGGCACGGAGACCATTCCCAAGGTGGATGTGATCACGGGGCCAGGTAATATCTATGTCACCTTAGCCAAGAAGATGGTTTACGGCACGGTGGGAATTGATTCTTTGGCAGGGCCGTCTGAGGTGTTGGTGATTGCCGATGCCCAGGCGAATCCGGTCTATGTGGCCGCAGACTTATTAGCGCAAGCCGAACATGATCCCCTAGCGGCTGCCATTTTGCTCACCACTGATGCGGATTTAGCTCAGGCAGTTTGTCGAGCAGTTACACAACAATTGGAAAACCACCCCCGCCGCACCCTCACAGAAAAGGCGATCGCCCACTATGGTCTAGTCGTTGTTGTCGAAACATTAGAGATTGCCGCTGAACTATCTAATCTGTTTGCCCCCGAACACTTGGAGCTTGAAGTGAGCGATCCTTGGGAATTCAGTCGGCAGATTCGTCATGCAGGGGCGATCTTCTTGGGGAGTTCGACCCCTGAGGCGGTCGGCGACTATCTGGCTGGCCCCAACCACACCCTACCCACATCTGGCGCGGCTCGCTATGCGTCGGCGCTGGGGGTGGAAACGTTCCTAAAGCATTCGAGCTTGATTCAATATTCGCCTGCGGCGTTGCAAAAGATGGGGTCAGCGATTCAAACGTTGGCGAATGCAGAGGGGTTACATTCTCATGCAGAGTCGGTACGGTTACGGTTGGAGCAGCCTGATGGAGGGGTGGTTTCTTAAATTAGCCGTCAAGCTGCAATTGTAGAAGTGGCGTTGAATTTGCTGCGGGCGGGAATGCGTGAAGAGCAAGTGATAGCGGCGACGGGGTTGGATGGGGAGCAGTTGGCACGTATTCAGGGGAGTTGCAATAAATGTTCATTTCCCTGTTCAGGCTTCGTCTAGAATTCCTAAGCTAAGACGCATAGCAAATTCACCAGGTTCAAAGTTTTGATTGGGATCGCAGGGATGACGATGCCAGGGATAACGACTATAGACGTAGTCACAGATTACATCGTCAAAGTTCGTATACTCATTCATTCTCCAGGATTTAATTGTGATAGTCACTCCGGTTAAAATTGCACTTTTGAAATTTGCATCACATATAGAAACATCATAAAAATACGCACCCATCAAGCTGGAATTACTAAAATCAGCTCCACTCAGATTAGAATTTCCAAAATGTACTCTATCGAGATTAGAACATCTCAAATTTGCTCTGGTTAAATCAGATTCATGAAATCTAGACTCTTTAAGCTCGCTTCCTTCTAAGTTACTATTTTTTAAATTAGCAGCATTCCAGTATATTTTATTGAGCTGGGCTCTTCGTAAATTAGCGTTTTCTAAATTAGCTTCTCCCAAATCAGCTCTACTGAGTTGGGCTCTTTGTAGATTAGTTCCTTGCAAATTAGCTCCTCTCAAACTGGCATAGTTGATGCAGGCTTCTTGTAAATCAGCTCTGCTTAAATCAACTCCTCTTAGATTTGCATTTCTCAGATCAACCCCTTGCAATTCAAGATAATTGCAACCTTCATTGACAATTTTCCAAACAAGTCTCCATTTACTAGAGATCTGGGTTGAGGAGTCTATCTTACTACCTCTCAGGTAAGCCATATCTAGCTTTGCACTTCTTAGATCTGCTTGGCATAAATTAGCATTTTCTAAATTTGCCCTGACCAAATCAGCACCTATTAATTTACTTCCTTGCAGATTTGCACCTTGCAGATGTTTGATTTTTGATCTACTTAAGTTTGCCTCGCTCAAGTCAGCACTGTTGAAATCGAATTTATGTAATTTTTGTTCGCTTAAGTCAACACCTCTAAGGTCTAAATCCTTAGCACATCGATTCTGTATTCTCCATACCCATCTCAACTTACCATCAAAATTAGTTTTCTTATCAATTCTTGAATGTCTTAAGTCAGGAATACCTTCAGAGCGAACTCCTATAAAACTTGCCCCCATTAGCAAAACATTTCTAAAGTTAGCCCCAGAAACATCAGCTTCACTTAAATTAGCCTGGCCTAGATTGGCTCTTTCGAGGTTTGTCAGTTGAAGAGAAACCCGTCTAAAACTTGCTTCTCTGCAATTCGCTTCACGTAGATCAGCTTTTGCTAAGTTTGCCTTATTCAAATTGGCTTGACGCAGATTAGCTCTCCGAAGCTTTGCTCCACCTAAATTAGCTTTAGTTAGCATTGCTCCTTGGAGATTAGCCCTAATAAGCACTGCCCCTGTGAGATCTGCATGACTTAAATCTGCTTTCAATAAAACTGCCTTGCTAAGGTTAGCCCCTCTTAAATTTACTTGTTGTAAATTTGCTTTGCTGAGATCAACACTTCGTAAATCAACACCAGATAGATCTGCTCCAGATAAGTTCGCCTTTTTAAGGGACTTTGCTCCTCGTCGTAACTGTTCTACATCCGTTGACCGTGTCATACTTTTGTACCTGCTACGTTCAGCCAGATAGAGCCAGATAGATATATGGATTTCTCTACGCTTCAACTCTCGTAAGATTTCTTACTCATCGCCAATACATTTTCCTTGGCGTGAGTCCCATCTTCTACAGCGCTGGCTGGTGTACAGCCACAATTCTAAACCACATACATATGGAGGAAGCATTACCCCAACAAAGACATTGACGAAACCCTCTTCTAAGAATTATTCTGAGATAGGAGCAATTCAAAACTAGATCTTGAGGACAACCTGATTATGACTCACACCACTCGTATCGACCTCCCTCAAACCGTCCGAGACCAGCTCATCCCTCTCCTCAACCAAACCCTCGCCACCACCCTCGACCTCAAAACCCAAACCAAACAAGCTCATTGGAACGTCAAAGGCCCGCAGTTCTTGCAACTCCATGAACTTTTCGATGAAATGTCTAGCGAACTCGAAGACTACGTAGATATGGTCGCTGAGCGAGTTACCGCCCTAGGCGGCATCGCCTTGGGCACCGCCAAAGTCGCCGCTGACAAATCCTTACTCGATCTTTATCCTCTCGATATTTTGGCTGGCAGTGACCACGTCACCGCCCTAGCCGATCGCTTTGCGGTCTATGCCAAACACGTCCGTGAAGCCAGTGCCCAAGCAGGAGAGCTAGGTGACGACAGCACCGCTGATCTCTACACCGAAATCTCCCGCGCTGTTGACAAGCGCCTCTGGTTCCTTGAAGCCCATTTGGTGGGATAGTCCAGAATTTTGGAACTTAAAACAAACCCTGGATTCGCATTTGGCTGAGAAGCCAACTGGCGATTGTTGCCCGTCGAGTTTGGCGGGGGCCAAACTCCCCTAACTTGTAGCCTTTAAAGCCCAACTCTTCCTTAAGCAACTGCTTGTTTGGCTTAGGAATCGATCGCGTCAACTTCACTGTCGGTGGACGATAGGCAATAAAGTCCGGCGGCTCCGGATAGTCTTCTCGCCAAGTCGGTTCAGCGTCATCGCTGTGCCAAGTATTCGTCTCGGGGTCATGGCGATAGCCCAATTCTCGCCAGACCAATTGCATGGCGATCGCATCCTCAATTTCATCGTTGAGAATTGCCCAAATGGTATCGGTGGTGAGGGGAGGCAAAGCTGTCATGAACCTAATGAGAGCGCACGATCTCGGCGTCGAACTACTGTACAGTCTTGATGGTCGCATCAGATGGGCACAGGAGGCAAATGCTGCATAGGCGGAAATGGGGAGTTGGATTGATCTTACTCGCGGGTGTATTCGCAATCTCAACGGCAGCGATTTTTATTCGACTGGCGATCGCAGCGGCTGGCACGTCAGGCATTGGTTTTAGTCTTCTGATTGCCGCGATCCGCATGTTGATTGCGGCAGTGGTAATTATCCCCAGTTGGCGAACCTTCCAACCCCAGACCGTGACGCGGGCGGCTCTTGGCTATGGCATGCTTGCTGGGGTTTGCCTAGCCTTGCATGTGGCCGCTTGGATTTCGTCTCTATCGTTTACTAGCATCACTGCCGCCACCACACTCGTA
>JAAHHN010000180.1 GCA_010672165.1 Spirulina sp. SIO3F2 | reverse complement strand
TAAATAGCCTCGGGGGTAATGGTGCAGGCGGCTTTGGGTGGGGCGTTCGTCTAGGGCGGATGTCCCCTGAGATGAGATTTGCCCCCCCAGCCAGTCGGTGATGTCGGTGAGGCAGACGGTGCGGCCCGCCAGGAGGGCTTCGTAGGCGGTGGCAGTACCAGCAAGACCAGCACCGACAACCAGCACATCGCAGGAAATTTCTTGCTCAATTTCGGGGGTGGCGATCGCATCTTTGCCAAGATTCCCAAGCAGTAGGATTAGGGCGAGAGCAATTATGTTTTGCGTGCGACTCCAGGCGATCGTGCGGCGGTGTTGGTTGATTTCGGGGGAGTGCCAGGGCTTGAGATTCATCATTCAATCAAAAAAATGTGGCAGTCCTGGTGACGTTCTCTTAGAGTCGTTCTCCTCGAATTGCGCGATCGAGCAATTCCATCGGATGAAACAACGGCAGATCATAGCCCTTGTGCTGAAGATGCTTACGAATTTGCAGCGCACAACCCGGATTCGGAGACGCGATCGCAGCCGCCCCCGTCTGCACCAAGTTTTCAACCTTCTGCTGGCCCAGCTCATCAGCCACCGCAGGCTGCAAGAGATTGTAGACCCCTGCACTACCACAACAGAGCGCCCCATCAATGGGCTCGCGCAACTGCACTCCCGGAATTTGGCGTAACAATTGGCGAGGCTGGACACTAATCCGTTGCCCATGCAAGAGATGACACGCATCTTGGTATACCAAGAGGAGTGGCTCATCGGCAAGGGGAGAAAGCGGTGTTGTTAACCCCACCTCAGCTAAAAACTCCTGCACATCCCGCACCTTACCGACAAAAGCCTTCGCTTTTTCGCAGTAGTCTGGATCATCCCGCAGAATATGCTCATATTCCTTCAGTGTGTGGCCACAGCCTGCTGCATTAATGATGATGTAGTCCAGTTCTAATTCAGCAAAGCTATCAATCATCTGCCGTGCGAGAGCTTGGGATTGGGCTTCTCGACCCTGGTGTGCCGGGAGCGCCCCACAACAGCCCTGGGTTTTTGGGATCACCACTTCGCAACCGTTAGCAGTAAGAACCCGGGCTGTAGCTGCATTGACAGGTTCAAAAAAGAGACGTTGCACACAACCGAGAATCATGCCCACTCGATAGCGGCGATCGCCCTGCGCTGGAATCACATCGGGCAGTTCAGGCGCAAAAATATGCCGCCAAGAGAGTTGGGGCAAAATTGCATCCATCGCTGCCAAGCGGGGAAATAGCTGGTCTAAAATACCTGTTTTCCGCATTAGCGTTTGTAAGCCCACCAGTTGATAGAGCCATAGCACCAATAGCAGCGGCCGCAGACGTGCTGGATATGGAAACAAATTAAACACCAGACCCCGCACTAGCTTCTCCCACCAATTGCGGGGATGGTTGCGTTCCACCTGAGGCCGGGTCGCCCGAATCAATTTGTCGTATTGCACACCGGACGGGCAGGTAGAGACACAGGCCAGACAACCCAGACAGCTATCAAAATGTTGTACTGCGGTGGGGTTGAGGTCTGCTTCGCCTTGATTGATTGCATCCATCAGATAGATGCGACCTCGTGGTGAATCCGTTTCTTTGCCAATCACTCGATAGCTCGGGCAGGTTGAAAGACAGAACCCACAATGGATACAAGTGTTAATCAGATCGGGGGCTGGCGGTGCTTGGGGGTCAAAACCAGAGAGCGGTGGAGCAGAGGGCGAGTTCATGGGCAAAGGCGATCGCGCCGAAAATTGAATCAATGCAGCATAGTCTAACCCAGCAGCGCTAGGTTAAGACTGGTGATTAGGGCACGTTAATCAGTTAAGACCAAAAGCCTTAGGGGATAAGCGATAAAACGCCGACCTCTAAAAACAGGGAGTGGGGCTGTAAGTCAGCCATAGTAAGAGCTTGAAGTCTAACTAATAACAGCCTCTAGTACAGAACGGTAGAAATAAGCCATCCATTCAAAATTCATAGAATGCCTGTTGTATAAGCACTTTGAACTCTGAACTTTGAACTCCGCCTCGCGGCACTAGGTAATCCAGTGGCTCGCCCCATAGTTTGCGATTTATGTCGATTTGCTAAATTATGTCCATGATTTTATTAAAATCCTTAATCAATAGGATTCAGGACATTCTGTGAATCTCTTACGCAGTGGGAGTTTGTAGGATTGGAGGTCTTTGGATAAATTAACGATTGATCTATCAAAAGACGGAAGCAATCTATGCCAATCTCTTTATTGAGAATATCTATATTTTGACCAAAATTATCCAATCTTTTGCAGTGATAAGCTCACGGCTATTTCTGCTTGTCCTGAATACTGACAGTTCTTTTGAAATTTGTGGAGACAACCATAATGTCCGAATCTGAAGGTGTATTTCTCGTCAATGCTCTGATTATTACAGCGTTACTGGTGGCAGGATTATATTTTGCGAAAAGCCCAGCACGGTAAAGTGTGATCTTTTGATTGATTTTTTATGAGATCGAGCGCTGTGCCTGGTTCTAAATAATTAGAAGCAAATTCTAATGTAAAGTGCCACTGCCTTAAAGGTAGTGGCACTTTCTATTTAAAGCAAGATGCTCCGTCGGCGATTAAGCCCAGAGTAGGAGCTTAATTGCTATTTTTGTGTTAAACGTCCCCTTCCATATACAAGGTCAAGCATTGGATTGCACCACCTTGCACAACGAAAGTATCCACCCCCAAAGAAACTTCCTGGAGCGGACTAGCGCCACTCCAAACTACATAGGCAATGCCCCCTTCAATAACCATGCCAATGTTGCGTTCAAACTGCATATCCGGTGGAAAAATTCGCTCAAACATCTCCTGATAAAAGTCTTGGATTTCACCGCGTCCCCGCCAAATGCGATCGCCCCAAATCACGATGCCATTTTCTTGATATAGTCCTGACATTAAGCCCGGATCACGGCTGTCAAAAGTTTCTCGGTAGTCTGCCATGCACTCTGATGTTGTTTTCATTGCGTTCTGTACTAATATCAGCAATAGATTTTTCTCTATTAAAAGATAAATCGTACAATGGAGCGTATCCAAGGATACAAAAAATGTCAAAATCGATCTTTATATCTCGTAATGGACTCTATTGGTCTGACCAATAAAACGCTAAATCTGATTAGCCTAAATCATTAATTGCTCATGATTTGCAGCTAAGCTTTCTATAGGTATTATTCAGTTAAACGACGACAGACAAACCATCTGCGCGGTTAATAGCTCAGAAAGTAACGACTGATATGATAATGATTTTGAAATTTCGAACTGTAAATTGCAAATTGTGGATGGGGGTAATGGAGAGTCTATAACTCTCCATTACTGGCAGTTTCTATCTACACAAAATTGATCTGAATAACTGCATCGTTATAATCCAGATCGCCACCACCATAGAGGTCTTCAAAGGCAAATGTATTGTCACCGAGTAAACGGACATGATCAATCCTGTCGGGATTGGCTCCCAGATAAGCAAAATAGGCGTAAACTCCACCACCCGGCCGATTGGTGGGGTTGAAAGCCAAAAACACCTCCGGAGTGGTGTTGGCTACCAAATAAGGGGCAAAGAGTTGGCCGCCCGCAAAACCTTGGCTATAGTCCACCCGTCGTGCTAAGGCTGCGGCAGCATAGCCCGCATCGCCCGGCGCGAGATTGTCCACATAACCTGCTTCGTTATCCACCACATAAAAACCCAGAGAATTGTTGTAGCCTGCTTCTTTAAAATTACGGAAGGTGGCGGCTTGGAAACCAGTTTGACCCCGCAGATCAAGTAGCTCACCCTGGCTGCGGTCTTGCAAATTCGTGCCGATTGGTAGTGGTATAAAACTGGGCGTCAGCGTCACCTGGAGATCATTAAACTGTCGCTGGTCTCGCCCATCATCAAAATTAAGTGTAAAGACATCTTCTCCGACTTCATCAATCTGTAACCGCCCCCCATTGGCAAAACCAAAGGCAACATTCTTAGGGGTTTGACCTTGAGCAATTTGGGTCTTGACGGTGTCGGTAGTACCATTACTCACCAGATAAAAACCCCAATAAGACCCTCCATCGACCGCTAAATGTCGCGTGGTAGCCAAGCCGGGAAAGAGGTTATCACTAAACTGTGACAGCGCTGATAACACCACCCGCGATCGCGCTATCGCAGCCTCAGCATAGCCCACACGGCCAGGTGCAATGCCATTAATCTCGCCCTGCGCATTATCCACTTGGAACATGCCCAACTCATTGATACTGGCAGTATTTTGACCCGCCAGCGTCAGTTTGAAGGTTTGGCTCTCTGCACCATTAACCCCAAACCAGTTACCTGTATGCCGGGTCAGAATCGATGTGGGTTCAGGGGGCAGAACATCAAAAGCAAGACTGTCTTGATCGCGTTGAAGATTCAGGGGATCGGTCGTTTCGGAGAGAATTTGTAGTTGAGCTGTGCCGCTGAACTGGTCATCGGGGGTAAAGCGCAGGCCGTTGAGTGCCCGATTAATTGCTTCGGGCATACCCGCCACATTAAGCTGGGCATCATCTTTGCCGTCACCTCGACTGAACGTTAATCCGTCTAAGTTTGCCAACGAGAGGGTTCCCCCTTGAACTGAAAGGGCAACCCGCAGCTTGTCTTGGGGGTCGGGGGCAGCGATCGCAACCAGATTCTCATTCTCCGCACTAAATACTAAGGATTCTCCTTGCCGCAAGCTTTGGCGGGTTTGGGGGAGTTGGTTAACGAGTGAATCATTAACAGGTTCTGATGCTGCATCGTTGTCGATAATGATGCCCTGTGCTTCTCCTTGGTTCGGATCAACCAACGCATCAATTGCGGCCAATAGACGGACGGCAAAAGTTTCTTCGCCTTCAACTGCCGCATCATCTTGGGTGGCGATCGTCAGGGTTTGGCTGAGTTCACCCGGCGCAAATGTGAGTTGTCCCTGCTCACCTGTATAGTCCTGTTCGTCAGCACTACCCTCGACAGTGGTGTAGGCCACCGTGACGGTTTGACTGCTGGGGTTCGAGAGGGCAACGGTAAAGGTTTGATTCTCGCCTTCAGTTTGGGGCTGAGTTGGGGCAGTGATGCGAATGACCGGGAGATCGCTGGCCGCGATCGCCACCGCCGCTGTGCCTGCATCAATGAAATAATCGCTACTTTGCTGGAGTTCCAGCACCACAGTTTCCTGACGTTCACCCAAGTTATCGTCTTGAGGTATGAGCGTGATATCCGCTACGGTTGTGCCCTCAGCAAAGGTTACTTCGTAGTCGGTGGCACTGAGTTGTCTGATTGTGCTGCCAAACAGCAAATCAATTTCGTCTAAGCTGGCAGTGCTTTGGGGGGCGATCGCAAACCTCACCGTCAATGACCCCAAATTACTGTTGCGGCTAAGGCGATAAACACCAGGGTCGCCATTTTCGGTAGCCGCTGCATCCAGGGCTTCCAAGCGGACGCTAGGCAGGTCGTTGGCGATGGTCGAAATGGGCACAGTTTTAGCGCTGGGGTCAACTATGTCAGTAGGCTGGTCGAGCACGGTTAGAGCAACTGTCTCGGTCAGCTCCACCACTGTATCATCGACCGCTGGGAGCGTCAGCTTAATCTTTTTCCTGTTCCCCAAGACCAGATTTAATCGCTTCAACGAGATCATCAAACTGCCAAGGTTTAGGAATAAATCGATGCAAGTCCGCTTCTTCTTGAGCCCGCTGTACAGCATCAGAATCGGCTTGGCCGGTCAGCATGATTTTGATGACTTCAGGATGATCTTGATGCACCTGAATCAAGAATTCATCCCCTTTGATGCCTGGCATGAGCCAATCTGAGATAATCACAACAATTTTGGTATCTTCTGTCTCCATCTCATATTCTGTAATGATTTCTAGGGCTTCATCACCACTCTCGGCCGTTTCATACAAATAACGACTACCAAACGCTTTTTTAAGTTGAACTTTTAGGCTCTTGAGTACCAATGGTTCATCGTCTACACATAGAATAATTGGTTTTGTCATGGCTGCTCCTGAAGATTTTTTTAAAAGCTGAAGGTCAAGTGAATAAATCAAACATATCTTTTGTTTGTGCATGAAACATCATAAAAGTCAAAGATAAAAAAACTTTTTTGATTCACAAACATAAAATACTAGCCAAGAGGCAATTCGACAATGAATGTTGTCCCTACAGAGACCTTGGACTGAAAGTATAGTTTGCCATTGTGGTTCTCTTCAATAATTTGGCGTGAGACATGGAGACCTATTCCCGTCCCATGATCTATTCCTTTGGTAGTAAAGAAATTGTCAAAAATACGTTCATAGATTTGTTCTGGGATTCCACCAGCATTATCACGAACCTGAATACAAAGCTGATCTGGATTTACAGAGAAAGTAATCCAAATCTGGTTCGGATTTTGCTCCAAAAGAGCATAACTTTTTCCTTGACTGGCTTCTTCAAGGGCATCAATTGCATTAGCAATTAAGTTCAAAAACACCTGATTTAATTGACTGGGATAAGCAAGGACGGGCGGCAAATCGATCGGCTCATAGTGAACTTGAATTCGTGGACGCTGGGCATTTGCTTTGAGTTGATAGGTTAAAATCATCAACGCCGTGCTAATGCTTTTTTGAATATCATATTTTTCGAGAGTACCACTATCTTGCCGCGCAAAGTTACGCATTGAATGGCTAATATCACGAAGTAACTTGGTCGTGGTTTTCATTGACTCTAAAATTTCCTGAGTGTCTTCGACCAAATATTCAATTTCAATTTCATCTTTGAGCTTTTGAATTTCAGGGTGAGCCTGGGGGTAATATTGCTCATACAGAGCAAAGAGTTGGTATATTTCTTTCAAGCACTGATCTAAGAATTGAACACTACCGCAGACAAAGTTAATCGGATTATTGATTTCATGCGTGATCCCAGCCAGCATTTGCCCTAGGCTCGACATTTTCTCAGCTTGGATAACTTGAAGTTGAGCTTGGGTTAATAAATTCTCTTTGGCTTCTAAGACTTGAATAAGTTCTTGTTGTTCTTGGTTGAGTTGCTCAAGTTGCCGATTTTTGGCATAAATCTCTTGGTGGTTATGATAGCTCTGTAAACCAGATTTGACGGTTAGGATTAAATCCTGGGGCTCCCAAGGCTTCACAATGTAGCGATAAAGATTAGCAGACTGGATCGCTTCATTAACCCCATCTAAGCTTGCTTTACCTGTTAGCATAACCTTACAGGTTTCTGGCAAGTCTTGATGGATCTTGATTAGAACTTGATCTCCTGCCAAACCTGGCATAAAATAATCACAAATCACTAGGGCAATGGGAATTTTTTCTCCTTTTAATTCCTCAATCAAGTCAAAGGCATCGTCTCCATTTTCGGCAGTTTCAATTTGATAACTCCAACCGACTTCTCGCCGAATTTGACGCTTGAGTGTATCGCGAATAATGGCTTCATCATCAATACAGAGGATCACTGGTTTGGGCATGATCTCAAAGAATAAAGGGTGGAGAAAAATTAGAAATTAAACCGTTAGGGGCAACGTCACGGTAAATGTGGTTCGTCCAGGTTCAGAGTTGGCGGTGATCTCACCGCCATGTTTTTCGACAATGCGTTGCACAATATCCAAGCCTAGACCACTCCCTTCTCCAGGTGGTTTAGTGGTGAAAAAAGGCTCAAAAATACGATCGCGGTGTTCTGGAGCAATTCCTGAGCCACTATCGGTGATTTGCACATGAATAACCTGATTATATTCATGAATGGCGATCGCCAATTGTCCTTTATAATCCATCGCTTGTAGCGCGTTATGGATCAAATTTGTCCAAACTTGATTCAGCTCATCCACATAGCACCAGAGCTTGGGTAGGTTATCGTCATAGTCTTTACTGACCTCAACGCCTTGCTTAAGCTGGTTGTGATAAAGGGTCAGAATGGTTTCCATACCTTCGGTGAGATCAACACAAACTTTTTCGCTACTTTGGTCTTGGCGGGCATAGGTGCGCAGGGCAAAGACGACCTTGGCGGCACGCTCTGTTGCCGTTGCGATCGTTTGAGCACTCTGATGCACCATGGCAATTTGGTAAACATATTCCAAATGGCGATCGCGTTCGGGATGATGCAATAGGGGTAAAAAGAGGCTGAGATCACCCTGAAAACCCAAATCAACTAACGTATCTGCCAACTCTTCGGCTTCTGTTTCTAACCCTTCCGCTTCGAGTTCTTGGGTTAACTTGCGACGGAGCTTCCGCTTTTCCCGACTGGTCAGAATACGGGTGGGCGATTGGGCTTGAGTCGTAACTTGGCGGAGTTGACTCTGCTCTTGGGGGGTGAGTTGGCTAAAGAATTGCGGAAATTCATTGAGCGTTATCCCTAGTGTTTCCTGCAAATATTCCACAGAAGAACGAATCGCACCCAGCGGTGTATTCAACTCATGGGCAACTCCTGCCACTAATTGGCCTAAAGCTGCCATTTTTTCAGATTGAATCAAATCTGCCTGGGTGGCTTGCAGTTGTTTGAGGGTCTCAGAACGTTTGCTGATGGTCTGCTCTAGTCGATCGGACTGTTCTAGGGTGGACTGTTCGGAGACAGTCAAGAGTTGGCGGAGGGTGGTTACTTCTGACTGCAAACGGGACTGGAGATTATCGTTCCTTGCAGCAGCCATGGCCCGATCGCCAAAGTGGACTTCTCCATCAAAAGGAAGCAAAGCTAACTTGACACTTAATGCCAAGCTCTGAAACATCTCAGCCGTACTGCGAGGAATGGTAACTTGACTAAAAATAATCATCGTAAAGAGATTCCCAGACGGGAGTAAACCCCCAAAGCCCAACACGGATTCGATTCCGTAGGGTTGCACAAATTCAGCCTGACTGGGAATAAATGGACTCCCAAGGGCACAGGGAATATGGAAGACATTAAAATTACGCTGCTCCAACTTCACCAGCAGAGCCGGGTCTGGCTCCACAATGTTTTCAATATCCAGACCAAACTGCTGAATCAGTTGGGCAATCATGGGGATTTGCTGCACCCCCTCAACACTGGTTAACGGAATCACCTGATGCCCTTGGGAGGAGTGGCGATCGCACCACGCGGACTCTGTTCCGGCAGTGGCCAACAGGGTTAAGCATTTGAGGGCATTCGCCGATGTTGCAGACAATCCAGCTTGAACACTCTGTTGGAGATCAGCACTGAGACCGCCATAGGGATGGGTTTTAAACAAACGAACTAGCGCCGCACCCGGACAATGTTTGTAGAGATAGGTAACCAATGCTTGGGCTGCCGCTTCCATGTGGTCAGCATCTTGGCTGGCTTGACGTAGGGCCAAGCCCAACTCAGCCATGTCACGCAGCGTAAATTGAGACAGAGAATGCATGGGAGTGAATTACGAAGTAAAGACGAACCGAACCAAAAGTTTACTTCTTCTCCAATTATGATTGATCCGGATAGGGTTAAAAGACGAACCTTATGTAAGGAATACACCAAACCCAACTTATGCATAATGCTAACTCAACTTCCCGCAGCCAACATCGTCTAAAATGCCATGATCACTATCACTGTCAAGCTTTTTGCTGCCTATCAAGACGCCTACCAACAGCCAGAATTGCAACTCACATTTCCTGAAAGAACAACCGTCGCAGCAGTGTGCGATCGCCTGATCACTGAGCATCCTGAACTGGCCCAATGGCGCGAAGTGACCCGCTTTGGCATCAATTATGAGTTTGTTGAACCCGAGACAGTGTTGCAATCGGGTGATGAGGTTGTTTTAATTCCACCGGTGAGTGGGGGGTGATTTAGGAGGATTGCGATCGCCCAGTCACGCTAGGATCAATCAAGATCAATCCTGCGTTCTGCCCTTATGAAAGCATTCCAAGTCCCCCGTCCGGAAATTCCTACTGCTGCGGGCTATTTGTCCTTCCGAGGTGATCAATCCCCCCTACCTTTAGGCGGCTTGGGTGCGGGGGGAGTGGGTCATTCAAGTTGGGGCGGGTTTGGCCCCTGGACATTGGACGCAGGTGAACAGATTGCACAAGTTTTGCCTGCTTGTCAGTTCAGTTTGTTTGAACAACCCCTTGATGGCATCCCCCAAGCCTATGTGTTGAGTTCTAATCTCAATGCAGATGGTGAGATCCTCTCTCGCTGGCAGACGTATCCCGATCGTCACTGTACAGAGCGATTGCTATTTCCCCGCAGTTGGCACAAGTATGAGGGCATCTTTAAAAGCGAAATTGTTTGTGAGCAATTTTCACCCTTTTGGGCGGGTTGTTACCAGGAAACCAGCTATCCAGTGGGAGTGTTTAACTGGACATTCCATAACCCCACGGATGAACCGATCACCCTTAGCCTGATGCTCACCTGGCAAAACATGGTGGGCTGGTTCACGAACGCAGATAAACAAACCCCTGGCCGCTATCAACCCAAATGGCAAGAGAGCACGGGCAACTTTAACCAATGGATTACGGATCACTTTCGGGTGGGTTGCCTCTTCAACCGAGTGCGGCTCTACGATGAACTGCAAGAGGGAGAAGGCCAAATGGCGATCGCTAGCATCACCAACCCAGCACTAGAGGTCTACCATATCGGCCGCTGGAATCCAGAACATGATGGTGGTGAGGTCTGGGACTGGTTTGCCCGTAATGGTATGTTGCCTGACCAGCAAGATGAAACCCCGGCTGAACCGGGTGAACAGGTGGCCAGTGCCTTAGCAATCCGCTTCACGGTGCGCCCTGGACGGGGGAAGAAGATTCCGTTCTTCTTAGCTTGGGACTTTCCGGTGATGGAATTTGCCCCTGGTGTCACCTACTTCCAACGTCATTCCGACTTCTTTGCCCGCACGGGTAATAATGCCTGGACGGTGGTGCGCACTGCCCTTAAGCACAGTGATGTGTGGCGCGAGAAGATTATGGCTTGGCAGCGTCCACTGCTGGAGCGCAAAGATATCCCCGACTGGTTGCCTGCGGTGCTTTGTAATGGTTTGGCGCAGTTGGTTGATGGGGGCACGATTTGGACAGCAGGTACGGAAACTGACCCCATCGGTCAGTTTGCTCGCATTAATTGTCACGTTGATGACCAGCCTTGTTATGAACATCTGCAAGCCCGGTTGGTTGATTCGTTTGTGCTGGTAATGCTCCTGCCCCGGCTAGATAAGGCGGTGCTCGAAACCTATGCCCGCGCAATTAATCCGACGGGGACAGTGCCCGAGCATCTCGGCTCACCCCGCCACCATCCTTGGCAACAGGTGGGTATTGCTCAAGATGTATCCCCAACGGCTGCAAGGGGTCGAGCGAGTGCCTTTGTGGTACAAGTCTATCGAGATTATGTTCTGACCGGAGTAACAGACAGTGAATTTTTGTGGGAATGTTGGTGTGCGATCGCACAGGCATTGGAGCTCGAAGTTGGCGCTGACTCAGTCAATCCCCTGTGGCCCGTGGCGTTAGCGGCAGCAGTCAAAATCGGTCAGGCGATCGCTGATGCGCCTCCAATGAATCCTGCCCTAGAACCTGAAACTTATCCTGAGAGTATTCTGAACCAGATTAAGCAATACGAAACTCAGCTTCAGCAAATTACAGAAACCCCAAAAAATCAGGAAACTATTGTTGCGGCATTTTATGCCCAGATTTTAGGGTTAGAGGCACAGGTTGGCGATCGCATCTCTATTCAGTTCGCTCAAGATTTTGCCCATCATTTACCCAATGATGTCTCAACTGAACTCGGTCTACTGAGCGCAGCTTATTTACTCAGTCAGGGTGAGACTGAAACGGCATGGGCGATCGCCGAAAAATATAAAGCATCACGTGCTGCATCATTGGTTTATTGGATTCTTTACGGTGTGCTTACTGATTTCAAAACCGCTTGATATGATGCGCTGTTTTGCGTTGTGTCCCCAAAAAATTGCGAACTGCTAACTGCGAATTGTGAACTTACAGCTACTATGAAGCATCCCTCCGATCCCTTACCCGAATCGCCTGAATCAACCCCGCGCTTCTTTCCCCCCCTTGCTCAATTCTTCCGTTGGCTTATCGCCAAAGATAAGAATCCCACACTCCTAGCTCATGTCTTAGTGGCGAGTTCAATCATGGGCATCGTCATTTTAACTGATGGTTTTTTGGCGAAGATCGCCACGGAGAAAAAATATGAATGGATGACGATTTACTATCCACCAGAAGTAACTGTATCCGAAGCATCAAAACATCCTACTATAGATGAAATTCTCAGTCATGCCGAAACACGTGTTGATGCAGCACTAAAAAATTTGAATGCTGATACCGAGATCAAGCAACGTTTGCGATCGCAATTCCTACGTATTCAAACCCGGGCAGTGATTCATGGGGATGTGATGGCGTTTTTTTATGGGCGATCGTTTGTTACGTTAGTGGTTGTCTCTGTCAGTGGTGTAACCGGAGTGCTCTGTCTCTTTTTTATCAGTAAGGATGGTTGGTCAGATTGTAATAATATTTTGCTCAATCTGTTCGTAATTTCCGCTGGTATTGTGGTGCTGTATGGCAACCTCTCAATCTTTTTGAAGTTCGAGGAAAATACCAATAACAACACAGAACTCTATCTGTCATATCTTATCCTCAAAGAGGAATTCTTAAGCTATCTAGCAACTCAAAAAAACAATGCAGGTGATGAAATCCTCCCTTCGGATTTTGTGCTTTATATGGATCAGCGAATGCATCAGCTCAATGTTATTACATTAGATTTTGACAACCAAAAAGTGCAAGACTATAGCCAAAAATTTGAGCGAGTACTTGAAGGCGAACAAGACAGTTTAGCTGATCCACCTGCGGCTGAAGAGTAGGCTGCACAAGGCATCCCCTTGCCTGCTTGTTGAAAAGCGAACCAATATAATCCTTTTATTTTGTAATCAGAAATTGCTTTAGTTCTGCTTCTCTCGATCGCCAGTCCGGCAAAAACTGATCCAACAACTGATGAAAGCGAGCATTATGCAATCGTTCAAGTAGATGGGTCAACTCATGCACCAACACATATTCCAGAGTGCGATCGCTGTGTTTGGCCAGTTCTAAATTCAACCAAATTCGCTGGGCTTGAATATTACAAGTGCCCCAGCGGGTTTTCATCCGTTTAATTCGCCATTCTTGCACAGTTACACCCATAATTGGCTGCCATTGTGCCAACAGGGGGGGAACCCGTAATTTGAGTTGGCTGCGATACCAATAGTTAAGCACCTGTTGCCGTTGCTCCAAAGTACTCTTGGCGGCGATGTGAAGTTCCAAAATATCGTCAGTGAGCTGTGCCCAAGGCGCACCCATCGTGGGGAGCACTTGGAGGGGATAGGCTTGACCTCGAAAGCGGTGGAATTCGCCCGAACAATAATGCTGAGGAATGGGGAGAGTTTGGTTGCGGAGTTTTGCTTGTTGTTTCTCAATCCAGGGCAGCTTAGCTTGTATAACTTCCCGCAGGGTTGCCTCAGACATCTGACGGGGTGCAGAAATCTTCACCTCACCGTGGGGTGGATAGACCCGCAGATGCAGGTTTTTGATGTTTTTGCGGGTGACAGCGATCGCGAGATCACCCACTTGAATCTGCGGCATTGTTCAGGGGTTAGTTTGGACTAACAGGGAGATACACAACAGCTTAGTACCACGAGGGGGAGTTCAGAGTTCAAAGTTCAGAGTTCAAAGTGCTTGTACAACAGGCATTCTGTGAATTTTGAATGGATGGCTTATTTCTGTTGTATCTGTACTAGCTGAATCGGCTTGATGATTGGTGCAAGATGCCTGCGCTACGGATATCCGAGAAGATGAACCATAGCGCAATCGTTCCGCCTGCCTGGGTTAATCCTGTTTAAGGAATACGCTCAGTGTGCATGGGCATGATGATGATGCCCATGATGTAGCTCTGGGGTCGCCACCGCCACCCGCGAAATGGGTGTCGCCGCCGGACTTAAAAGCGCCTCGATCTGGGGATTCGCCCAGCCTGCTGCCATCTTCAAGAAATCCGGATGCTCATTCACACAGGGCATCTGCACATAAGTGACTTCTGGGTGACGATGTTGCAAATGATGAACGATATGATGCACATCCAAGATCGTCTCGTGATTCTCCGTCGCAAAACCAATCGGCATCATCACGATCGCGGTTGCGCCTAAATCGATCAGATTCTTCGCCGCTTGGGTGGCGTTGGGTTGTGTCCATTCGATCATCGGAGTGTCATGGTTGAGCCAACCCACAGAAATCAGCGGGTATTCATGGATCAGCTTCAAACGCACCGCCTCGTAGAGTGCTTCACTTTCAGCAATGCCTGAGGTAAAGCCCTTGGCTTTATGGGGGCAGCCATGATTCATTAGCACAATCCCGGTTTGGGAGGGCAGATGGGCTACGGCTAAATCCTGTTGAATCTTGGCTTTCACTAGATCCGCCAATAGTTCGATATAGTCCGGCTCGTTATAGAACGAGGGGATGTAGCGAGTCCCCTGGAGCCAATGGTGTCCGGGTTCGCTAAGTTTAGCGAGGGCATGATTAACCTGCTCAACCGCAATGCCACTGGTAAAGATTGAGTCCACCACTAGCAAAGGATAGATCAGCAACTTTTCGAACCCTTCAGCTTTAATTTGCTCCAGCACCTGCTCCGGCAAAAAGGGTGCGCAGAAGTTAAACGCCTTGAAGACCTTCACCCGATCGCCCCAAGTATGTTGCAAGGCATGCTCAATCCCGGCTCGTTGGCGCTCAAAAATGGCATTGTGGGGCGAGATAAAGTTGCCATGTTGATGGCTCCATTCATGAAAGTCAACTGAGAGGGTGACAAAGAGGGTCAAAAGCTTTGTGTAGCAAGGAATATAGACTAAGGAGGCAAAAAAAGATAGGTCAATATTAGTGCAAGTGACCTATCCAAACAAAATGATAGCTAAAGAGTACCA
>JAAHHN010000018.1 GCA_010672165.1 Spirulina sp. SIO3F2 | reverse complement strand
AAGCAGCACAGGCGGAGGGGGATCAGTGGCGAGAATCTGATATCTGGCATGAGTATGGCTATTCCTTACTGCTGCTGAAACGATATGAAGAGGCACAAGCCGCGCTAGAAACAGCGCTGGAGATGACCCGGAGTTTGGAGTTTGATGCTGATCCGGAAGTTCGCCACTACCAATTACTACAGGAGTCAGTTATTCTCCAACACCTCGCCGATATTTACCAGGAATATGGTGATCCCTTCGGACGGGAGTTCTTAGAGCGTGAAGCCCGTCGCCCGCTGCGTCCAGAAAGTTATTATGCCGTACTCAGAAATTTAGTTTCAGCGTATATCGGAACCCGGAGCAATACGCTTTCAGAACGAGCAATTGAGGTGGGTCAGGAATGGGTAGAACTCAACCGCCAGATGCGAGGGCCTGGTGAGGTGGTCGAAGCGCTGCGTTTTTCGTCCTGGATTTTGTCATTCTATGATTTGCCTCGGGCAGTTGCGGTGGGCGAAGAGGCCCTGGAACTCGCCAAAACCCTTGACAATCCTACACCCAGACAGTCTGTCGCAACGGTTGGCAGGGATTTAGCCCAAAGTCTACATGCTGAGGGTGAGGTCGAAGGCGCGATCGCGATATTACATGACACCATCGCTTATCTTCGTCAGCACGAGCCAGACGACCATTGGAATTTATTTCATCTCACTAAAACCCAGGCTGAATACCATCGGGATATCGAGCAATATCCCCAAGCCGTTCAACTCAACCAAGAAAACCTTGCCCTCGCCCAGCAGCCCACAGCACCACTCCCTTACCACCAACAATTCCAAACGTTGGAAGCCTTGAGTGAACTGGCATTTTTGCAGGAGAATCTGACTCAAGCTTTGGACTACCAACAGCAGGCCCTCGGACAAATTGAGCAATATCTAGCGGACTATCAACAACAAAACTCAACCCACGAGATTGAAGCATTTCAGGCAAGTTTTCCCAGCAACAGTCATCTCCGTCTGGGGTTTTTACATCTGCAATTGAGGCAACTGGCAGAGGCAGAACACCATCTTCTCGAAGCCCTCAAATTCGATAATCAATACTTGAGTTTTATCATTGCAAGCACTGACTTTAGTCAACATGGTTCGGGTCGTGATGAAGGAACAGTAAATACCTTTGAACCTGGGGCAGAAATCTATCGGCTGTTGCACCATGTTTATCTGCAACAAGGTCGTTTAAAAGACGCGCTGTTGGCTTCTGAACGGGGGCGGGCCCGGAGTACCCTACTCTTTGCGAAAACGAAACCCGATGAGGATTTGAAGTTAACAGACTCTAAGGTTACGTTTAAGGAGTTGAAGGCGATCGCGCGACGAGAAAAAACCACCATTGTGCAATATAGTCTCGTCTATAAATATCCCCACTATTGGCGCAAATATCGTGGTAAGTTTGCCCGTCGAGATATCACGGATCTAATTATTTGGGCTGTGACCCCTCAAGGTGATCTGGTTCAACAAACCGTTGCCTTGGACGAACAAGCGGTTGAGTTGGAGCGACTGATTCGCACAATGCGCCGCCGCCTCATCTCCAACGCTCAGAGCAATCGTGCTGCCCCCATGTTGCAAACTCTCCACAGCCTTCTGATTGCGCCTATTCAAGACTATTTACCGACTGACCCTGAGCAGCGGGTCACGTTTATTGCCGATGGTGATCTCTTTCTCGTGCCGTTTGCGGCGCTGCAAGATGCCAATGGGCAAGAATTGATTGAACAGCACACGATCTTAACGGCGCCCTCAATCCAGCTCCTGGAGGCTTCCCGCCGCAATGCTCAGGACAACCGCCCCAGTCAACCTGCGCTGATTATTGGCAATCCGACGATGCCAGAGGTGCCCGATGCACCGGATCTGTTCAATCGCAGCAGTTTAGCGCCGCTACCGGGTGCGGAAGCAGAAGCCAAAGCGATCGCGGCTCTCCTGAAAGCGGAACCCCTTATTCGTGACGCCGCCACAGAAAAACGGGTGACGGCGGCCATGCCCGCAGCCGAGATTTTGCATTTTGCGACCCACGGTTTACTGGAATACAGCAGCTATGCCAACTCTCTCGCCCTTGCGCCGACGGCGGATGAGGATGGTTTTTTATCTGTGCGGGAGATTACCCAGCTTGATCTCAATGCCAAGTTGGCGGTGTTGAGTGCCTGCGACACGGGGCGCGGTGAACTCTACAACGGTGAGGGAGTTTTGGGGTTATCGCGGGCGTTTATTGGTGCGGGGGCGGCCAGTGTGTTGGTGTCGCTCTGGGCGATTCCCGATCAACCCACGGCGGCACTGATGACGGAGTTTTATCGGCGGCGGGCGGCGGGTGAGGATAATGCGGCTGCTCTGCGCAATGCCATGCTTGTTACACGGGAGCAGTTCCCTGCACCGGGTAATTGGGCAGCGTTTACGATCACGGGAGCAGTGGATTAATTATAGTTATCAATAACTCTGTGTTCACAGGTAAAACTACTACTCTATAAATATCGCACGGCGCTGCCGGATCAGTTTCGGAGTTAGTTGCCTTCGGTGGCGGTGTTGCAGGCTGAAGTGGATGGGATGGTGGAGCAGTTGGTGGCTCGGGGAGAGGAAGAATAATGGAGTTGAGCAGTGGTGTGCAAAGATTGATACGTTTGGGTTTTGGTTGGGAGAGCATTGATTTTGCTCACTTTATGATTGAGCTATTCGTTGTGGGGGATATGTGCGGTGAAAGAAAGCGGCGCACAACTCCAATTCTCAGCACGAGGGATCTCACAACCTGTTCTCTCAAATTCGGTCGTCTCAAGCACTTTGGGAAAATACTGCGAATTAATCTGAATGGTCATTTTCTGGCCATCTTCTGTAACGGTGTATTGCCAACGTAGATCATTACATACTTCGGATTTCTCGATCCCTGGGAACCTTTTTGGAAATTGACCATTTTGATTAGCCATTTCTTTGAGCTGTAATACTTTTATCGTCAGCTCTCGATGAACGAGATATCTAGCATACCAAACTATATTTCTTGCTGCATGAGTATTATACTGACTTGCAAAACTCCACCAAGATGATGTTGATAAGTTTCGCTGGATTTTATTGGGATCAAGTTTGCAAATTCCCTCATCATTGATTTTATTTCTGATTGTTTTTGCAGTAAGATCATTCCGATTCCAGTTATCAAATGCAACAAATATGAGATATGGCTTCTGTAGTGACTGGACGAGCTTGATGATTCGAGCAGAATGAAATTTTTCTTGGTATTCACGGTCAGAAGAAACAAAATACTCTGTATCGTTTCTAGTTCTATAGAATCCTGCTAGCTTTTGGACAAAGCTAATCCGATGAGGGTATATCGCACTGTCTTTATTTTTGACTAATCTGTTTTCCCATTTCGATGGTAATGTCTTGATAAGACGTAGAGCTAGCCACTGGACTTCTAGTAGTTCTTTGATGGTAGCTAGCTGACTCCAAGATTGACAGTTATTGTCTTGAAGAGAGTATTGCAAAACATCTGATGCCTTTAATGTGTCAAAAAACAGTCTAGTCTGATCCTTAGCACTTTTATGAAGTAAATCCAGCATTAATATCTCTTGTATCTCTACGAAGGATCTACTGCTGATAGTGCTAAAATAGTCTTTTTCTTTTAGCTCCTTGAGATCATAATCCTGTCCAAAATCTAGAGATTTAGATGTCAGTAAGTGATCTCGAATTTGATTGATTTCGTCTGAATAAAAAATCAAATACCTCTGTAACTTTTTGGGTGATATAGTATCAACGCTCTGAGATTTTAATGCATGGTAAATATATTCAGAGTAAACATATGTAGAATAGTTTGGGTATTGTGTTCCCTCTCGTCTTTTGGTGTTTGAAATAAATAGTTGTTCACTCAGAATTTTATACTTGCTTGCTGCTGAATTTGCTTCTCTTTTGGGACAGACAGTATGCATTTTCTCGATTTCAGAATCGATCGCTTCTTCAGCTTTACCTGCAAAGTGATATCCTGCAAAGAACCAAATTGTGAGGATACTGGTTATAGATGCAGAAGTGGCATATAGCAGTCTCAGTCTATACTTTTGAATGTCAATTTTTTTCGGAGGCCTAAACTTTATAAGTTTTATTTTCATATCTTAATTCTATAACGAGGCAAAATACTCTAATAGGGTTCGATGTATAAAAATATAACCACCGCCAATACGCTGTAGAACAATGTGCTCTACACCCTGATCTAGAAAACGTCTACAGTCCCAAGGTGCAGGAGAACTAGAGAATAAGAGAATTCTTAGAACTATATGTTTGATCCAATCAGATCCGGCGATTATCGTGCCAAAAAATAAGCCCAATATGATGCCTGTTAAAACAGCTTGGGGAGGAAAAAATCCAACAATAATTGCAACGAAAAAGAACAATATCGAACCACAAAAGCTCAAAAGTATTGTATTTATGAAAAATTGACGGATGCCTTGATTGGGAGTAGTTCTAATCTGGATTTCCGTTCCACTTAATCCGCCTAGAATTCCACCTAGTATTCCACCAAAAATCTCAAATAAAATTCCCAAAGTAAAGCTATTGATTAATACTACAATCAAGACGGCAGCCATTGGCCAGGGTTGAAGTGAACCCAGTTTTATGGATGAATCTAAATAGCCTGCAAAAAGCCCCGATATCAAACCCAAAATCAATCCCCATTGCAGACCAATATCTAAACCTCTGCGGGCATTTAACCAAGACCACTTCACTATTTTTCCTGAATTGATCTCGGGTTTAATAAAAGCAAAAATTGCAGAACAAAAAATCCCAAAAATAGAAAAAATAGTAGAAAAGAATCCGAAATTTGTGATTGTAAAGTTTGAAATTATAGATACCACTAAGTACAACACTAGACCCATAAAAGTAATTCTTCCTAGTAAAACACTAGTTGATCTTTTGAATATGACTGTTGCAGTACTCCAGACAGTGCCAGCGATTAATCCAGAGAGTATTGTATATAGAGAAAGTACCAATATAGAATCATATAGCTCGGCTAGATTTGGCAATGAAAGTATAATGATAATTAATATCGGTAAAAGTATTTCATATAAGATAAAAGTAGAGCCAGATAGAACTAGGTAAATCCAATATTGCCACTTTTTTTGTAAATAACTGGGTTGAATCTGCTCAATCAGAAAAACGGTCTGAGAATCACACATCATCTGTTTAGCTAGCCATACCAACCCACTTTTAAGCTGTTCAGGACTATACGATTTCTTTTTCACCCGTCGCTTAAGCGCACGATCGATGTAGCTATCAAATAAGGGTTGAATATGGTCATCACTCAAACTGAGTTGAATCAGTTCATTCGTAGAGCGCCCTCGATAAGCAATGGTTAAAATACTTAGCATCAACGGTGATTTCACTAGTTCTTGCAACTTGGGAGCTGTGGGCAACACCTCCCGAATACCACTCAACTCATCCCCCGCCTGAGCTAAATACTGCTGAATCTGCTCTGCCCGTAACCCCTGAATAAAAATCGCCCCTTGAAACTGCAACCGTTGCGAGAGATTTTCATAATCTTTCACCCGGCTGCAAACCACAATCTCTGTGTAGCTGTTGGTTTGGCTAAAGGCATTGATTGCCTTCACACAAGCCTCCCGCTGACTTTGCTTCACCTCATCTAAACCATCCAACATCAAGATCAACTCTTGCCGCTCTAGCCAAACTTTGCTGATTTTCTTCGGCACTTGATACTTGGTATTCAATTCCTGAATCAACCAAGCTTTTAAATCTTGCTTGGGAGACCAAGATGAGAGGTTAAACATAATCGGGATGGCATAGCTACTATCCTGCTGGGCGCGATCGCTCAAAGCCTGTGTCAACTCCAAGAGCGTGGTCGTCTTCCCCGAACCGGGCTCTCCCAAAATCAGCAGCGTCGCCCCCATACCCAGCTCATCAAAGAGGTCAATCGTTTTTGTCCCTGGTCGTACGGCTTGACGCGCTTCACCTAAGGATTCCCAATCCAACCCCCAAGGGTGCTCCACTGCATCCGATCGCCGCTCCAAGTCCAGGTCAATCAAGGCGCGACGGTGCAACGAAGTTTCCAGCACCCCCTTAATCCAAAAATTCCGGACTTTGTTAATTAAGATTTGGCGATCGCGGTAGTCTTGCCGCTTGAGAGGAAGTGCTTGCTGTTTAGAAGCAGTTGTTGGTGCTAGGGCAGAGGCGTCTGGGGGGGTGAGCGAGAGTTGATAAATCGGTAGCGGATCGCGGATGTTTTTCAGCGGTTGCGAACCCAACTCGGTGACATATACCTGCAAATTATCTTTCACCAAGTCATAAACGGTTTGGGAGATACAAATACAGTCTGCTTGGGCTTTCGGCTCTAGACGGGCGGCGATATTGACCGCATTTCCCATCACATCCTTGTGGTCAAAAAAGACCTCGCCCATATGAATGCCAATCCGGTGGGCCATCACCTCTTCAGCAGGAAGATTGAGTTTATGCTCCTGCATCACTTCTTGAATGGCGATCGCACAGTTCACGGCTTGCACGACACTTTGGAAATACATCAACAGTCCATCACCCGTGGACTTAATTACCTGACCTTGGAACTGCTCACACAGCCCTGCCATTAATCCTAAATCCCGTTGAATCAGCTTGAGGGTATGCACCTCATCTTCATACATACGCCGACTAAACCCGACACCATCGGTCAGGGCGATCGCAGCAAGTACACGCTGTCCCTGAAGATCTGCTGGATTGGTGGTGGAATGCATAGGGCAAAGTCAAAGCACCATTTCACACCATACAGCAGTGCCACTGTCAGAAACCTTGATTTTCATTATTTGTATTGCCTGACTGTCATGATCTGATGCGGGCTGAGTGCCTCTCTCTACACAAGAGCATTACAGTTAGTGGCTCGGAGAGGAGAGGAATAATAAGCTTGAGAAGGCTTGAAGGGAAGGTGGATAAAAATCATTGATGAGTTTATATTTTGCCTCTGAAACTACTAATTTGACCCACCTTGTAATTACAATTGCATACAAAAAAATCGATATTTTTAGATTCTTGAAGTATTACGATGAACTAATTTACAAACTGTAATTTCAACTCATTGAAAATTGGTTTATCCTTCGCTTACTTAGCAATTATCCATAGGTTGCTCTCATGTCTAATGCTCTAGCTTTCGATCGCTCTTATCTCACCCTAGCCAACAGCAGTGTTTTCAACCCTGGTAAAAATAATGATGTAACCATTGAGGCATGGGTACAAGTGCCTCCCTCGATCACGAGTGCTTGCATCTTCTCAAAAATGACGCCAGGCTACGGTGATTTTGTCGGCTATCAGTTCTGGATTTGGGATAGCAAGCTGATGTTGGAGTGGCGTGTCTCCGGTGGGTCAGGTGCGATCGAGCACCCCTATATCTTCGTCAGCTCGGATAACACCATTAATGATGGAGAACCCCACCATGTGGCAGCAGTTGTGAACCGTGCTGAGGGCACATGCCAGCTATGGGTTGACGGCATCCTCCACGGCTACCTGAAAAGCACAATCTATTCAACAGCACACGATGTGCAGACTACTGAGCCTGCTTATATCGGCCGTGAGCGTCAAGACTGGAATTGGTACGATCTGGTGGGTATTATCTCAGATCTTCGGGTGTGGAAAATTGCTCTCAAACCTGCTCAGATCGTTGCTGGAATGCAGTCTCGGCTAACGGGAAACGAGACAGGTCTCCTCGCCTACTACACATTTGATCAAGGAATTGCCGGAGGCGATAACCAAGCTATTACCTCCGTAACAGACATCACCGGCCATGGTCACAATGGCAGCTTTACGCACTTCGACCTGACGGGCACCAAAAAGAACTTTGTCGCCGCGCCAAAGACCCTCCGCCCCGCTTCTTCTCTTTCGACGTATGTTGTCAAGATGTTTGGCAAGCGGGGTGTGCTGGTTTTCTACGGCGATCTTGCATCAAACCCAACAGCAGCCTCTATCTATCTCTACGGCACAAACTGGCATACCGGCCTCGGCTGTGTAGATCTGGATGGAACCTGGTCGGGCGGGCATTTCACCACCGGAAGCCCGGTTACGCTATCGCAGCCGCAGTTGGGCATGACGAAAACCAGTGGGACGATCAAGCTGACGCCGGAGTCTAACAACCAGTACATCAAGGGGGCATTGAAGAAAGACGCTAACACCTGGTATGCGATTCTCGCTGAGCAGCTCAGTAGTGCTGAAGATCAGCTACCAAATATAGAAGACCCAGCGAGCACTCATGTATTAGTGCTGAATGGAAAAGTCGGCAATTATTTGCAGACAGCGCCTTGGTGGATATCCTTCCGTGGTGGCATTGTCACTACGGACTACCGAATGCTCTGGTTTATCGACGATGGCTTAGGTGACATCGAACTGTATGCTCTGCCTGACGACGATTTAATACACGAAACTAAGGTCAGCATTCGCCAATACCGCATCACGGCGATCTCGCTTTCAAACTATGATTCGATCGGGCTTCTAAAACCAAACAGTTGGGCGATTCCGCAGTTTTCAGAGGTCTTGCGCCAGCTCGCGTATGATGCCCTAAAAAAATTCCCGTGCGATCACTTCGGGCTCAAGTATACGGGACATGGAGTTCCCAATGGTGCATATGAGGCAAAGCTGAAGGGGCGCTTTGCGAGCGAATTCTTGGCGGGTGTAGCGGAACTCCTTGGCAAAAACATTGCCTTTCTCGACTGGTCGACAAACTGTAACTCGGCGTCGCTGAGTAACATGCTTGATCAATACAAAAACGTTGATTATATGGTGGCTTCAGATCTCTTGCGGGGTGGTCAGCGATATGAACAATCGGATGCACAGGAAAGGGATAGGATATCGCCATGGTCCAAAGCATATGCTACTTATTGGTCTTCGAGTAAAACCATTCGGCAATCGCTAGATGAGATGTTAGACGCCTACAATACTCTGTGGCATCTCTCTGGAGCGAAAAAAAAGTCGCTGCAGGAATATCGATTCTCTATTAATCAGGGGGGTAAGCAAGGACACTACGAGCAGCTGAGTCTTTTCCACATGCCTTCCTTCGCTGTGCTAGTCAAGGGGACTCGTATGGAGTCATGGAAGTCATATCCGCCCGCAGACGCAGATAAGCATGACGAATTCTACAAAGAAGCTACTTTTTATCAGCTCAAACTGCGTGGATCAAGCTCTTATTACAATCTAGGCAAACGAGTGCGCCGTCTCCATCCAGAACTTACGGATGCCTGGAATAAGTTCCAGGTACGTACGATTAATAACCGAGACATCTTTGTCGAGGCTGGAATCAATGCCAGCGACGGGGGATGGACCTGGGTCGACTCTAGCAACACAGTACGATCTTTGCCGGCCGAAGGTGTATGTATTCCAGACTAGAGAGATAGGTTGCGTATTTAACAATCCACAGTATTATGCGACTCAGACGTTACCAGCATACGCCTCTGATATCAGACCTCATTCTATTAACGCAATTCAACATATACAGCCATGAAAAACGTTGCTGCCAAGATTGAAGCCTATCTCGCTGAGATGCGCACTGACCTGGGTATCACTGATATAGATGAGGCGCTGCTGCGTCAGATCACTGAATATTTAGGGGATAGCATCTACGACCGTGACCAAGCGCTCGTCGCATGCTCGAACCGCAAAGAGCTAGCGCAAGTTCGGCAAGAATTTCTTGTGGGCTACCTGGGGCTCGAAGATAGCGATGAGCTTGATGTCGCCATTGATGCCGTCTGTGAGCAATACGGGCGGAGCAACCGCTCTAAGGATCGAGCAATTTTTTATTATCTCCTTGCTCAGCGCTACGGCATCTCTGCAAACGAACAAGATGCCGCAGTGGGCCGCGAATGGCGCAAGCTAGACAACACGGTTCAGTTCAAAGCAGCCGATTGGAACAACGAAATTCAACGAGCTTCCAGCCTTACGGTCGAAGATGCCAAGCAGATCGCCGAGAATAATGACACCATCAGCTACTTCTTCTTCGTCCGTGAATCCATGTTCATGGAGGGGCATGAAGGTGAGCCAGTTTGGCCCGAGCGAGGCCAATTCCAGCCAGGTGACGCTGTGTTCTTCTCAGGACATCCGAGTCTGGGTACATCTCCCCATGCCGATCTCTACGAAAAATCAGCCTGGGAATGGGGGGTTGTACTGAACACAGCCCCACATACCAGTGCGGACTGGAGCAGCGAGATCAAACGGGCTGCGAAGGTAACTGTGGCTGATGCGATGAAGATCGCCATGGACGATCCTGCCATTCGCTATTTCGTTCACGCGCGTGAAGATTTGAAGCTCGGCGAAAGTTACACGCTGGAAGCTGGTGAGGCTGTCTTCTTTGGAGGTGAGCCCCACTACGGCCACGCGCCACAGGCAGATAGCTATGAAAAACGCAGTGTGCATTGGGTGGAACCCACGGCCGGTTTGGTGCCTTATGAACAGCCCCACTGGGACGCTGAGGTTGAGCGGCACAGCGGCCTCTCTCTCGCACAGGCCAAGCACATTGCCGAGGAAGATCTGAGCATTCGAAGCCTTGTCTATGTGAAGCAACGCATCGCATTAGAGGCGCAGACGCTAGAGCCTAACGATGCTCTTTTCTTCTCAAGCTCTTTTGGCGTTGGCAGTTCTCCTGACTTCGATGTCTACACAAAGCACACCGAGAAGCTCTTCTCCCACCTGCCAGAGCCGATGACTCCTTGAAGTGCTTGGGATGGAGACTCACGCCAAACTCAAGGTACTAGAGTCTAACGTTTTATTTTGCCTTCACAACCGCTGCCCAAAATAGTCCTGATACAACGTACAACTGACTTCCACCTGATTTTTAACAAGGTTAACCAACCCCATACTGTGCAATTTAAATGCATGAACTTGCGGCACTTGAACTGCTTTAGAGACGCTAATCACAGTTTTGAACGTCGCTTCTAAATCCGGATTTTGTTGCAACATCCATAGCCGATAATGGAGATGATCCCGGAAAATTCCGGTATCTGTGGTTGCGGTTTCGATTAGGTTGGCAAAGGTTAACTGACCCTGAGCGAGATGATAAAACGCCAAACGCACCAGATAAGGATGACCCCCCACTAAACGCAGCAGTTGTTCAAGTTGCTCAGTTGAGAGGTCAAGCTGATGTCGTTGCATCAACGTGTTGAGATGTTCGAGGGTGAATGGTTGCAAAGCCGCTTCCAACCCCACGTTGAACGGAGATTGGTTGATATTAAGCGGAATATACGCCTCTGTAGACTGGGAAATCACCAAGCGGAGATTGTGCCACGCCGCATCTGACTTGGTGTATTCATGCCAGGTGCGCAACATCGCAAAAAACTCCCGGCTCACCTCCGGATATTCAAACAATTCACTGGCTTCATCGATCGCCAGAACTAGAGGGGTAGTTAAGCTATCGATGAGATAACCTTCTAGATAAACCGTGCAGCTCATTTTACTGCCGATATCTGCACTCCAAAAGTCATCCAGCGCCAGCGGCAATTTAAGTTGCTGCGTTGCGGTGGCTGCCAACCAGCGTAAAAGCCGATTCAGATCCGCCAGGATTTCATGATCAGCCTGCTGAAAATTCAGGACAACCGTTTGATAATCTGCTTGCTGAGCATAGGCGATAATGCGAGTGAGTAAGGACGTTTTACCCATCTGGCGGGGGCCTTTGACGCGGAGTAATGCCCCCGGATGAAGAATCGTTTGGTAGTAGCGGGCGGACTGGGGCAGACAGTCTATATACAGCGGTGAATCCAGGGGAACGCTACCATCCGGAAGTTCATTAACCGTCTGTCCTAAATTGGCCAAAAGCGCTGGACTCATACTCCGGTTTTGGGTTTGGGCATAAGCTTGGAGCACTTGCGTTAGCACTGCCGAACAATTCATTTTGGTAACCTTTTCACCGGTTGCCTCACTCAATAGCCGCCACAACTCCGGTGCAACCCGATTTTGCAAATATCGACCCGAATAGTTATGGGCGCTGGCAATTTCGTCGTAGGTTTGCTTCTGGGCTTGCCAGCATGCCTGGAGGATCAGGCGTTGTGGTTCACTGAGGTGCTGACCGATTTTTTCCACAAACCAGGGGTCAATTAAGCTAAAAAGGGTGTTGTCAGAGGTGAGAGACATTGCTATTCAATCAAACGTGAGGGGCGCGATCGCATGATTCACTATCAGGTGGGCGGGAGCCTCACAACACAATCCCCTAGTTATATCACTCGCCAAGCCGACGCTGACTTGTACCACGCACTCCAGCAGGGGGAATTTTGCTATGTCTTCAATGCTCGACAGATGGGCAAGTCCTCGTTGCTCGTCCGTACCAAGCATCGTTTAGAAGCGGAGGGGTATCGTTGCACGGTTATCGATATTACTAATATTGGCAGTGAAAACATCACGCCGGAGCAATGGTATAAGGGCTTAATTTCTGACCTCTGGCGAGGATTTAAGCTGTTTCGGGCAGTGAAGCTCAATGCTTGGAAAACTGAGGAAGCCGAATTCTCACTCCTCCAGCAGTTGAGTCATTTTATTGAGGTGGTGTTAAGGGAGTTTCCTAAACAGAAACTGGTTATTTTTATTGATGAAATTGATAGTATTCTCGGTCTCCCATTCACTGTCGATGATTTCTTTGCCCTGATTCGCTATTGCTATAACCAGCGATCGCTCAATCCCGATTATGAACGTCTCACCTTTGCCCTCTTTGGTGTGGCAACCCCTTCAGATTTAATTCGTGATCTGCGGCGAACCCCCTTTAATATCGGTAAACCGATTAATCTCTCTGGGTTTACGTTTGCGGAAGCGCGATCGCTCACGACAGGGCTGACACTCCAACAGGGCAATCCTGATGCCATTTTGCAAGCCATTCTCTTTTGGACAAATGGGCAACCGTTTTTAACCCAGAAGCTCTGTCAACTGGTTCTCGACGTAGAGCGCACAACGCCAAACTTAACGATTCCACCAGGCAATGAAGCCTTTTGGATCGAGAGCCTGGTGCGCGATCGCCTGATCAAAAACTGGGAATCCCAAGATGAACCAGAGCATCTGCGCACGATTCGGAATCGGATTTTAAATAACCCTGAAACAGCGGGTCGTTTGCTGGGGATTTATCAGCAGGTTTTGCAGACATTCATTGCTTTAGAAGAGAACGTGGATGACTTATCTGAACAAGCCCCGATCAAAACTGATGATTCACCAGAACAAACTGAACTGATTTTGTCAGGTTTAGTAATCAAAAATGGTGGATATTTGCAAGTCAAAAACTGTATTTATAGCGAAGTCTTTAACCTCGCTTGGGTTGAGCAGCAACTCAATAATCTGCGTCCCTATTCCCAGTTACTGACAGCCTGGGTTGCATCTGGGCAGCAAGATGAATCACGGCTCTTGCGAGGTAATGCGCTGCAAGATGCTCAGGAATGGGCCTTGGGTAAGCAACTCAGCGATTTAGATTATCAATACCTCGCGGCATCGGTGGAGAGTAATAATCAAGCGGTGCAGCAAGCCCTGGAAGCCCAGCGCACCCAAGCCGTTGAAGCCCGGTTAGTGCAAGAACAAAAAGCCCGTAATCAACAACGTCGCTTGCTAGGGGTGATTAGTGGTGCTTTGGTCTTGTCTGCTGTTTTGGGCGTTCTGACGTTTAGTCAATATCGCCAAGCGAAACAGAATGAACAATTAGCCCGCCGTCGGGAAGTGGAAGCACTGATTTCAGCCTCTAAGGGCAACCACGCCTCTCATCAGCGCCTGCAAGCAACAGTTGAAGCGATTCAGGCTTATCAGGAAGTTCAACAACTCAACCCACCTGACCCTGACCTCACTGCTAAGGCGATGGCGGTGTTGCGACGGGTGGTTTACACCGTGCAGGAGATCAATCAAATCACGATTGAGACGAATCCACGGGAGCTAGCGGTTCAGCCAGGGGGTGAACTCCTCGCGGCTGGCGGGAGTAATGGCAAGATTTATCTGATTCAGCCGGATGGCACGCTTGTGCGCGAGATTGAGGCTCACGCTGCGGAAATTGAGACGGTTATTTTTAGCCCGGATGGTCAATGGCTGGCTTCGACGAGTAAAGATCAAACCGCGAAGATTTGGCAACTGGATGGCACATTGGTTAGGGCGCTGGGTGAGGCGCGATCGCCCATCGAACAGATCGGGTTTAGCCCCGATGGTCAATACATTGTCGTTGCTCTGTCCGGAGCATCAGCACAGATTCAAATGACGACTCTGAAGGGGACAACCGTCGCGCGTATCCCTGGAGCCAAACTGTTTAGCTTTAGCCCGGATGGTCAACTATTGGCTACGACGGGGGAGGAGCCAGTGATTCAGCTCTGGCGTTGGCCGGTGCCTGCTACTTCCCCCACATTGGTGCGCGAAATTCCCCTGGTGGCGCAACCCCAGCAGCAAGAGCGCCGTCAGTCTCGACGACGAGGGGTGCGGGAGTTCACGTTTAGCCCGGATGGTCAACTCCTGGCTATTACGGGTCCCGGTCTGATGGTTGAGCTGCGTCGGATTGATGGCACACTGGTGAGCCACATTCCCAAGCCCATGACCCTGAGCGCAAATTTAGCCTTTACGCCAGACAGCCAGCAGCTTGCAACGGCGTCAGATAGTACGGTGGTTAATTTGTGGAATTTGGACGGCACGTTAGCCCAGACGTTTCAGGGTCATCAAGCCACCATAAGCGCGATCGCCCTCACCCCTGATGGAAAACGCTTAATCAGCACTGATAGTGACGGTTCAATTCGGTTTTGGCAATGGCAAACGCCGTTTGTGCAGCGGCTGGGTTTTGCAGAGAATGCTTTTCCTAGTGCAATGATGGATGCGGTGGGCACAACTCTGTTCTCAGCGTCCACAGCAGCACGTAACCTATATATTTGGCAACGCCAGCCCTCGCAGCGCTTCCCGTTGATGCCAGCCATTACTGTACCGGAGGTGCATCGTCAGCGAATTCATGATGTGGCGGTACAAGCCGATGGCCAAGTCTTTGCGACTGGCTCGCGGGATGGCACCGTTAAGCTCTGGAATCTCAGCGGGGAACACCTGGCAACGTTGGAGAGCGGCAGCACGGTTTGGGATGTTGAGTTCAGTCCGGATGGCCAGAGGGTTGCGACCGCCCTCGGAAATGGCAAGATTCAGCTCTGGCGAAAAACCGACAACGGCGATTTTGGCAAGACGCCTGATGAATGGGTGGGTCATCAAGCGGATGTACGCGCGATCAGCTTTAGCCCGGATGGTCAATATTTGGTGTCTGGCTCGGCGGATAAGACAGTGAAGCTATGGCAACTCTCTGACAATACACGGCTTCAAACCTTGGTCGGGCATCAAGCCGGAGTCTATGCTGTAGCGTTTAGCCCGGATGGTCAGCATATTGCTTCAGGATCGTCCGATCGCACCCTGCGACTGTGGACAACAGACGGTCAACTCCAACAGACGATTTTGGCGCACCAAGGTAACGTCAGTGATGTAGTGTTTAGCCGGGATGGGGAGCGCATTTTTACGGCTTCACGCGATCGCACAGCTAAGATTTGGAACCGTCAGGGTCAATTGCTCTACAGCTTGCCCAATAGTGAGTTAGAGCTGATGGATCTTGCGGTGGGTGAAAATGAGCAGACGTTGATGGTGACGGGGATTGGTTCGAGTGTGATGGTCTGGTCGCTCCCGGATATTTTTGAGCTGGATGAGTTGGATTATGCCTGTGGTTGGGTTAAAGCATATTTGGCAACATTACCGCCAGAGGATAGTGCCTCTAACCTTTGTATTGCGCCATAGCAAACCATCGGCAACTTCAATGCTGGATAATTGCTTTATCTGGATTATTGCGGAGATGAGCCAAGGATGCTGACTTTGGCAGCGCCATCATGCGAAAGGTTTCTGTTCAAATGCGCCCGCTAGTCCTAATACGAACTCGCACTTGGAGATTGGTGAGTTGGCTGACCTGCTCACCATCCTCCTTAGTCAAGCGAATCGCCACTTCCACAACTCTGACCTCGCTCTGACTGGTGGGATTGGTGTCAAACAGGCTGTTATTGAGAATTGTTGGCCCTACCGTTTCCACGACGCCGCTGAGTTCGCCGCTGAAGCCGCCGTATTCACTGGTAATTGTTGCCCGCTGTCCCACTTCGACTCGGCTAATATCCGCTTCGTAGACCTCCGCGATCGCATACATCACATCAGTGCGCCCTAAAGTCGCCACCCCCTCAGCCGCGATCGCTTCACCGGGTCGCGTCAGAATTTGCAAGATTTGCCCCGCCACCGGAGCGCGGATCAGGCTTTGCTTGAGGGTCACCTCAGCCCGTCTCTGCGCCGCGATCGCATTGGCCACATCCGTTTGCGCCACCGACACATCCACTGGCCGCACCTCAGTAATACGCTCTAAATTGGCTTGGGCTTCCCGAACGCGATCGCGCCCAGTTGTGACCAGTTTGTCCTGGACATCTTGAGCTTCCCGCAATCGCGCGAGGGCAACGGTCATGGTCGTAGCCGTTTCATCCCGTCGGCTGGCGGTGACAGCCCCGGCATCGTAGAGCATTTGATGTCGCTCGTGTTCCGCGACAGCGTTGTTGTATTCCGCTTCGAGGCGGGTGATTTGATCCGCTTGAGCCTGCACATCTTCAGCGGCTTGGGCTTGGAGCCGGGAAATAGTCGCCGCTTGAGCGTCAATCTCACCTTGTTGAGACCCCGCTCGGACTTGGTTGAGTTTCGCTTGGGCTTGACTCACGCGGGTTTCGGCTTCCCGCAGTTGGGCTTGGCGCTCATCATAGCTATCGAGGACGGCAATCACTTGGTTGGGATGAACCCAATCGCCTGCTTTGACCCGTAGTGTTTCAACCCTGGCTCCTGTAGCATTGGCAGGCGGCGCAAGTTGGATCACCTTGCCTTGGGGTTCGAGGCGACCGAGGGCGGAGACTTGGGTGGGCTGAAGCTCAGTTTCTCGCTCGGATTCGGCCAAATCTTCGGAGTTGACGGGGCGCGATCGCAAGGCAGATGTGGCAATCGCACCGCTCACCAGACCCACGGCAAAAATGATGATGATCCAATATCGCTTCATATGGTGATCCAATCTCTCCTCATAGTTATAGTTCGATAGTTATAGTTTGGAACTCTCCTAAAAATAATTATGGGAGTATCCCAGTTTGGCAGCCCTCTCCCTAAATCTCTCTCCCAGTGAGCTACTGCTTATACAGAAGTTGATCTCAAGTCCCAAAACTGGACTTTATCCCCCCTAGCCCCCCTTTGAAAGGGGGGAACCACTCAAAGTCCCCCTTCCAAAGGGGGATTTAGGGGGATTCAGGAGGCTGAATTGCACATTAGGTCAGGGTTTCCAGTTTGTGTATAAGCGGCAGCCCAGTGAGGGAGAAGGACTTTGAATCTAGCTCCCCTTCTCCCAGATGGGGAGCTAATCCTGTAGGGGTTTCAAATCGCTCCCTTGATTTTGCTGGGGTTCGGCGGTTAAGTCCTCAAAAGTGCGTTCGCAAGATCCTTGCTGTGAGGGGGTTCTGCAAAACCCCTACAAGGTTAGGATGGGGAGAAGGGGCTGGGGGAAGAGGGCAGATGCTGGCTCAAGTGGGATACTCCCATAATTACGCACCGGGATTCGTAAAGCCCCCGTTTTCAAACCCGTTTTCAAAAGAGGGGAGTTGATTACCGCATGGTGAGGGTTTTCAGCCGCTCATAAACCACACGGGCAACTTCGGATTGGGTCACTTGTGAGTCTGCCATCATCTCTTGAAAGGTTGCTTTGGGTAGAGCCATCAATTCAACCGTGTTTTTGGGGTGAGCCCGGACGGTGGCGGTGCGGGGTCGATTTTGGAGTAAGCCAATCTCACCAAAATATTCGCCTGGCGTCCGCACCGCCACCACTTTCGTTTGGCCTTGGGCATTATGATCCAACACTTCCACCACCCCGGCAGCAATGATGTAGAAATATTCCGGTTCGTCACCCACTTGGATAATCGTTGATCCGGCGCCATATCGGAGGGTTTCGATCGTCGGCAAGATTTGCGTAATGTTTGAGGTGTCTAGGCTAGGCAAAGCTTCCGTCATCACCGAGGTTCTGACCCGCTCCTGAATGGTTTGGGCGATCGCCACTGCCGTGAGGTTAGAGCCATGCATTAGCTGCCGAAAATCCTCACCCCGCACCGCCATTAGTTTGGCGGGTGCGTCAGGGGTGACTTGAATGGATGCCGTCCGCTGACCATTGGCTGGCTGCAAGCCAATCTCGCCAAAATATTGCCCTCGCCCCAATGTCCTTAAAAATTGGCGCGGCTGGTTAGGGCGCTCATGAAAGACTTCAACCGAGCCTTCGAGCACCACATAAAACCGTTGGGCCACATCCCCTTCCCGAAACACGTTGGCCCCTGGTTCGTAGGTGAAGACATCAGGCTGAATCTCCATCTCCGTTACTTGTTCTTCCTTGAGACCCGGCAGCGCCAGGGAAATTTCCTGGGAATAGGCGAGCCCTAAATGACCGTCCTCCACCTGCACAATCCGGTCGGCCACGTCCAGAATGCGAGGGTCATGCGTCACCATTAACACCGCCGAGCCTTGCTCCTTGGCCAGACGGTGCATCAGATCTATGGTTTGGCGGCCGGTTTTGCTGTCGAGGGCGGCGGTGGGTTCATCAGCCAGCACCAGTTTGGGGCGGGTCACTAACGCTCCTGCGATCGCTGCCCGTTGTTTTTGCCCCCCCGAGAGTTGCCGGGGATAGGACTTGAGCTGGGGGAGTAACGCCACATGACTCAAAATTTCTTTGGTTCGCTCTCGCATGGTGGCGCGATCGCGGATGCCCTGAAGCTCCATGGAAGTAGCAATATTCTGTTCCACTGTGAGGAAGGTGAGCAGGTTGCTGGCCTGGAAAATATAGCCAAACTGGCGACGCATCTGGGTACGCTGCTCATCACTCGCCCCTTTAAGCTCTTGCCCCAACACGCGCAGACTCCCGGTCTGCACCGATCGCAAACACCCCACCAAGCTCAGGAGGGTACTTTTGCCAGAACCGGAGGGGCCCGTCATAATCACAAATTCCCCTGGATAAATCTCCATGTTGATGTCATAGAGAATCTGACGGCTCAGGTCACCGCTGCCGTAGACGTGGTTAAGGTCTTGAATGGAGATGATCGGTTGGGTCATGGTCTCACCCATTGCTTGTTTTAGGGGTATTAGAGTTTTCTACAGCCTTGTGCGAATGTATGAGAACATGACCTCCCCCTTTCACTAGACGCTTTGCGGCTTCCCGCAGGGTAGGGGGATTAGAACAAATCTGCGGGGTCAGAGTCTTTGAGCTTACGAGTCACCAGAAAGCCAGAAAATAAGCACATAAACAGCGTCAGGGAGAGGACAATTAGGGCACGCTCTTGGGTCATAAAGATCGGCAGACCTGTTCCCGCACCGACTATTTTATAGAGTGCGATCGACAACAAATAGCCAGGAATATAGCTCGACACCGATAAAATCAAAGCTTCTTGCAGCAAAACCCCCCAAAAGTAATTATTCTGATAGCCCTTCGCTTTCAAAATCGCATAATCCGGAATATGGTCAGAAATATCGGTGTAAAGAATTTGGTAAACAATATACATGCCGATCAAAAAACCCACGATTACTCCCATTTGAAAGATGAATCCTACTGCGGTAGTCTCCTGCCAATAGCGTTTTTCTTTGGCAATAAACTGCTCAATGGTTAAGATATTTACATCATCGGGTAACTGAGCTTGGAGTTGCTGGGCAGTTTGTTCGGGATTAATCTGATCAGCTAAGAAGATAACCCCTAACGCGATCGTTTCAGCATTCTTTTCCGGAGATAAACGGAGGAAAGTCGTATCGCTCATCACCAAATTGCCAGTAATACCGAAAGATGTGCCCGTGAAGTCAATGATGCCGCCAATTTTCATCCGCTGTTCATTCACTTCCACTAAGCTCTCTCGACCGGCCGCAAAGTCTTCGGCAATGGTGCCGTATTCTGGGCGGGAGTTTTGGTCGAACAACACCACATCTGGCGTCGTGATCTGCTCGATCTGTTGATCAATCGTTGGGAAATCAAGAGGGGACTGATGGGGGTTGATTCCGAAGATTGCGATCGCACGAATTCGACCCTGCCGAACATTTTTAAAATTGCGTTGATTGAAATACAAGGGAGCAACCGACTGTACTTCAGAAAAGTTCAAGACTTGATTAAGGCGACGACGGGAGAAATCTTTGGCGATCACCAATGCTTCTGTTTCTTTACTCAACATCACCAAATCACCGCGAAGATTTTGGTGGAGGATGATGTTACTCTCATCGAGTGCTCCCAGCAAACCAAGCTGAAGAAACATCAAGGTAATAGCAGCAGCGATCCCCAGCGATGCGGTTAGGAAACGAACTTTCTGATAGCTGAGTTGTAACCAAGCAATGGGGATCTTCCGCACAACCTCAAGAATACTCGTTTAATTCAATTTAAATATAGCAGATTACGAAAGTATGAGAATGCTGCTTTCCCATTTTTGATACTGGACTGTTGGTGAGTGATGAATGCTGTCAGCCTTGGTCAGAGGGGGAATTTCGGAGATTGTTACACAAAATGCTCAAACGCTTTGCACTGTAAGGGACTCACCCTGGTTTTCACTCCTGAAAAGACCAGTGCCACCTTTTTAACGATCACGCTCTCATTAGCCCGCGCCCAATTTCCTCAATCTAGAGTCCCGGATAGTTTTTCGTGAGCGTATTTAGACGGTTCCCTATGCTACGCATAAACTCAATTGCTTTATCTGGATTATTGCGGAGGTGAACCAAGAATGCTGATTTTGGTAGCGCCATAATGCGAACTTTTGTCTTGGCAACAACATCAGCCGATCGCGTTGTATTCGTGAATAATGCAAGCTCTCCAAACACATCTCCCTCAGACATATCATAAATTACTTTTTCTGTCCCTGGAAAGCGGATAGAAACTATCCCAGAGACAATCACAAATGCTTCATCACCCACATCCCCAGCATAGATAATGTATTCTCCCTCATCATAGGTAAGATACTCATAAGAATTGATGAAGTTATACATCTGATTTTGATGCGCAAAGTTCATAAAGAAGTCTTTCACATCATTGATATTTAAAAGAACAGGGATGATCGGCAAACCTGAATGCACATCTATTATCTCATCGCTAATTGCCTTGAAACCCACTCGTTTGATGAGATTTACAATATCTGGATTGACAGGGGCAACGATGTGAGTAATGTTATGTTGAACTGAAAAGTAGACACTCATCTGGATGAGCCCTAAGGCAATATTCTGCTGACGAAATGGACGGCTAACACAGTACATTCCAGCACTGAGAAGATTATATTCCTCTGGTAGATGGGCACGGAAGTCATAAAATTCATCCGCAGGAACCCCCACATCTGAATCCAGCGTCATGCGCATCGTACCCACAACCACTTCATCAAATATGACGACTAAATGATAGGTTGTGTTGTATGTATCAAACCGATCAAAAATGCGATCGCCTTCCTGTGGACATAACTTTACATCTTCTTGACAAAAGACTTGATATCGAACTTTCAGGGCTTCATCGATTTGCTTTGGCGTTCTAGCAAGCTTGATTTTTACAGCCATAGATCACCCCAAATGAAACAATCCGATTAATTGATGAAATTAACTAATCCCGAATGATCCGAACGCCTCTGATCGCATAAGGCGGTAGTTTGGGCGGCAGTACATTGATTTCAACACTCTTGATATTTTGTCTGGGAATAATTACAAGTCCTTCAGAGGTTTCCAAAATTAGCAATGGTTCTGTCAGACTTTGCATAAATTTGCTGTACCAATTCGCTAGGTCGCTCCGGTTAGCGTCAGCGTCCCATTCAAAGGACTGAAGCGTTCCATCGTTGTAGTTGACGGTCATCACTCTTTTTTGGTCATCCATGGCTTCCCCCTGTTTGACAACTCAACGATGACTTTACCGCAAGCGGGTGTTGTTGCACAGAGGAATAGGCTACATCGTGGTTATGCTGTCCGCTCACCACGGGCTACCGATGAGGTTGTAGGCCGTCCAATAGTAGGGATGGTTCAGGTCATCAGCCGGAGGAATATCCAGATCAGCAGGCAGCTCTAACGTTTCCGTTGAGGTCTGGAGTTGCCCTTCGTCCACAGATACCTGACCTTTGAGCATCGCAAGCTGGGCTTGGCGCAGCGCCTGGGCATTAATCAGCTTGATCGGCGCTTGGGCAATTGCTCGGTAAAACTCACTCATCACGCCCATGAATTGGGACGCTCCCATCGCCAGCACTTGGGCATCTTGAAGGTTGTGGTAGTGTTGGTGAGGTTAAACGCCGGAATCAACGAGAAGCTGTACTGCTCAATCGCCGCAAGCGTGGGAGAAATCTCCTCGGCACTGAGACCGAGACCCGCGAGATTACGGCCGAAAAACGTTTCGTAGTCGTGCTCCCATTCGGTTTCCCGCTGGTCGATCGCGGCGATCGTTGCCGCATCACGCTCAACAATCTGGCTGACCTGAGCTACAGATGGTGTGTGTAAGCTCACAGAGAGCAAAAAAGCAACAATAGTGAAGAATAGCAGGGTGCGTGAGGGTTTCATCGGGTAATAAAGTTTGTCCTGTACTAAAAATTTCTCTCTACTCTCGCTTCCCAACAAGGAAATACGTTGCCATCTCACCTTTCCCCTTAACAGGGATAACACCCCGAGGCTCAAAAATATATAAGTCTTTGAGTTTGTTGTAGGTTGCTGGGGTCACTTGAATTTGACCCGGCACGCCATGGGATTCCATCCGACTGGCAGTATTAACTGAGTCTCCCCAAATGTCATACAGCATCTTTTTAGAGCCCACCACACCCCCAATCAAAGGGCCAGTGTTAATCCCAATCCGCATATTGATCTGTGTACCATTTCTGAGATTGAATTTCTGAATTGCTTCTGGAATACCGAGCGCCATATTCGCAATGGCTTCAGCATGGTCTTCACGAGGCTCAGGTACACCGGCCGCCACCATATAGTTATCCCCAATCGTTCTGATCTTTTCTAGCTGATATTGCTCTGTTAGGGTATCTAGGGCAGAAAAGATCTCATTGAGATAGGCGAGCATCTCTCGGGGGGGAATTTTTTCTGATAAAGGTGTAAAGCCAACAATATCTGCGAATAGAACCGTTGCCTCAGGAAACCAGTTGGCAACATCTGTCTCACCCTGTTTTAAACGGATGGCAATGGATTGGGGTAGGGTGTTAAACAAAAGGCGATCGGACTTGAGTTGTTCAATCGTGAGTTCAGCATTTTTGATGAGTAATTGAGTTGCTCGATAAGCAAAATAGATCAGCAAACCACCACTTGCCGTCATAAATCCTACAATCGGGGGGATGACGGGTAACCATATCGAGAATTCAAAGGCGATATAGCTACAGGCAATGGTGATGCTCAAGAAAACTAATGGCCCAATAAAATATCGAACAAAAAAATTGATCTGTGCAAATTTGCCTTGAGCACGAACTCTTTTTCTCCCTGTAGACCATGACCAAGTACTGTAAGCCCCGATGATTGACCAAAGGAAGAGCCAAGTTATTTCTAGTGATTCAGGAACAATTCGGATGAATGGACGCTCCCCCGTTGCGGCATCTAGAAACTGCGCAATGATGTGAGCATTAATCTCCACACCAGGAAGTAACTTTGGTGTGTCTGTAGAACGACTACGACTTAATGGGGTGGGAAAAACATCTTTTAAACTTTCCGCTGTCGCACCAATCAGAATAATCTTGCCCGTTGCCCAGTTAGGCGGCAGATTACCCGCTATAACCTCCTTAAACGCAACTTTTGGAAATGATTCAGACCCCAGAGGATGGTAGTTGATTAAGAACTGATACCCTCGTGTATCGGCACGGTTATATCCCCCATCAAAGGCTCCAAAAGGTTTAATTTTTGCTTTACCAATGCTCCAGCGATCGTCCGCGAGTTCTTCTAGTTGCAAATTTTCTATTTCATCTAGGAACCATAGGGCAATGTAAGCACCAAATCCCGTTATGCTGTCTCCCCTGGCATTATTGAGGAAGAAAAAAGCCCGTCGCACTTGGTTATCGCCATCCAGCATAAAATCATTTGCTTTGGCACGGTTAACTTCCGCCAGAATTGGTGGTGGTGCGACGGAAGGGTAGCCAACTTTTTGAATACCAACAATATTCGAGGTTTCCTTGAGTGCGATCGCCAGCTCATCATAACCGGGGGGAACGGGTAAGTCTCGATACAAATCCAGTCCAATCACTAGAGGGTCTTGGCTCGATAAAATTTGTATCGCTTGAGCCAATGCTGCATCAGAAATCAGGGCTTGTCCTCCCGTTTGCAGATCCGTTTCATCAATGGTGATGATTTTGATGCGATCTTCTGGGCGGGTATTAGACGCTGAGCGCCAGCGCAAATAATGGTCGTAGGCGGCCCATTCCCATCCTTGTAATAGCCCCAGATAGCGCATGCCCAAGACCAGCAACGTAGCACAAAAACCCGCCAGGCTGATTCCTCGCCACTTTACGGATAGTTTACGAATTTGCTTCAAGAGTCCCCAAGGTTGCTAATGGTGATTACTCACTGTGCTCCAAAAGATGATCGTAAATGTCACAACGACCAACCGATTGATATTCTTCAGGGATTTGAGATAAGTCATCATTCACTGGAGATGAAGTATCGTTTTGCTCGACACATACTGGGCGCTCTGGTTCTCCCCATAAGCCCTCAATCGTGTTCTGAAAGCGCAATGCAGAATGCTCAGGCTCTGGCGTCGCCAGCCAATCAATGTAACCGGAAATCTCTATCGACGTCGGCCGCTCAGGATCTTCAGAGTGACAGCTAATATAGAGAAACCACTCATACCATGCCCCAGCAACATCCGGCACAGACAATGAAATTGTTTCAGGAAGTATCAAGCGAGTGATGACACCCGACTGTTCAAGATCGAAGAGTCCACTAAAAAATATTGAATTTCCTTCAGAATCATGGAGTTCAAATAGGGCTCTGTTTTTCGTATTTTTGGGGATATGAATATATATATTAGGTCGTTCTGATTGGGTATAAATTGTGTACTTCTGATAACTTTCTTCCTCCTCACCCTCACCATGGGTATAAGAAACCAACGGCGCGAAAACCGTGGAGATATTGTCGGAGTTTTCGGGCTCTGAGTCCCCACAGTACAAAATGTCTGGAAAAGGGTGTGAGCCTCCGTCGCGTGAGCCGCCACCCACCGTCCGAGATGGGGAATCCCGATCTCCACTTGGCTCGGCGGGTTGTGCGAGCAGCGGGGTTGTGCTGCCCAATAGTAATAAGGCAGGTAAGCCCATATGGTAGATTATCTGAGCCAGGAATTGAGCACATTTTTGATGGGTGTTTGGCATGGTTCTGATGGTGAGGGATGGGTGAGAGCCAGACGAAGGAATGAGGTTTGAACTTCATTCTAATCACTCCCCTCACTACCAAGTCTGGAGAGATGAAAACCACAAAGTCATGTACTGCTGAATAAAACAGAGTTACTGAATTGATCCACACGTCTCGGGTGAGTTGAGGGTCAAGAGATACAGACCCGACGTGAGAACCCTTGATAACAACAACGATGCAGCGCAACAAACGAGCATTACCAGGGGCTACCAATCAGGTTGTAGGCTGCCCAATAGTAAGGATGGGTCAGATCAATAGCCCCCATATTAGCCAGACTGGTGGGTAGGCTAAGGGTTTCGCTGGAGGTATGGAGCTGGCCCTCGGCGATGAAAACATCACCGCGCAGCATTGCAAGCTGAGCTTGTCGCAAGGCTTCAGCTTTGATGGGCGCTTGGGTAATCGCTCGGTAAAACTCACTCATCAGGCCCATTGTGCCCGTATCACTGACATGCCAGAGGCTGGCCAAGGCCGACTTCACACCGGACTGCACGGCTAGGCCCGCAAACCCCAACTCAGCGTCTTGATCGCCGATTGCTGTCTCACAGGCAGAGAGCACCAGCAGCTCTACCAGCGGATCATGCCAATTGAAGTCATCTATTTGGTCGAGAGGGAGGGGGCGATCATAAAAATGAATAAAAGAATTACTCGGCGCTCCGGGTTGAAATTCAGCATGAGTGGCGAGATGCACAATTTCGCAATCACAGTCTTCTTGGGCCGTTTTCAAGGTCTCGGGGGTGAACTCTTGGTTGAGGAAGGCTTTGTCTTGCCAGCGATCGAGGGGAATGAACTGCAACTCGGCTTCGACACCAGGGAGATCAGAGAGATTGGGCTGCCGAGTAAACTGAGACGCCCCCATCGCCAACACCTGAGCCTCTTGGAGGTTGCTGTAGGCAATATTGGTCAGGTTAAAGGCGGGAATCACCGAGAAGCTATATTGCTCAATCAAAAACTGCTCGGCTTCGGCATCATAGAGCGCCGCCCAGGGGAGCGATCGCAGTCCCTCACCAGGGCAAATCAGCAGGGTTTCAATCCCCTCCGCTTTGAGCACATCTTGTATGGGGCGAATCAGCCAATCATAGAGTTGACTAGCCGAGTGCAGATAGCGCTGGCCACGGCTGGGAATGGTAACGGCCCGTTGTAATCGTCGGCGGTAGGGACGCAGACTATCCGCATTGACTTCGGTGATATCCACGCTGTAGACAGAGGTCTGCTTCGTGCTCAGGGCGATATTGAGTTTGTCGGGCTGGGCCATTATCCACAGAACGGCAGCGTTCTGGCCCGTCTGCCGCTCAACTGCGCTGAGCGTTTGTGAAATCTCAGCCGCACTGAGGCCAAGACCCGCAAAATCGCGATCAAAAAAAGTCTCATAGTCATTTTCCCAGTTGGCTTCAGTCTGATCGATCGCTGCGATCGCGGCTGAACACGACTTGGCAAGCTTCTCAATTCTATAACGAGGGAATAAGGGGTTCAGACATCGAGTTCCACGATCAATCGTCGATTCCGCCGTAAACTTTGCCCAGTCGTGTGCTGAATGATGATCAACTACACGGTCAGCTTGGGCAGGTGAATGTAGCCCTAGCGTTAAGCCCAAGGCGAGCCAGAAGGCTGCAATGGTCAGTAGTAGTGAGGTGCGGGAAAATTTCATAGGACGAGATGGAGGAGCAATGGATTGGCAAAGCGTCAATCCAAATCTAATGTACGAACAAGAAAACTATAAAAAACGGTTCATGCCATCGTGGCTCACCTTGGCCAAAATTGCCCCTAACCTCACACAACTCACGGATTTGAGCTGTGGATGGTTTGCTCCGTTGACGCATTGCGGCATCTTGACTCGGCTTCTCTCTTCTCGCCATCTTTTGTCCTTTCTGTCAATGCGTAAGTCCTAAAAATAATCCTGGTATAACAGACAGCTCATCTGTGCCGTATTCTGTACCAGCGTCACCAAACCCATACTCTGGAGCTTAAACCCTAACATCTGAGGCAACGTCACAGGCTCTGGGGCAGCCAGCACCTGCTGTATGGCTTCAGCCAGCTCCGGCTGCTTCTGCAAAACCCAGAGATAATGCTGAAGATGATGGGCAAAGACACCTTCATGGGTGGCTGCGGTAGCGAGTAGCTGATCAAAGGTGAGGTCTTGGCGAGCCAGATGATAAAACGCCAAACGGATGAGATAAGGATGGCCACCCACCAGTGTCAGCAATTGCGTTAGTTGTGCTTCAGAGAGTGTCAACGGGTAGCGTCCGAGCAACTCTTGGACTTTGGCTGGGCTCATGCCTTTGAGTTCGAGGCGCACCCCTACATTAAAGGGGGATTGGTTGGTATCTAGTTTGATATAAGTCTCTGAAGACTGAGACAAAATCAGCCGTAGCTTCGACCAATTCGCATTGGACTTGGTGTATTCATACCAAGTGCGCAGCATCGTGAAAAACTCACGGCTCACTTCGGTGTAGGGGAACAGTTCACTCACATCATCCAACGCCAGCACCAAAGGCTGTTCTAACTGTTTAAGCACATGGCATTCCAGATAAGCAGTGGCACTGGATTTCAGCCCCATGTCTTCGTCCCAATAGTCATCTAGGGCAGCGGGTAGATTGAGTTTCTTGCTTAACACCGTGCACAACCAGCGCAGCAGACGATTGAGGTCAGACAGTTGCGATCGCTCCAATTGCTGAAAATTTAAACTGACCGTCTGGTAGCCTTGCTGTTGGGCAGATGCCATCAGTTGGTTGACCAGGGAACTTTTGCCCATCCGCCAAGCTCCCTTGATTCGCAACAAAGCGCCGGGTCGCTGGAGGGCTTGATAGTAGCGCTGCTCACCGGGCAACAATCGCACATAAAATGCCGAATTGGGCGGTACCGGGCCGTCGGGAAATTCCAGCACACTAGCCAAGACTGTTGGAGAGGGTTCAACACCAGCAGATGAACTAGAAACTCTGTCTCGGTCAGCATTGGCAAGCTGTTGTATCAGCACCGTTTTGAAATTATTCTTTGTGATTTTAGTTCCTGCGGCGGCACTCAGCCGTCGCCAGAGGCAGGGAGCGACGCGATGCTGAATGTAGCTCAAGGAGTAGCGGTATTGAGTGGCGATCTCTTTATAAGTTTGTCTGGCATCGTCCCAGCAGGCTTGCAAAACAATGTGCTCAATGTTGCTAAGCCGTTGACCCGTTTGTTGCTCAACCCAAGGATTAATTGAGTTAAAAATGGTATCAGCGCTGGGTTGGCTCATCTTCTGCATTTAAGGAAAAATTGTGTATGCTCTACTATCAAGTGGGTGGCAGTTTGGCGAGCCAGGAACCCAGCTATATTGCTCGACAGGCGGATGATGAGTTGCTGAGAGCGCTAGAGCGTGGCGAGTTTTGTTATGTGTTTAATGCACGTCAAATGGGCAAGTCCTCGCTGCTGGTGCGTACTAAGTCTGCCCTCGAACAAACAGGGTATCGCTGTAGTGTACTGGATATGACCAGTATCGGCAGTGAAAATATCACCCCGTTGCAATGGTATGGGGGCCTGATTTATAACCTCTGGCGTGAGTTTGGGCTGGACTTCAAGATCAAACAATGGCAACAGCAGCAGGAGGGGTTTTCGCTGTTGCAGCAGTTGAGTTATTTTTTACTCGATCAACTCCTCGATCGCTTCCCTGATGAGCAGTTGGTCATTTTCATCGATGAGATTGATGGCATCCTGAGTCTGCCCTTCACGGTGGATGACTTCTTTGCCCTGGTGCGTTTTTGCTACAACCAGCGATCGCTCAACCCGGAGTATCAACGCCTCACCTTTGCCCTCTTCGGCGTAGCGACTCCTTCGGATCTGATTCGGGAGCTGCGCCGCACCCCCTTTAATATTGGTCGGCCGATCGCCCTCGATGGCTTTACATTCACCGAGGCACAAATTCTCGCCGAAGGTATCGAACTGGCGGAGGGTGATTCTAACGCGATATTGACCGCAATTTTATCTTGGACAAACGGTCAGCCCTTTCTGACCCAAAAGCTTTGCCAACTGGTGGTGGATGTGGGCTACGAGCAGCTCGATGAACTGTTGCGGATTCCTGCTGGCACGGAAGCTGATTGGGTTGATGCCTTGGTGCGCGATCGTCTCCTCACCCATTGGGAATCGAACGATGAGCCGGAGCATCTGCGCACAATCCGCAATCGCATTTTGCGTGATCCTAACCGCTCAGGACGGCTGCTGGGGATTTATCAACAGGTGCGCTCGCCTGACCTCACTGTTCGAGCTGATGACTCACCGGAGCAGCGGGAACTACTGCTCTCGGGGTTGGTGCTTTGTCAGGGCAGCACCTTGCAGGTGAAGAATCGCCTCTATGGGGAAATTTTTAGTCTCGACTGGGTGGAGCAGCAATTGGCCAATCTGCGTCCCTATGCCCAACTGTTAGCAACTTGGGTTGCCTCGGAGCGTCAGGATGAATCACGGCTGTTGCGGGGACAAGCGTTGCGCGATGCGCTGATTTGGTCTCAGGGGAAGCAACTGAGTGATCTGGATTATCAATATTTACGAGCGTCGGAAGAGAGCGATCGCCGTGCTGAGACCCTAGCCCGCGATCTAGCCCAGGAGCGTCAAACCGCCAAACTCCAGCGGCGTTTTTTGAGTGCCGTGACGGGGGCGTTAGTTCTGGCGATTGGGCTGGGAGGCTTCACCTTTTGGCAATATCGCCAAGCCCGACGGAGTGAGCAAGCCGCGATCCGCAGCGAAATCGATGCGCTCATTTCGGCTTCTAACGGCAACTACAACTCCAACCAACGCCTGGATGCCACGATTGAGGCGATTCGCGCCCACCGCGAACTGGAGCGCCTTGACCACGATGATCTCGACCTCCGTCGGCGGGCGCAAGCGGCACTGCGTCAGGCGATCTACACTGCCAATGAAGAGAATCGGCTTGCCCTTGAGGCAGCCCTTCTGGATGTGGTGATTAGTCCTGATGACTCGTTAGTGGCGATCGCGGGCGGTGATGGTTCCATTACGCTGCTGCACCCCACAGGCAAAATCATCCGCCAGTTCAAAGCCCATAAAGGACCCATTCGTCAGCTTGCCTTTAGCCCCGATGGCACTCTGCTCGCCTCAGCTTCAGCCGATCGCACCCTCAAGCTTTGGCAACCGGATGGCACCTTGGTCAGCACCCTTGCCCGTATCGATCGCAGTTTTAGAAGCGTGACCTTTAGCCCGGATGGTGAATATCTGGCAACCACTGAGCAGGGCTGGGTTGCGAAGATTTGGCGCTTAGACGGTGAGTTGGTGACGACCCTACCGAACAGCGGTGTGCTGGATTTTAGCCCGGATGGTCAGTGGCTAGTGACGGCGGGCGAACAAGCCATGGTGCAGCTCTGGCAATGGCCGCTTCCAGCTAACCTGCCTCCCCAACCTCATCGTACCTTTCAGGTACAGCCTGACCCCCGAGCGGGTTCCCAGCACATTGTGTTTAGCCCGGATAGCCAAAAACTGGGTCTGTTCTTGCGTCGTCAGAACCCCCAAATTTTGCAACTCGACGGCACACCAATAGTAACGTTTGATGTCGAGATGCCCCACCAGAGCATACCCCGCTTCACACCGGACAGCGAACAGTTCATCATGGCTTCAACGGACAATGAGCTGCTGTTTGGACATCTCGACGGCTCAATCACCCAGCGTCTTCCGGGGCATCAAGCCAATATCCTCAGTTCTGCGATCACGGCTGATGACAAGCACCTCGTCACTGTAGCTGAGGACGGCTCTGTGCGGTTTTGGCAACGCCGTAACCCCTTTCGGCAGCAGCTTCTGGCATCACGAGGTTTGTCTCTCAGCACCATGGATAATTCCGGAATGCAGGTGGTAACAGGTAGCCCAGCGGGCGTTATCCAGCTTTGGCAACGCCAATCTAAGGCACATTTCCCCAGCCGTCCTCAATATCGCCAGAGGGCGCATCAATCCCCAATCCATGATGTGACCCTGAGTCAGGATGGTCAACGGTTCGTCTCCGTTGCCAGAGATGGTCAAGTCAAGAGCTGGAATACGGCAGGTGAGCTGTTGCAGATGTTTCAACTTCCCCATGGGCTCTGGTCAGTGGCATTAAGTTCGGATCAGCAATGGCTGGCGGTGGGAGCCTACGATGGCAAGATTTATCTTTGGCAGCAGTTACCGAGTGGTCAATATTCACCCCAGCCTCAAATCCTCTCTGGGCATCGGTTGTATGTGAGAGATTTGGTGTTTAGCCCCGATGGTCAACGCTTGGTCTCGGGGTCAGCGGATCGAACGGTGAAGGTGTGGGATGTTTCCTCCCAAACTGTGCTCAAGACGTTAACCGGTCATAGTGACGCTGTGTGGGGGGTGGCGATCAGTCCAGATGGTCAGTGGATTGCTTCCACCGCCACTGATCGCACGGTACGCCTTTGGCAGTGGGAGAGAGGTGAGACCAAAGTCCTGAGGGGTCATCAGGGTGGCGTCCTTGACGTGACGTTTGGGGCGGATGGCAAAACCCTCTGGACAGGGGGCGCAGATGGTACGGTTAAACGCTGGGATTTACAAGGTCGGGTGCTCTGGGAGTTACCCCATGGAGCGTTGCGCATTCAACGGGTTTCTGTAGATGCCGCTGAAGAGACATTGGTCGCCAGTGGTTTTAGTCCCCAGGTTTGGGTCTGGTCGCTTGCGACGGTGTTAAACACCGATGAGTTAGTCTATGCCTGCAATTGGCTGAAGGACTACCTGACACATAATGCACCGAGGGGCGATCGCGATCTTTGCGTTGGTGTGCAGACGGAGGAGCTGTAAATTATAAGCCTAAAATTTTAATTCATTCTCCCTGAATTAAAATTTTGAGCCTAAAATTTTAATTCATTCCCCTGGAATTAAAGTTAATGCAGCGCGATCGCTTTACCGAAAATGCCCCTGGAGAACTGCGTCAAGTTACACTCGGTCGTCAAACTGACTGGGCCTTTATTCCCCACCCACTCCCCCCCGCCTGGGAAAATCCCCCCAGTACTTGGTCATTACTCACCCAAGCCAAAGAAGCACTGGGTCGCCTTGATGGCGTTGGCCGCTACATGCCCAATTACAATCTCTTGTTGCGGCCCCTTCAACGCCGTGAAGCCTTGCGTTCCTCTAGCTTAGAGGGAACCTATGCTACCCCAGAGCAATTGCTCTTATTTGAACTTGATCCTCAACAACCCCAGTCAGTAAGTGATCCTGTCAATGCTTGGCAAGAAGTGGCGAACTACACCAAAGCGCTAGAACTGGGTTTGCACCTCCTCGAATCACGCCCCCTCTCCCTCAACCTAATCCGTGAAATGCACCGGACACTCCTTATGGGCGTTCGCGGAGCGCAAGCCAATCCGGGTCACTTCCGGCGAGGGTTAGTCAAAATTGGGTCTAATGCTCGCTTTATTCCACCGCCTGCCCCGGAAGTGTTACCCTGCCTCGATCGTCTAGAAAAATTTATCCATCAACCCAGCACGATCGATCCACTGCTGCTCTGCTTCATGGTGCATTACCAGTTTGAGAGTATTCATCCCTTTATTGATGGTAACGGTCGGGTGGGTCGTCTCCTCCTATCCTTGATGATCTACCAAAAATGTCAGCTCGATCACCCGTGGCTTTATCTCAGTGCTTTTTTTGATCGCTATAAAGACGAATATATTGATAATCTCTTTGCGGTGAGTGCTACTGGGAATTGGGAAGCTTGGTTGAATTTTTGTTTAAGGGGCGTGATTGACCAGTCTCAAGACTCAATTCAACGGTTTGATGCTCTGCTCCAACTGCGCAATCAATATCTAGAACGTTTGAGCCAGCAGGGGGGGAATATTCGTCTGAATCGTTTGATTGATTACTTGTTTGAATCTCCAGCTATTACGCGATCGCAACTTGCAGAATTATGTGATGTCAGTTATCCCACTGCAACTCAGGATCTTGAGCGTTTAATTCAAGCTAACATTCTGGTTGAAGCCGACTGGAGCCAACGTCCCAAAATCTACTTTGCCCCGGAAATCATGGTGATTGCCTATCAGGATAATTAACTTCCCAATGGGAATATTTTTGAGCAACATTAAAATCCTTGGCAGCTAGCACCTCACCTAGGTTTGCGGGCTGATTGGTCTGAGGCCTGAGCCTATATTCAAGTTTTCTGACGTTTGATGGTCTTGAACACAAATGCACCAACACAAAGTAATGCAAGTGTTGTGGCAGGCTCCGGTACACTCACATCATCATCTGAGTCATCCGCAATGATGATGCCACCGCCTGTACCGCTGCCGCCAGAACCGGAGCCATCCGCAGTCACCTCAGTGGTTCCAACATAAGTCAGGGCACTATAGTCAAAGTCATCCGGGAATAGGGTGTATTGATCGTAAGTGGCTCCAGTTAGAGTCGAGCCTGATAATATATCCGCACTACTCAGATCTGCACCGCTCAAGTTTGCCCCACTCAGATCAACACGAGTCAACACCGTATTATCCAGATCTGCACCACTCAAATCTGCACCACTCAAATCAGTACGAAACAACCACGTACCACTCAGATCTGTGCCACTCAAGTTCGCTCCACTTAAATCCGACTCGGAAATAAGCAATTGACTTAAGTCCCACCCAGACAAAGGTGCGTCAGTTAAGTCGCAGGAAAAACAATGCTCTTTGTTCCTCAGTGTTTCTAAATCATCTGCGTCGTAGGCAAGGGATGGGGTTGCAGCAGTTGCCAGCAGTAGGCTGGCGAGACCTATGGTTGCACAACGGCTGAAGCGAGAAGTTAGAGGATTAGCGAAAGCAGTCAGGCGTTTCATGATTGCAAAATGTCCGGTAGGTTTGTTCAGCGAACCACTGTGGTTGGGTGGCGTAATTGCAAGTATGCGCTCTGTCCCTAGAACCGGAAATAGGGAAAAAGTGATGATAGTTAACCTCTTTTGTGTTGTGAGTTAACCTCTTTGAAGCGGGAGATTCACCTGGACTATTCTTGAGACTTGCAAAACTCCTTAAGCACAGTGTTGAAATGTCAGTGAGTCTAGCCCGCATTATTCATGACTCTCACCAAAGATTCCCGGTCAGTGAGGTATTAAACCAGTGGCGGTCAAGATGCAGATATCCCTTCGGGAGGCTACGCCAACGACAAGCTCACTGACCGTGTTACGGACTGTAATTTAGGAAAAACCGTAGCGTAGCCATCCTGGCTGCCTGATGAATAATCCAGCCTAGATTGAATACGCAGACTGGCGTTTACTGCCACTCGTGGGTAGTGCTAGCAGTCTGTCCATAAACAGCCATCTTAGGATCGCCCGTTTTTTGTTTCTCGATCGCCTTATTTTCTGCTACCTTAGCAGCCGCTTTCTTATTGAGTGCTTCCATCTTTTTCTTAGAAACCTCTAACCCTTCACCTGCGACCTTTATATAGTCGGGTTTTGAGGTGTTGCAATGCCCATAGTAAATTCCGGTTCCAGCGAAGTGGCTCCCTTTGTCTCCCTTCGCATGCTCTAATCCCTTGAGACCATGATCACGATTTAGAGCAGAAACCCCCCTTAACTGATCAACATAGGCATAGACTTCACGTTGTGCTTTAGACAAAACTTCCTCAACTTCACAATTAAGTGTTGAGACAACATCATCACTCTGTTGATACACTGCTTTATCGAACAGTAAGTAGTAGCTAAACTCATCACCGCCGTGATGATAGCCCTCCAGCTTCGAGAAATTCTTAACCGTTCTGAGTTGCTTATCCACAATATCGACCATTCCCTTGAAGATCTTCACCGACTCCTCCTTGCCATAGGTCTGATTAAGACCTCGTAAGTTGGAAATATCAATGACGGTATACACTCGATATTTTGCATCAGCCCCATCATTGTCATAAATCTCTGCTTTGGCAACAGCCCGCTGGCTTGCGGTATATAGATCAGTCAGGAGGTCACGATTCACAAACTGTTCTGCCTGCTTCCAGGCGGCATCAATATTTTTTGCATCATTGCTTACATCTTTCTGCCACACAGCCTTAAAGCGATCGCAGTACAGTGCGAGGAGTTGATCATTGGTTACTTTTGGCTGTTCCCGATCAGGGGTTTTCTCATGATTCTTGATGGTATATTTCTTCGCATCTTTCTCGGTTTCCTGGAGCTGTTGTTCTAGTGACGTGATGAAATCGACTTTGATGCTGGCATCATCCTTTGCAGCCAAATCATTCTGCTTTTCGTCTTGGCTACCACTACCGATTGGCACACATTTGAGCAGCTTTATATTAGCATCCCTGATTTGCTGTTGAGTCAGTTTTTCTTCTCCTGAATTCAGTCCTTTCAAGACTGCACCTATCTGGAAGCAAACTATTGTTTCGATTGCCTTGAATTGATTTTCAAAATCCTTAGGCTCACTCTCAGATATCACCGTCAACTTCACCGTGCTCGGATCACGATAGCAAGACATTTTAATTCCATTTTTACTCATGTTTTCAGTAAATGCATTCAGCGATGCTGTGATGACCTGATTTGCCTCCACATCACCCAACGCCTGGTTGATGATACTTAAATCAGTCACAAGATCAATCTTCGCGGATGACCGTGCTTTTTGAGGATCGAGATCAGGATCTAGAAAGGCGAGGCCGGTAGACATTAAGCCCGTGAGTTCATCTTGGCCACCATAACCAATTTCATTAAACAAAGCTGTGGGGTCAATTGAATCCTTATTTTGCTGTTTAGCCAGGTTTCCCATGGCTTTCTGGAACGATTTGTACTTTTTAAAGTAAGCCTCAACATCTAATGTCCGTTGAATCACTGTATCCGTGGTGCGTTGCACAGCGGTTGAGGCTGTCCCCTGCTGCACCACATGGGTGAGTTCGTGGGCGATCAGCTCTTGCCCCATACGACTCCCCGGCTGATAGGCATTCTTTTTGAAAAAGACATCCGCCCCAGTGGTAAAAGCTTTGGCCTGAATCGATTGATTCATCTGGTCAGAACGGCCGTCAGTATGCACCCGAACGCCACTAAAATCGGCTCCCATGGCTTGCCTCATTGACTGTTGTAAACTCGCTTCCAAGGGCTGGCCGCTACCCCGTGCGCGATTGATAGCAGACTCCAAGCCCGCTGGTGCTGCACCACTCGTGAGGGCACTCTTCGCTTGAACCAACGCCGAGGGTTGCAGTGAGGCAATGCTCTGCTGCGCGTTGGATTCACTGTTCGGGGTATTGATCTGCTGCACCACCTGGCGGGCAACCTGATCGGCCTGCTGCTCGTGCTTGTCGTTGGGCTGCCCAATCGTTAGCTTGGCTTGTAAGGCAGATGCCTTCAATGTTTGCAGCACGTTGGTTTCTGGGCTGCCTTCGGGTTTCCACTCTGGTAATTCAGTGGTCTGCTGTTTACGAGGTTTGGGCTGGAGCACCGGAGGAGGGGCAAAATTGGACTTCTGCTGATTTGTCGCCTTGAGCGGTGCAGCGGTTTGGGGTTTGGCGGTACGTGTCATAGCTGTTGAGTCGATGGAGAGACTGGGTTGATGGAGTCGATAGAAGATTTAGCCTGGATTATTCATCAGGCAGCCGAGACAGCTGCGCTACGGTTCTTCCTCATTTACGATCTGTAGCGCGGGCATCTTGCCCGCCACAGGCTTAAAATTTAGGCAAAACAGGCTTTTCAGCATTAAGTCCATACAGATGGCTTAACTTAAATCCCAATATTGGGTTTCGGCTTTGGTGAGCGATCGCCCCAGTTTGAGATATTCCATCCGGGCTGCCGCCAAAATGTGTTTCATCTTCACAGGTTCATCCTGTTCGGCAGCGATAAATGCCGCATTGAGCGCGATCGCCTTAATATTGCCCCCGGTCACATCAAGCTGACCCAGCAGTTCAACATCCAGTGCGTGAGTGGGTGTCGCCCTAGGGAACACCCGCGCCCAGATTTTGCTGCGCTCGGTTGGCTTGGGATAGGGGAAGTTCAACACAAACCGTAGCCGTCGGAGAAATGCTTGATCCAGATTGTCCTTAAGGTTCGTGGTTAAAATTGCCAGACCTTGGTAGGCTTCCATCCGTTGCAGCAGATAGCTGACCTCAATATTGGCGTGGCGATCGTGGCTATCTTTTACTTGGGTGCGCTTGCCAAACAAGGCATCGGCTTCATCAAAGAGTAAAATCGCCCCGCCCACTTCCGCCGCATCAAAAATCCGCCGTAGGTTCTTCTCGGTTTCTCCGATGTACTTACTCATCACAGCACTCAGGTCAATGCGAAAGAGATCCAGTTTGAGTTCATGGGCTAGAATCTCTGCTGCCGTGGTTTTACCTGTACCGCTCGCGCCTGCAAAGAGTGCCGTCAGTCCCAAGCCCCGTTGATTTTGGTCTGCAAAGCCCCACTGTTGATAGACCTTGGCCTGCCGACGCACATGAATCATGATCTGATGCAGCATCGTTTTTTCGCGCTCCGGCAAGATCAAGTCATCCCAGGTCGCCCGCACATTCAGGCGTTGGGCTAGCCCTTCGAGTTGGGGTCGGGCTTGCAAACGACAAAACTCCCAGAGGCGATCGCTCACCGCGCCTTGGCTATTACCATCGTCGATCATTTCTTCTCGTACTGCCGTACTCACGGTTTGAATCATGGCATCGGAGAGCCGAAACTGGGAGGCGAGGCGCGCCAACACATCATTGGCAAACGAATCTGGCTCCTCTCCATCATGCCAGGCCGCCTGCCACAGATCGAGCTGCTCGTCGTATTGCAAACCCACCACATCGAAGGTCATAACAACGGGGTGCGCTAGCGTTAACCGTTGTTCCGTCAGAATAATTAACGGCACATTCACGGTGGTTAAAAAGACATCCACCAGCGATCGCGGGCCTTGCCCTAAGTTGATCAGGTTGGCAGTAATTTGGACTTGAAGGATGCCTGGTTCTAGGGCGAGCCAACGCCGGAGTCGAACAATGAACCATTGCAGTTCTGACCGACTGCTGGGGATCGCGTCACTCGCTAAGGTATAGATGGGCACTTGAAGAACATGGCTAACCTGAATGGTGATCGCCTGTTGGAACTCCTGTAAGGTTCCACATAACTGCACCAGCGGCAGGGGGTCATGGGCAGCTTGAAACAGCGCAATGAGTTGTTCGATAATGGCAGTATGGGATGGTTGCAATGCTTGCCTGCCCGATCGATTGCTTTCCTGACGGATGATGATGCCTGCTAACATCGGGTCGCTGTAAGGTTCGCCCATCAAATAGTTCAAAATCCCCCCATCAAGTTGCATCGGAGCGCGTGGGAGTTCCGGGGCATTGGCCCAATGAACCAGTTGCCATTTTTTCAGGGGACGATGCTCAGTGCTTGCACTCCAGTGAGCCTCTGGGAAGCATTGCAGCGTCAGTTGGAAGGTGGTGCTCCCCAGCTCAGGATTCCGGTGGGCGATCGCCAATAGTTCTGGAAAATCAGGATGCAGGGCTTGGGCAGCGCAGCACAGCAGCACCAAACGCTCGAATCGAGACAGTTCGAAGGTATAACAGATACGCTCAAGGGCTGGGGGATGGGCAATTCCTTGGGCGATGGCCTTGAGTTCTTTAGCGAGCGAGTCCAGCTCAGAGCCATGGGTTTGGCCTTGGAGCTTGGCAATATAACTGTTGAGATGATCCCGAACCAGGGCGATCGCATTCATCAAATAATCAAAATTTTCAGCTTGCCAATTCATCGTAATATCCATGACTATTTTTTACTTGCCAGTAGTGATTGTTACGCTGCTTATTGATAATTACATTTGCGAAAAACAGTGATTTCATGGTTCTCCTATTTGTTTTTGATACATGGCAAAGGGATTTTGATTGATTTTTGTGAATCCAAAAAATAATTCGACACTGTGGTTTTGATAGCCGACTTCTCTAACGGCTTCAATCAGATCCAGTGAGACGGTTTCGTGGCTTAATTGCAAGTATGCAATTTCTCATCAGAGCTGAAAATATGGAAAAAGTGGCCGAAGTTAACCTTATTGACGCTGCAAGTTAACCTTCTGAAGAGAGACTTATCCCTCTTTTGTCATATTGGGGTCAAACCCGCATTCTCTTGTTAGCTGTAACCACGAAAATTTGTTCAAAAATCCTGTAGTGACAAAAAAGAGCGATAGCAGTGTTTGTAAATGGCAGCTTCTCTAGAGGTTAGGCGATCGCCTCCTCCAGATAATCCCGATACAGCGGACAACTCACCTGCACTTGATTTCCCACAAGCTGAACCAGACCCGTGCTCCGGAGCTTAAACCCCAAAATCTGAGGCAAGCTGATGGGTTCAGCGCTGGCCAGTACCTGTTGCATTGCAGACATCAACTCAGGCTGCTCTTGCAACAGCCACAGCAAATACTGTAAGTGATACCGAAACACACTATTATGCCCGCTGGCAGTCGTCAGCAACGCTTCGAATGTCAAATCTTGGCGAGTCAGGTGATAGAGTGCCAAGCGAATCAGATAGGGGTGACCTGCCACATAAGTATGCAGGTCTGTGAGGTGTTCGGCTGTAAGGTCGAGCGGATGTAGCGCAACTAGCTTCTCGACCTCAGCCAGGCTAAAGGCAGTCAAACTCATCCCCAAGCCCACATTAAACGGGGATTGATTAACATTAAGCTGCACATAAGAATCAGTGGATTGTACTAAAACCAGCCGCAGATGCTGCCAAGCTGTTTCGACTTTGGTGTATTCATGCCAGGTGCGTAGCATCGTGAAAAATTCCTGGCTGGTGTCGGGGTAGTTAAACAGCACACTCACTTCATCAAGCGCGAGGACAAAGGGCTGTTTCACCTGCGGCAGGAGATATTTTTTCATGTAGAGACTACAACTCATTTTGTAGCCCAAATCCTCGTTCCAATGTTGATCCAGCTTAGATGGTAATTCCAACGCTTGAGAGATTTGGACACACAGCCAGCGTAGGGTTCGGGATAGATCGGATAAAACCTGGGTATCGGCGGCTTGAAAATTAACGCGAATGGTGATGCAACCCTGAGACTGAGCATGGGCAAGCAGCTGACTCAACAGGGAGCTTTTACCCATTGTGTGGGGGGCTTTAAGGCGCAGGAGTGTGCAGGGTTGGAGAATGGCCCGTTTGCAGCGGTTCTCAATCGGTAAACGCGGGATGTAAAAGCGTGAGTTGATCGGCACAGCGCCATTAGGGTAGTCGAGGCGATCGCTGTCTGGCTGAGATTCTACCGAGGCAGGGGGCACGGTTGGGGCGGGTAACGCCAGCGGCAGCCGGGTCAAGATGCTATAGCAATTACTTTTAGTAACCCGCTCCCCTGCAGCTGCCCTCAGCACTCGCCAGAGTTCTTTGGCCACACCGCACCGCACATAGCTGGCTGAATAGTTATGCTCAGCGGCAAACTGCTCATAGGTGACGCGCTCAGATTGGAGACAAGCTTGGAGCAACAAGCGCTGGGCATTGCTTAAGGCGTTCTGACCCTGCTCCTGTAGCCAGGTATCAAGCGCCTCGAAATTGATGGGGTCACTTTTCATGAACTATGATTAGATTCGATAACAGTTGCCATTGCCCTTCTTACATATCTCCTTAACCATTCATTGTGTCTGAGTTTGATGGAATTTTGCAGGACATACATGTACTGATGACCATTGCTGACGTAATCCCCCCGGCTGCGCCGACCCCCTTGGTAAGGGGGTGTTAAACTAATCAGATTTTTATCCAGCCTATATTTAGGCTCGCCGCTAGCGTCGTTACCAAGGGGGGAAGGGGGGATTAAGCCACCCCATTTTGTCATTCTGTTATTGCTGAAGTCTCACTCTGGGCATGGTTTACTATCAGGTCGGCGGTAGCCTCGCCAGTCAGGCCAGCAGCTATATCACCCGCAAAGCCGACGCGGAGCTGTATGAACAGCTGAAAGCCGGACAGCTCTGTTATGTCTTTAATGCGCGGCAGATGGGTAAGTCATCGCTGCTGGTGCGAACGCGATCGCGTCTTCAGCAAGAGGGCTATCGCTGTAGTTTTATTGACTTTACCAGCATTGGTAGTGAGCAGATCACCCCCCTGCAATGGTATCGGGGCATGCTCTATAGCCTCTATGAAGGCTTTGATTTATCAGCATTAGATGATGCCCTGGATCTGGAAGCCTGGGTCGATGAAAACCAGTCTTTCTCATTGCTACAGCAGCTTACCCATCTGATTGAGCAGATTGTGTGTGCCCAACTGCCTAAGCAGCCGTTGGTTGTCTTTATCGATGAGATTGACAGCATCCTGAGCCTACCCTTTGCGGTGGATGACTTCTTTGCCCTGATCCGCTATTGCTACAATCAGCGAGCGATTAACCCCGCCTATCAACGGCTCACCTTTGCTCTGTTTGGGGTGGCGACCCCCTCCGACCTGATTCAGGATCTGCGGCGCACACCCTTTAATATCGGTTGCCCGATCGCGCTGACAGGGTTCTCGTTTGCCGAGGCTCAGGTTCTGGCTAACGGTTTTTATGTGGAGGAGGGCAACCCCGAAGCAATGCTACAAGCCATTTTAGACTGGACGAATGGGCAACCGTTTTTGACCCAGAAGCTCTGTCAAATGGTGGTGGATCTGGCAGATGAGAGCCCCGAGGGTACAGTTACAGTCCCACCGGGCACAGAGCGGGTTTGGATTGATGAATTATTGCGCGATCGCCTCCTCACCCATTGGCAAAGCCAGGACGAACCGGAGCATCTGCGCACCATTCGGAATCGCTTGCTCAGTGATGATGACAAAGCTGCTCGCTTGCTGGGGATCTACCAGCAGGTGCTGACTACCGAAGCCGTGCGGGTGGATGACTCACCGGAACAAGCCAACCTGCTGCTCTCGGGGGTGGTGATTAAGCAGGGCGATCGCCTCCAGGTGAAAAATCGCATCTATGCAGCGGTGTTCAAACCAGACTGGGTGGAGCAGCAACTGGCTGAGCTACGACCCTATGCGCCCCTGCTGGCGGCCTGGGTCGCCTCAGACCGTCAGGATGACTCGCGGCTGTTACGAGGGCAGGCATTGCACGATGCCCAAGACTGGTCTTTGGGTAAACAACTGAGCGACCTGGACTATCAATATTTGCGAGCTTCGGAGCAGAGCGATCGCGAAGCCACCCAGAAAGCGCTCAAAGCGGAATATCTCCAAGGGCAAGTTCAGCAGCAGCGACGATTTTTGCGCGTAGTGACTGGAGCATTGGTGGCGATGACGGCCCTTGGCCTCCTCACATTTTGGCAATATCGCCAGGCACGACGCAGTGAACAACTGGCTCTCCGGAGTGAGATCGATGCCCTGATTGCTGCCTCCAACGGTAACTACAACTCAAACCAGCGCTTGGATGCCACGATTGATGCCATTCGGGCTTACCGAGAACTGGAGCGACTCGATCGTGATGACCCGGATCTGCGTCGTCGAGCGCAAACAGCACTGCACCAGGCGATCTATACCAGCCCGGAATACAACCGGGTCATCCTTGATGTGGGCTTATCCGATGTGGCACTGAGTCCAGATGATTCTATGGTGGCGATCGCAGCCAATGATGGTCGTATTTTCTGGTTGGACGCCTCAGGTGCATTGATGCACCAGATTCAAGCCCATAGTGGCAATATTAGCCAATTGGTGTTTAGTCCAGATGGCCAAGCATTGGCCTCAATCGCTGCTGATGGCACGCTCAAACTTTGGCAACTCGACGGCACATTAATCACAACGCTGCTCCGTAAGCTGCCGGATTTAAGGGGGGTTCGCTTTAGCTCCGATGGACAATATCTGGCTGCCAGTCAAGGTCGCTCCACCAGTATCTGGCGTAGAGATGGCACTTTGGTTACAAAACTCTCGGATAGCCTTGCCTTTGACTTTAGCCCGGATGGTCGTTGGTTGGTGACAGTCGGAGCGGAAAATACGGTGCAGCTCTGGCAATGGCCCCTCACCGCCGACAGTCCACCTCAACCCAGTCGAACCTTTCTGATCCGTGCTAATGCTCAGGCGGCGATCAAGCGGGTGGTGTTTAGTCCCGATGGTCAAAAACTCGGCTTTTCCTTCCGCCGCGACACGCCCCAAGTTTGGGATCTAGAGGGTCATCAACTGACTCAATTTGATCTGGAGTTGGTTCAAATTGGCTTCACACCAGATAGTGAGCAATTGGTGATGGTGTCCACAGACAAAGAAATTTTGTTCGGGAATCTTGAGGGCACGATCACGCAGCGACTCCGGGGTCATCAAGCTAACCTCCAAGGCTTTGCGTTGACCCAGGATGGTCAGCGTTTAGTGAGTGTGGCAGAAGATGGCTCGATCCGGTTTTGGCAATTACAGAATCCGTTTGTGCAGCACCTCCCCGCATCGAGGGGTATCTCCAACTCGACGATTGATGCGGCTGGACGCAGGATCGCAGCAGGCGGCGAAGATGGTTGGGTTCGGCTGTGGAACCGTCCGGCTGAGAGTCGCTTCCGCCTGCGTCCCCAATATCGCTCTACGGTACAAACGCTTCATACCTTTGACCTCCAATTAAGCCCTGATGGCCAACAATTGGTGTCGGTCGCACGGGATGCCCAGGTTAGTATTTGGAACTCGGTGGGTGAGCTGTTGCAGCAGCTTCAGCTACCGCATCGGGGTTGGTCAGTGGCCCTGAGCCCTGATCAGCAATGGTTGGCGGTGGGGGCTTTCAGCGGCGATATTTATCTGTGGCAGCGATCGCCCAATGGTCAGTATCGTGCTCAGCCGCAGGTGCTTTCTGGCCATCGTTTGCGGGTCAGAGACTTAACCTTCAGTGCGGATAGTCAATTGTTGCTATCCGCGTCATCTGATCAAACCGTTAAAGTATGGCAAGTGTCATCCCAAACCTTGCGTCATACCTTGACTGGGCATCTCGGCGAAGTCTGGGGTGTGGCTGTAAGCCCCAATGGCCAGTGGTTTGCATCCGCTTCGGCTGACCGCACCGTACGCCTCTGGCATCAAGATGGCACCTTGACTCAGACATTTAGGGGGCATCAGGGGACAGTGACCACGGTTGTGTTTGATGCCACCAGTGAAACAGTTTGGAGTGGTGCAGCCGACGGCACGGTCAGGCAATGGGGTTTGCAAGGTCAGCGGCTTTTGGAATTGCCTCATGATGGCTTACAAATTAAGCAGCTTGCCATTGATTGCCTAGGGAAAACCTTGGTTGCCAGCGGTCTTGACCACCAGGTTTGGGTTTGGTCGCTCTCTGAGGTTTTGGATACAAATGAATTGTCTCATGCTTGCAATTGGGTTAATGATTACTTAATGCACAATGCACCCATCGGCGATCGCGATCTCTGCAAATAGATAGAACTTTAGGTAGAGGGAATACCTGCTTGCATCAATGACGTCCGTATTTCCCTGTATCTGACCAGAGGAAAGCGGAATCATGATATTTACCCGACAATTATCTGAAAAAATTCCTCATTAATGACCTGTTTCTGGCTAAATATCTACCCTACGGTAGTAATTAGGTCTAAAAGTCAGCGTCCAATCCAAATCGGCGCAGCGACTGTATTGATGCTAAAACTCACTCTTCAGGGATTTCCAAAACTTTGCCATGAGACATAACCCCCCAACCCTCCTTCAGGATCAACGGCTCTCTCTACAGTATGAATGTGAACAGTTGGGGGCAGGCGTCCAGCTTGAACTGTCTCGAATTCCGAGCGGATGCTTTCAAATGGGTTCAGTTCGCCCTGATTCAGAGCCAGACAGCACTGAACTACCCCAACACCCGGTTCAAGTCGAAGCTTTCCTGCTGGGAAAATTTGCCGTGACCCAAACCCAATGGGCTCAGGTTGCAGCGTTGCCCAAGGTCGCTTTAGATCTCGATCCTGATCCCTCTTTTTGTAAGGGTGCTGAGCGGCCGGTAGATTCGGTTTCGTGGTACGAAGCGATGGAGTTTTGTGCGCGACTCTCACGGTATACCGGCAAGCATTACCGTTTACCGAGCGAAGCTGAGTGGGAATATGCGTGCCGTGGGCAAACTCAAAGCCAGTACCACTTTGGTGACCAAATTCACCCTGAATGGGCCAATTACTCTCCCTTAGATGATTTGGAGCACAGCACCCATACAGAATATTGCGGTCAAAGTACGCCCGTTGGCTATTTTGGCACTTGTAATAGTTTTGGGCTTTACGATATGCATGGGAATGTCTGGGAATGGTGCGCTGATCCCTGGCATGAGCGGTATCGAGCCTGGTGGGGATATCAAGCGCCGACCGATGGCCAGGTCTGGGATGCTTGGCATGGCGATCGCTATCACGATGTCCTTGGCAATATCCAGGGCTTAGTCCGCAGTGAGCGTTCTCGGGTGACTCGCGGGGGCTCCTGGTTTAATACCTCTCAGTTCTGTCGTTCTGCATCTCGTTACCACCGTTATGCCTTCGTCAAGCTGGGCCATCAAGGGTTTCGGGTTTGTTGCTCGTTGGCTAAAAGTTAAGCATACTGCTTGAAAGAAGTCGTCCCAGGCTGGCAGGACGCCTGTCATTAGCGTGGTAGCCGTAGCGTGGGCATCTTGCCCGCCATTAATGAAAACTATCTCAGGCTTCTCTTGATCTTGGGAGCTTCTAAGATGCAAATTTAAGGCGTGCCGAATCACACCATTCCACTTGGACAAAATGTGCAGTGCGCCCCCACAGATCTACGGTTGGAAAAACACGGGCGACTTGTAAATTGAAGGGAATTTCAGTGGTGAGATGCTGCTGAGTCCATGACCCTAATTCTGGTGCTAACTGGGTTGCTAGGGTGAGTGCTGTGCCCATCCCGACCAGTTGAGCCAGAGGGCTGCGCGGCAGGAGCACCGATGTGCCGAGAGTGAGGCTTGCGGCTACAACCAGCGACACTAAGGTATTGGTGCCACAACGCGGGTGCAGGGCGAGTTGCCAATCTCCCTGTTGTAAGCGACGCAGGGCACAACGCGCTGCACGATTGAGCTGCGGGACTTCAACAGTACCGTAGAGATAAAAGCCGCGATCGGTTGCCAAGCCACCTAGATTCCCATCATCCCAACGACTGGTGCTGACGGTTTGGGCTTGCATTTCATTGAGCACCCAAACAGTAGCATGCTCTAGGGCATGAGCTTGCCGCAACATAACCCACTCGCGCCAACCAGGAAGCTGCTGGGCGAACCAGTCAAAATCAATGGGTGCAGCAGCAGGTTGGGCGTTCTGGGCAGGGGTTAACATAACATCAAGCCAAAGAGTTGAGCAGGATGCTTTACTGTAGTTCTGTTGACTAGGTCAGCTCTTGTTCTCGCTGGTTTCTTTTAAGATCGTGATGAGCACCAATCTCCTGGGTTGAAACCGTATACTGCATTCAGCGTTAATTCAATGACTCAATCTGACGACAGCTCCTAGAATGTGTGGATGTTTAGAGCAGACTCATGTACATACTTTACCAATCCCAACCCTCAGGCAACTGCTACAAAGTCCGGCTACTCTTAACGCAGCTTAATTTGCCCTTTACAACAATCGAAGTCAATATCTTTAAAGGCGAAAGCCGTACCCCAGAATTCTTAGCCAAAAACCCTAACGGACGAATTCCTTTACTGGCTTTGCCAGATGGGACGTATTTGGCAGAATCGAATGCCATGTTGGGCTATTTGAGTGAAGAGACAATGTATGGTGGGCGCGATCGCTGGGAACGGGCACAAATTCTACAATGGCTCTTTTTTGAGCAATATAGTCACGAACCCTATATCGCTACGTCTCGATATTGGCGTACACTCTTGGGCCAGCCCGAACAGTATCAAGATCAACTGGCTCAAAAACAAACACCGGGCTATGCAGCACTCGGGGTTTTAGAAACCCATCTGCAACAGCATCCCTTCTTGGTGAGCGATCGCTACACTATTGCAGATATCGCGTTGTTTGCCTATACCCATGTGGCGGATGAAGGGGGGTTTAGTTTAGTAGAGTTCCCCCAAATTCGTGCTTGGATTGGGCGGGTGCAAAACCAACCAGGGCACATTTCGATTGAAGTATCAGATATGTAATCAAACAACTTAGATTTGTATCTTGATACCACTCATGTTTTTTGTGATGAGTCGAGACAGCGTCAAATGCATCTGCAAGAATCTTCATCGCAGTTCTCTCTGCTAACGAAACCGATAAAATCGGCAATCTTTCTTAGTTTTTTCTTCATGCTTGCCATCGACTGGATCTGCATCACAAAGTTATATGTAACTTCAGTACACGGTATAGCAAGGCTAGTGCAACGTCAAGCTTGAAATTGTGAGTTGAATTTTTCTATACCACTTACTCAAAAATGGTTTAGCTGATAGACAACACACAAAATTAGAGTTGACGGAACACTAGAGCGACTCAGGACATTTTATGGGAACTGAAACCCTCTGCTGGTGGGCGATGCACACCCTACGCGATGTCTTGCATCATTTAATCTAACTCTGCCTGAGCCGCATAAACTCCCTGAACGTTGTACCAATTCAAAAACACCCGTGCCACCTCTAGGGCGAGTTGCGATTGACCGCGATCGATGAGCCATTGTAATAGCGGCGCTAAGGTCTTCTCGTTCAAACGACCGCCCAGTGAAAGCAAACCCCAAAGCACCCGATGGAGCCAAGTCATCTGGATCATCATCCGTACCTCCCAGGTGGGATGCTTGCGATAAAAGAGCACGCCCATGCGACCCCGCTGAATTTCCTGGTCAATGAGCTTAGGGATTTGGGTCAGATTAAACGCGGGATGCCAATGGTAGCCCACTGCTTCTGGGCATTTGATCAGCTTTAAGCCCAGTTTCTTGAGCCGTACGCCTAGTTCCAGGTCTTCCCAGCCATAGAGTTGAAACTCTGTATCAAATAGACCCGCTTCGATAAGCCACTGTTTGGCGATCGCCACATTCCCTGTAGCAAAATAGGCTGCTGAAAAATCAGTGACTTTATAGGGTTCAGCCGTAGGATCTTCAAAATTAGCGGTATTAATTACCCGACCATAGGTGAAGGCGTGATCGCCCCCAGTTTGCAGCGCTGTCACATGAGATTGCAAAAATACATCCGTGACCACCAGATCACTATCGATAAACACAATCGTGTCTCCCTTAGCGTGTTCGACGCCCAAATTTCGCGCTGCGGCTGGCCCCTGATGATCTTGTTGCACTAGCACCACATGGGGAAATTGTGCGGTTTCAGTTTGGAGCCAGGCCACTGTGCCATCGGTGGAGCCATCATCGACGACCACTACCTCATATCGGTCTGCATGCCAAGTTTGCTGCTCTAGGGCTCGCAGGCATTTTTCCAGAATGGGGCGACGATTGTAGGTGGGAATAACAATACTTAAGAACATTTTTGATCGTGATCTAGATTGGATGTTTATCTATGATTTGTGAGTTCTTTGGCTAATTTTTTTGTTCTGGATGGCATTGATCAAATCTCAAAAATTAATTTATCTGCGATCGTTCTCAATGCGGGCGATCGCATCTTCATAAAGCTCACGGTCAGTTTTCTGAGGACTCTGGCGACGTTCATAAGCAATGACCCGTTTCACTGCCTTGTCATCGCCCTGTAGCAAACGCTTGAGCCGATTGTGCTTTATCTCTACTGCTGATTTTAGTTGTCCTTGATAAGACGCCCGCAGTTCGAGTACATATTGATTGGCAAATTCATATTCACGATCTGTCAAATACCCTAAACGGTGTCCAGGTCGATAGTCCTGTTGGGAGGGCTGGCGGCGGTAGCCATTGAGAAAAGCAGGGCCAAAACCACACACAAACATACACAGATCAGTCAGGCGTTCATTCTCGTTGGTCTGTTCTTTCCGGAGTCCAGCATTATTCAGAATATAGTGACAGACTTCATGGATCAGAATAGCGAGTGTGGCAGGCTTATCCTCAAAAAAGCGAGGACTCAGTCGGATCGTCACCCACCCCTCGTCATCCACTTCAAATTGGCCCGCAGCCCAGGTCATCGACTCAATCGTCACCCGTGGAATCATCTGGGGAATATTAAACTGGGGTGCGATCCACCGAGCATGGCTCAGCAGTTGTTCAATGATCTGTTCAGGTTGATGATGAGCGAGCAATTCATGGGGGCTGATTTGAAGGCCAGAAGACCAAGTGGTTTGCGCTGTTGACCAGCCCGCTTGAGCCAACTCCTCTAAGGAAGCCTGTAGCGTCCCAAAGTCTGTGTTTTGCAATGCGGTTCGTGGCAGTGATCCTAAATTGGGGAGGGGCGCTTGAGACGCTGAAGCCTGTCGAGATAATTTAGTTGTTGGATGAAATTCTGCATGATTTGGAGGGTTGGGCCCGCGCCGGAGTAAGGCTAGATCGGGGAGGGGTTGTTTTTTGCGCTTTCGCCAAAACAGTAAACGCTTCAACTCCTTACGCCATTGTTGAGTTGAGACTATCCAAATGATGGCAATGTACAGCAGGGCAAGGAGCAAGCCAAGAATTATTTCCATTGCTTCAGTTTAGAGACCCCCCAAAATTCAGCACACTAATTCAGAAAGACTGTTGACTATGTTTCAATTATGACCAATCTCAGCAGGCAATGATTTGAGGCATTGCAGAAGTTAGCTTCGCTTAAGGCAAAATCCGCCCCGCATCCCCCAACGGCTCATCCGGAATGCCCCCCTGGCCGTCCAATAGCGTCCCAGTCCCCAACACCCCTGTTACTGCTTGCAACAGGGCATCCTGCTGCCGCCGAAATTGGAGGATATCCCCCCCACCATTGAGAATAGCAAACCAGACCCACCCGCGATCGCGGGTGGGCACGATACCTGCCAGGGCACTCACCCCATTGAGCGTCCCCGTTTTCAATAATGTCTGGGGCGGGAAATTACGGTCTTTGAGCGTACCACCGCGATCGCGTCCCGCCACCGGCAACACATCGGTGATGCTGGCGTTTTGAGCTGCTAATCGTTGATCTAGGGCAATCAACATCGCCACCGAGGCGCGGGGTGAAATCCGATTTTCGACCCCCAAACCTGAGCCATTAATCAGTTGAATTTCTTCAGGAGGAACCCCTGCTACTTGCGCCGCTAACTGTGCCACGGCATCTGCTCCTCCGGCTGACTCGGCTAATACCTGCGCCATCACATTGTTGCTATAGATATTCATCTGCTTAAGGATATTCGCCAGATTCACTGATTCATGGCGAAACAAGGGGGTGGCTTGGCTGGGAACTGCTGCTTCGACCCGCACTGTACCTTGTACTGTCACTTGGGGTTTGGGGGTCTCAGGGGGAAGTTCTGCATATTGCATCTGGGCTTCACGGGGCCATTGAAGCGAGTCGAGCGCCACCCGTAGTAGCTGACCTGCCACTGTGCCATCGGTCTTGTAGTTCATAAAAAAGGGCCCGACAATCACCAGATCCCCAGCAATTTGGGTGATGCCTTGGTCTGTAAGCGCGTTCCCCACCGCGATCGCCTCTTCCCAGACAAAAAACGGATTACCTGTACCTTGTATCACTAAGTCCCCTTGCAACACACCATTGACCACAGTGCCAGTGGTATAGAACGTGGTGATAAAGCGATGGGCCAAGCCCCATTTCTCAACCGCGGCAACTGTCGTCGCCACTTTAGTAATAGAAGCCGCCGATCGCGGTTGCTGAGCTTGATGCATCGCCAGCCGACTCAACCCCGCCTGAAAGACAATCCCTTGGCCGTTGGGCGCAATACCCCGCGATCGCAAGGTCTGAAGATAGCGCTCGACAACCTCCACAACCGCTGGATCAGGTTCAGGTGGGGGCTGAAAAAAAGCAGATTGCTCCCACCCTAGGGATTGCGAAATCGGTTGCACAGCGGGGGATGTGCAAGCATGGAGTCCAATTGTCCCCAGGCCACTGAAGAGTAACCCTGCTAATCGGTAGCGAGGTCTAGCCCAGCGTCTAGCGAGTGCTGTCTGTTGCGAAAAATGAACGGGCATTGGTTGTGAGGAATCACTTACAACGGTATGGTGTGGAAGATGATTGTGTTGCATAGCCATTCGCCCGCTGGGTGAAACTTAGCACAAATCCTCGTATCTGTTAAAATTCTAAAGGTTTTCATAATACCGAGCGATGGCAGCATTGACACGCGGAAAAGTTGCATTAGATGCGATGGGCGGCGACCACGCTCCCCAAGAAATTGTCGCAGGGGCAGTGCGGGCTGCTGCTGAGTTAGATGTTGAGGTTCTGCTGGTCGGAGACCCCACCCAAATTGAAGCCTGCCTCACTCAGCATGGTTCACCCTCGGGCGTTACCGTTGTGCCGGCGGCTGATGTTATTTCAATGCACGATGAAGCAACCGATGTTCGGAAGAAGCCGAACGCTTCGATCAACGTAGCGATGAACCTCGTGAAAACAGGTGAAGCGCAAGCGGTGGTTTCAGCCGGACATTCAGGCGCGGCGATGGCGTCTGCGCTCTTTCGACTCGGACGGGTTAAAGGCATTGACCGGCCCGCGATCGGCGCGATCTTCCCCACTCAGATGGCGGGTAAGTCTGTGATCATCCTGGATGTGGGGGCAAATGTCGATTGCCGTCCTAAGTACCTCGATCAATTTGCGGTGATGGGCTCAGTCTATAGCCAATGCATCCTGGATGTGGAAACGCCCAAGGTGGGTCTACTCAATATTGGTGAGGAAGCGAGCAAGGGTAATGAATTGGCGCTGCAAGCCTACAAGCTCTTAGCTGCCAATGAGGCGATCAACTTTGTGGGCAATGCCGAGGGACGAGATGTGCTCTCGGGTGAATTTGATGTGATTGTTTGTGATGGCTTTGTGGGCAACGTGCTCCTCAAATTTGCCGAAGCAATCGGTGGTGCCTTGCTCCAAACCATGAAGGAAGAACTCCCCTACGGTGTGCGTGGGCAAATTGGTTGCGGTATTCTCAAGCCTAACCTTAAACGTCTCAAGCAGCGCATTGACCATGCGGAGCATGGGGGCGGCTTGCTGCTCGGGGTCAATGGGGTCTGCATTATTGGCCACGGCAGTTCAGAAGCACCTTCTATTTTTAATGCGATTCAGATGGCGCAGGTGGCCATTGAGCATCAGGTACAAGACCGTATTCAAAGCTATTATCGTCAAACTTTAGCGAGCGCCAGCCGCTCCAGTTAATTCCATCTAACTATATTTAAGGAGGTTCAACCGTTTTGAAAACAGCCGGGGCCGGAGTTGCGATCGTGGGGAGTGGGTCTGCGATCCCTGAGACCACACTCACTAATGAACAGTTGAGCCAGGTGGTGGAAACCTCTGATGAATGGATTCGGACGCGAACGGGAATCCAAGAGCGGCATTTGAACACGCCAGGAGATACCCTCAGTGAACTGGCTGCTAAGGCGGGGGAACGGGCGCTGGCGATGGCAAAACTCCAGCCCGAAGACCTGGATCTCATTATTCTGGCCACCTCCACCCCGGATGACCTTTTTGGTAGTGCCGCCCAAGTGCAAGGGCATTTGGGGGCCACTAAGGCGGCTGCTTTTGATCTCACCGCAGCGTGCTCTGGCTTTGTATTTGGTTTGGTGACGGGGGCTCAGTTTATCCGCACCGGAGCTTACCGTAATGTTTTGTTAATTGGTGCAGATGTTCTGTCTCGTTGGGTGGATTGGAGCGATCGCCGCACCTGTGTGCTTTTTGGAGATGGGGCAGGTGCAGTGGTGCTCCAAGCCAATGACCAGCAGGATGACCTGGTGAGTTTTAGCCTTCACAGTGATGGCAGCCTCAACCATAATCTCAACTTGGGTTTCAATGGTGGGGGTCAAACCCTGACGGACGAGGCTCGGGCTGATATTGGCAGTTATAAAACCATTTCCATGAATGGGCGTGAGGTCTATCGTTTTGCGGCTGGTCGAGTACCGGAAGTCCTCAAGGAAACGGTGGACAAAAGTGACTACACCATGGCTGATATTGATTGGCTGATTCTCCACCAGGCGAATCAGCGTATTATCGATGCGGTCGCCCAGCGCTTGGATATTCCCCCGGAACGGGTGATTAGCAATGTGGCGCATTATGGCAACACCTCCGCAGCTTCGATTCCGTTGGCACTGGATGAAGCAGTGCGAGCTGGTCAGATTCAACCGGGTCAGCTCATTGA